>SDNL01000158.1 GCA_004524365.1 Promethearchaeota archaeon | reverse complement strand
TTAAGCGATTTAAGAAGAATTCTCTTATCCTCAAATTCCTTGATAGATTTTAATGATTTTCAAAAATATAGTAATTATATTATTGAAACTATAGAATTAAGTTTGTATTAATTTTTATTACATTTCTAAAATTCATTAGAATAATATCAGAGATTATTATCTCTCCATTCTTTCATATGTGCTTTTAATTTTGATTGAGAAATTCCTATTTTAGTATTCTTTATAGAATTATTCTCTTTTTTATGGTTGGTTAAATTCTGATCCCAATCATAATATGACACAGGTTCAGTCATAATTATTTATATTTCATTTATTTATAAAAATTTGAAGAGACCGACGAATTTCTAATATTCTATACTAAAATAATGTTAACGGAGAAAAATCCAGATACAATAATTTTAAATAACTATCAAATTTGTCGATTTAAAAAATCTTTTCATGGAGAAGATTAATAATTTAAATTAAGTCTACTGATTTAAAGTGCTTCTAATTGAGCGATCTCTAATATGAGAACTCAATACATGCTTTTTGGATATTAAGATGCAACATCTTTTCTCCTTTTTCTAATTTCTTTATAAACAAGATAACATAAATATAATCCAGAGCCAATAATTATCCCGAAAGCGAAATTAAATACTTGCTGATAATTATTGAAAAGAGAAATTAGCAAAATGATGCACATTACAACGATAACTCCTAATGGAGGGATAATTTCCGTTTTATCCATTTTCTAAATCGGATTTTATCTTTAATCATTTAAACTAAGTTAACCCAAAAAAACCGTCACTCTATTTTAATTCTATCCCATTAAAAAAACCAATTGATTTAGAATTTATATAATTAGTTATGATTGATAAAATCTTAATTTTACTCCGAGATATATTGCTTTTTATTATGGATTAATCTCATTTTGATATTTTTTGTAGTTTTAGGCAAAAAGTTTAATAGGTTTTAATTCCTAATTTATTTAGAGTTGGCTGATTAAAAGGAAACTTTTATTTCAGAACAACTAAAATGTACGAATTTAAAATAAATTGGAATAAAAAAGTAAGATACGAAGTGTAATTAGTAATGCCGAAAGGAACAGTAAAATGGTTTAACAATCGAAAAGGCTACGGATTTATTACACCTGAGGAATATAAGGATGAGGAATCTCAAGAACACGATATTTTCGTCCACTACTCGGCCATTGAGGGCGAGGGCGACGAATATAAAACCTTATATGAAAATGACGTCGTAGAATACGAGGTCACCGAAGGTGAAAAAGGTCCGCAAGCAGCGAATGTTAAAGTATTAGAGTCTGCCGGGAAAGACCAACAATCTGGTGGATACTTTTACTAAAACCATATGAATATTAGTAAGAAAGGTTGTAAAGATTCTAATTCTTTATTGAACCAAGTATTATCTGAAGTGAAATATAAATAAGAAGGTTAAACGACTTTTGAATTAGGTTTCACATTAACTCTCTTTTTTTTTAATATATTTATTAAATCCTTAGATTTTTTAAATCATACTCTATAAATTTGTTAGAGATGAATACAACTTATCCTAAAGAATTGATCGCTTTAGCTAAAGAATCAAACTGGAGCAAAATCAAGGAATTTATTGCACAGTTTATTCTCTCAACGCTTAAAGACAATCCTCCTTACGAAGTAATTTTACTAAAGGATGATAAGAAAAATAGTGAAAATGATTCAGTAAGAAATTTAAGAATCGAAAAAGAAAGTGACATAAAGAAAATCAAATCTCTAAATGGATTTAATACCTTATCCATCTATCAATCAAATGAATTTATAAGCAACAATGTATATCTTACCAAAAATAAAGAAACGATTATCCTTATGGCAAAATATATGAGTTCAATCAACGTTGGAACGTTTGATTGTTTTGATTTCTTAATGATGATCGACAGTAGTGAGAATACACCAACCTTTATGAATACAAAAGGAGATACTCTAGAAAGTAACGATATGATTGAATTGTTTAAAAATTATAATTTTAATCGAAAGTTAAAAAATATTAATGAAATCGAAGATAAGAATTTAGAGACGTTTATTTTTGAACAAATTTCTGAAAAGAATGCGTTATGGGGTGGTGAGGAAACAAAAGCATATAAGGAATGGAAAGAAAATGTTGCGGATCTCTATCGAGAGGAGACTTCTAAATATTCTTATTATGGTGGAAAATTAACTAAGAATTATAAAAAGTTTTTAAAAAATATGTTCCAAATTTGGGCACGGATAACCCAAAACGGACAGTATGAATTGAAAAAAGGAGAGATGGGCAGATTTATGTCATTCATTAATGTAATTTAACCCATTATCCACACTGAACCATTATTCGATAATGCATTCCTCAGGAAGTTTATCTGGCCTTAGTCTCTGAAAGCTAGGGGCTCTTAATTCTTCATTTCTGGTCATTTCTAAATACTCAACTTCACATACAAGTTTGGGTTTAATCCACGTTTTATTTTCTTCTTTTTCGATAACCAATTTTTCCATTTTTTCTTTAAGGATTTTTAATTCTTCATCTGTCCAACCTGTCCCAACCTTTCCTAATTGTTTTATTTTATCTCCCTTATAGGCTCCAATTATTAAGGCTCCAAAAGTCTCTTCTCTTTTCCCTTCCCCCTTAGTATATCCAAGTATTATACAATCAATCGTTTTCAAATTCTTAATTTTAAGACATGCTTGACTTCGTTTGCCTGGTTGATAAATACTCCCCTTCTTTTTAGCCATTACTCCTTCAATTCCACGTTTTATAATCTCATCCCACAATTGAGTTCCATTATCTGTTGAATAAATTAATTGAAGATGATCGTTTTCAGTAATAGATTTTTCTAAATATTCCAGCCGTTTTTCTAAAGGTTTTTGAGTAATATCTTCACTAGCATATTCTAAACAATCGAAAACAATATAAGTAGCTGGATAACGTTGACTCAATAATTTAATTTTGAATTTATTGCTGATTTGTTCTCTGGATTGCAACAAGTTAAAATCTGGTAATCCTTTTTCATTATAAACAATAATTTCACCATCGATGATACTATCTCTTTCAATTTTTAAATCTTCAAATTCAGGATATCGTTGGCGTATGTTTCTTCCTCGACGATTAATCAACTTTTCTTCTATATATAATGCTCTCGTTCCATCCAATTTAGGCTGAAATATGTATTCATCACTATCAAGAAGATCTTTTGTCCCTTTTTGGCATAGCATGGGTTCTAAGGATTTCATTTTTGTTCCAAACTAGCTTGTAATGACTCTATTAGATTTTCGGTTCTTTTACTCTTTTCTTTACTGATAGACACAGCCTCTCCTTTAGCCTTTTTCTCAATTGCTTCCCTAAGGTTTTCCTGAAACGTATTTTCATATTTTGAAATATTGAAACTATCAGAGCTTAAATTTTCGATTAATTGGTTTGAGAGTTCAATCTCTTTATCTTTAAGTTTAGGTGGCTCGTAATTTATATTCGGAACATTATTTATGCTTCGAATATTATCAGCATAGTTGAGAATAGATAATAATAAACCTTTCTTATAACTTTTAATCATACACAGATACTTTTTTTCTCTCATAACAAAAGTAGCTATGGCGACTTTATCTTGTGATTCTAAAACCCCTTTGAATAAGCTGTAAGAACGCTCTCCCCCTTCTTGAGGACCTATAAAATAATTTTTATTAATATACAATGGATCAATGTCGCTAATAGCAACAAATTCGTGGATTTCAATTAAATCATCAGATTCA
>SDNL01000033.1 GCA_004524365.1 Promethearchaeota archaeon | reverse complement strand
GAGTGTATCTTGTGCGAAATTCATCCCCTCCCTGAATAAAGGACGGGGACTTCTTTCGCAATTCCGTTAAAAATTTAGTATATAAAAATAAAGAAATTTGAATCAAAACAATAAGAAAATTATCCTCAAATTTTAAAATTCCATAAAAATATTAATTTGATATCCTCTTTTAACCGACTGATCGTATTGATTTATCATCCATACTTTATCTTTATTATAAATTTCCAATAGTTTTTAAATATTAATAAATAATTTTATTTAACAATCATCGAATGATGATTGGTTTTAAGATAGAGGAAACCTTACTTGAATCCCTGGATTTTTGTCTTTTGGTGTTCTACTTTACCTCGGTAGAGTAGAAATTTTCTTTACTTCTCCCTTTTTGGAATGATTGTAAGTAAGGGGCCCCATATCTTTTACTCTTTTTTTCTAAATATTCATATGAATTTTTCGAATTTAACTATCTTAATAAAAAATGATAACTATACTTAATGTCCTTAAAGCCATTAAGGTTTCCAAAAAAAAGAATAAAGATATAATAAGAATGAATTAGTAGATGGATTATTTTTAATATGATATTTACTCTTCCTTTTTTGGTGGTAGCGGAATGAATTGACTTGTTCTTCTCTTATATTTTGCATATTCACTATCTCCCTCAAAACTTTTATCTAAAAGTTTAACGCCAGATACATTTATTATCATGTAGGTTATGATTGCGGGTCCGAATATACTAATAAATCCAAATGGAACAGAAAGTGCTACAATATAAAGTCCCCACCATTGGGTCACTTCACCAAAATAATTGGGATGTTGGGTATAACGCCATAATCCCCCATCAAATACCTTTCCTTGATTAGCAGGATCATTGAGAAATCGATATAATTGAATGTCACCGACAGTTTCAAAAAAGAATCCCACTCCCCAAATTCCAATCCCAATGAAATCTAAAAACCATAGAGGAGGATTTGAGCTTGCATTAAGGAAAGATACGGGAAATACTACCAAGAATAGAATTAATCCTTGAAAGAGGTAAATTCGAAAAAGACTATTAATGAGTACATTACCTTCCCAACGTTCTCTCATGTTTTGATAACGTTTATCTTCTCCTTTTCCCCAATTACGAATTAATACATAGGTGGCTAATCGAATCCCCCAAATTGTCACCAAAATCGTAGCAATAATCGAGCGTAGCGAATAAACTCCTTTTAAAATCAGAGTCGACCATGCAACTAATATAAACCCTCCCCCATAGAATACATCTATTACCGAATTGTCTTTCTTTAATGTGCCCACAAGAAAGGCAAATAACATATAACCAAGAAGAAATAATCCTGTCCAGCCATAAATCTGTAAAATTTCAATTATTAATTTTTCCATAGTTTATTACTGCTTTTTTTATATTTAGATTTCGAAAAATTCTATGGATAAAAAGGACCTCCTTTGATATAAACTTGATATTAATAGAATATTAATTCTTGGAGTATTCTCTTAATAAATAAAGAATGCTTTTCTTAAAGGTTAAAAAATATAGTTATTCAACGTTAGTAGATAGTAAGCATAGAAAAATAATATATTAAGGAATTTAGATTTTATTTTTCGTTTTTATTGAGTTGCTCCATATAAATTTCTAATCGTTCTGGATTTCTTAAAATATCTTCCAATCCATCTTCAAAAAATCTGTTTTTCTTATCTTTCTTTGCTGGAATTCCTGAATAAATCCATCCTTCCTCAAGTTCTTGATTTACCGTGGTAACAGAACTTGCGCTAAGAATACAATTCTTTCCGACTTCTGTACCGGGCATTACAATTGAATGTGCTCCAATAATGGCATTGTCGTTTATTTTTGTTTTTCTTATGATAAATAAATTTCCTGCGATAACTGCCGATTGAATGATGCTCCCTTGTCCTACGGTTACATTCTTACCAAACTCAATGAATTCCGTATCCACCCATCCCTCAAAGAGCGAATTAGAAAACTTAGTCTTTACATTAAAAACTTTAAGGCAAATGTTATCCATAAAAGGAAAGGGGATCTTATGAGAGAGCCATATAGGCCACTTTTTAATAGTATTTCGAATACTCCAATATCGATAGTCTATATCGCTTTCAGTTCTTAGAAACACACCTTCCTTTGGTGTATGTATAAGATTTACACATATCAAAAACACCTTCGCAAATAATAATGAAACAAGAATCATCGATATGTACATTACCAATATGATGAAAGGAAGGAACACTATGAAATAGAATAATTCATCAAATAGAAAAATGTAATATATCCAAAATTCAAACTGAACAATAAAGAAGCTAATCCAAAATAGAAAAATGTAAAAGAGTACATATCGTTTTTTAACTAAAAGATTAGTTGTAAATGGTCCTACTTTTAAAGCTGCAGGTTTAGACATTATGATTTTTCCTCATTATTTTCTTTTAAATTATTTTTTTTATTATCGACATTTATCTCTTTAATTACTTTATATCTACGTTCTTCATCGACATCTTTTTTAGAGATTATATCATCTCTTTCTTCAGCATATTTGTTTGGTTTCAATTTTAGGACGGGTCCCGTTCCAAAATATACCCATCCGGGCTCCAATTCTTGTTTATAATGAGTAGTTGAAAAGGCACCAACAATCGTTTCTTTTCCAACCGTCGTTCCAGGAGCAATATTGGATACTCCTCCGATGACCGTATAATCCTCAAACTTTACTTTTTTAATAATTAAATACTTACCAACCACCATTGAGCTCATTACCACAGCACCTTGCCCCACAGTTACTTTTCTGCCAATTTCAATAAAATCACAATCAACCCAAGAATCAAACATATGACTTGAAAAGTCCACCTGCACTCCGAACCAACGAAAACCAACAATATCTATCCAGGGTAAGGGATTATTATTCATAATCCATAAGACTAGTTTTTTCAGTTGAATTCTCAATTGCCAAAAAAGATAATCACGATTTCCTTTTTCCGTTTTAAAAACTCCTTCCTTAGGTTTATGAATTAAATTAAGAATTATTAAAAATAATTTACCGAATACAATGAACCCAAAAACAAGAACAAAAAAGTTAGCGAGAATAGCTACAGGGATTAAGAAAATTTTCAAGATTATTGTAGGAATAAAAATGATATAAGAATACCAAAAACAAGCTATAGAATAAAAGCTTGCCCATAAAATGGGTATAAAAAATATTAAAAATTTTAAATCCATTTTTTTAATAGCACTTGTAGAGACAAAATCAATCTCAAATTCAGATTTCTGTCCTTTTTCCAACAATTCAACAACTTGTGAATCTAATGTTTCATCATCTTCTTTACTCATTTTCTTCTCCATTTTGTCTTTTTTTTTTGAGATTTTCTGCCCGTTCTAAATCTTCATCAGTTATATCTAAATATTTCTTTACTTTTCGCGAAAAAGCTTTCCTTAAAGGGGCTCCAAAATAATAATTGTCTCCCTTTAAAACATTATTTTTTGTAGCTCCAGCAATTGGTAAAAGATAGGAATTGTCATTTATTTCCACTCCTGGACCAGCACAATTCAATGCGGAAGTAGTTACATTATCTCCAACTTTTATTTTAAAATACGCCACATTTCCAAAGATTCCATCTACAGCATGAGAACTAAATCCTGAATTAACCCCAATATAAGAATTTTCACCAATTTCTACTCCTTTATCTGCTCCAAATTGCTCTTCTATAACGGTTCCTTTCCCTATCTTATTGGTTCCTACAAAATTATAAAGCCATGTGATTAACCATGGAAATGGACCCCGATTAAATGCATGTTTTGGATATTTTATCAAAAAGCTTCGAACATGATATATGTTTAATGTTTTACTTGGCGTATTTCTCGGAATTATCCCATCCCTTACTGGAGATATCTTTTTAGTAATATTCCACCAAGCTTTTGTAATTAGCCCTACAAAAAATAAATGAATAAGATAACAAACCATTATAATAAACGGAAAACTAATAGAAGCGATAAGCCCTTCCAAGCTCGTAAAAATTATGATAATATTTTTAATATTTAGAAAAAAGGGTACGTATAAATATTGCAAGTATATCCACATGATAAAGCCGGGGATTAGCCATGAACCTAAATAGATTGTAGAAAAACCTAGAGCATACCAATGAAACTGAAGATTAATTTCTTGTTTTTTATTAGAATTCGAAGTATCTTGATTTTTTATTTCTTTATCAACATTATTTTTTTCCATATTAATAATCAAACTATACAGTTGAATTTCGTATTTTTTTCAATTTTTTTTAACTTAAATTTTTATGTATTTAGTATTTTCAAGGATAAATTAAATATTTTTTTATTAATTGTAAGTCAAAATCATTCTATTATGATTTAGTTTATTTTGAATCTCTAACTTATACAAAAACTTTTTATAATTCTTAAGATAATTTTAAAATATTATATATACCGAATTAAATGTTTTGAATCAATTATGCCAAATAATAGAGTATTTTTAAGTTATTCCCATCAGGATGAGAATGATCTATTGTTAATTGCTAATTTACTAAAAGGCCAGAATATTAGATACTGGTATGATGAAAGATTAACACACAAAGCCGGAAAAGACTGGAGAAAAGAAATTAAGCGAACCATAATTGATTCTGGAGTTTTTATGCTTTTATTATCGAAGGATTCCTTAAATTCAGTATATTGTAAAAAGGAATATGAAGTAGCAAAACAACAATATGATAAGGATGAAGAAGGACGGAGAATTACGCCAATTATTTTAGACAAGACCCCTCTAAATCAAAAAGGTTCTCTTAATTCTAAAGCAAAAGAGGCATTTCCAGAGATTTCAAAGTTCCAAAATATCAGTAAAGTAAAAGAAGAGTATGATTTTATTAGATTCCAAGAGGATCTACTAAAAATGGTGGAAGATTTAAAAGGAGTGAATTTTGAAAATAAATCTGGCCTAATTCCATTTTACAATAAACAAAGAGAAGTCGTAGGAGTGACTACTAGGGCATATATGCATTCTTTTCCTAATGCATACCATAAATCTGTTATAACTATATTAGTTGCTCCAGAGAAAAATAATCATATTAATAATAAGAATAAATCTCGAAGAAAAGTAGTAGTTCAAATAAAACCTAAGAAAAAAAGAGATCCAGGACGATTAGCTTTTTTTGGAGGTCATAGTGAGATGAATGAATCGTGCTGGGAAACTGCAATTAGAGAAATAAGTGAAGAAATAAACAGACCTCTCGAAAATGTTAAAACACAACCACTTATTCAAATTGGGGAAGAAGGTATCTTCTCTTGGGAGTCTGATAATGAAGAAATTTCCCGCTACAACTATGAGTTTAGCACTATTTTTGTATATCATCTAAAACATAAACCTACGGAATATTTTTTCCAAGAATATATAGGGTTAAAAATAGTTCATGTCTTAACCGTATTACTAACTCTCGATGAATTTCATGAAATTTATATGTTGAATAAAAAAGGAAAAATTAATGTGAAGGAATTTTGTGATAAATATGCTGATTCACCAAAGATCAAGGCATTAATGGGTGATGATAATGACCCATTACGATTTAGTGATGATGTTGTTCGATTATTTGAACATAAAGAATATTCAAAACGTTGGGTATCCGCTCTTAGAAACGCTATCAACCACCCTTATACCCTTACAAATGAAGATTGTATAAAATTCTGAATTATTAAAAATTTAATAAAAACAAATTTCTTAAGTATTAAGAAAAGTATAAATAATTTGTAAATCAAATTAATAACAATAAAAATTAAATAAATAAGAATCCGAACAATGACACCTACCCCTGCCTCCTTGGAGGCGTTAGGAAAACTAAGAGTTTTAAATGAGAATTTTGGTTGGTATATTATACCATTACTGGCTATTATCCTCTATATCTACGGCGTTGAGATTAAGAAGGCTCGAGAAACTGGTAACTGGAGTATAATTTTTGCAGGATTGACCGTATTAGGATTTGATTTAATCAATGAGGTGTGGAATGCTTTAGTGTTCAAATTTACGAACTATTCTGCTTTCTGGACAACTCCTGGAGCGAGCGCGTATGTAATTTTGATTGGATGGAATATTGAAATACTTTTTATGTTTGCGATTGCAGGAATTATTTTTTCTAAATTCCTACCAGATGATAAAGATGAAAAAATATTTGGAAAGATTCCTAATAGATGGTTTAATGCTGCTCTTTTTGCCGCCTTCTGTGTATTTGTGGAGATATTATTAAATTGGAATGATTATTTAATCTGGGAATATGTATGGTGGCACTGGTATAATCCAATCCTCATCTTCCTAATCGGTTATTTTCATTTCTTTGTCTTTGCGTTCTATGTTCATGATATGGAAGATAAAAGGGATCAAATTAAGTTTGTTGGAGTTTTATACGCTATTGGCTTAACGGCTTTTATCGTATTCTTCTCTTTAGGTTGGATTTAAATATTCCAACTCTTTTTTTTTATTTACTAATAATTAAGAATCTCTTTAATTTTAATCTAATAGAAAAAAAATTAAAAAAAAGGGAGAAAATTAAATTTACTTAGTTTTTAGGTTCGTTTGTTATAATATTGCATAAATAAGTTTCTTCCGCTACTTCCCAAGGTACCTCCTAGAAATCCAAATAGGATCCCTAAAAGAATAATCAACAGAAGTATTAGCCAACCAAATCCCGACCCAATTAATAATCTTCCAAAAATATCAAAAAGATTATATAATCCTTTGAAGAAAATGCCATCAATAATATAGAGTATCCAAAAGCTTCCGACTCCCAAAGCTCCACTTAAAGCTCCGTATAAAACTTTTTTATTTATCAAACCACCAAGGAACCCTGCAATAAAAACAAGTTGCCATAGTGGAATTAAAGAAAGTAAGGCGGCGAGGATGAGAGCTATTAATGTTCCAATTAATAAGTTTCTCTTTTCTATTTCCATATTAAAAACCCCCTCCTGTTGGTTTAAAGATTAATATCGATTCTATTGATGGAAAATTGGATGCTGTATAGTCGAAATATTGACGATGGTACTTTCCTTTAAGAAATAGTTCCGTAAGCTGATCTGTATAATGTTTCAAATGAGGGTGACCCGATTCACCGGATGGAATTACACTTATAGAATTCCCCATATCGCTTAAATCCACAATTAACCTTTCAGAAGCACCCCCTTGAGCAACACCTCCATCTTCATCTATGTAAGCACCTGCTGGGTTTACAGTATATCCTTCTCCACTTCCAGGAAGAGGTCCTACACTTAAAATATTTAATCCCGATAAATGAGAAAACTTTACTTTATGTAATGTTCCCCATGTCCATTTAGTTGGATCATCTGTACTATAAACATTCTCCAACCAGTCAATAGTGTTATTGAAGGCTAAGAGCATGGTTTGATTTCGAGTCATTTGGATAGGAGTTCCGGTTGAAATATTGTTAAACCAATGGGATGTTTGATTATTCATTAAGTATTCCAACATTACTAATTGAGGACCTCGACTTAAATTATAATAATCAATATCATCATCAAACGTTAGATCATAAAAGAAGTCACGCCATTTTCGGTATATCGTGGGAGCGGCCATATCTTTATCCATTACATATTTCCAGTCCTTTAATACGTTATAGGCTTGATTAAGACCTTCAGGAATACTTGTTCCGTAAGTATATTCAATCACATCTAATAATGTGGGAATAAAAGCTTTTGCTACTGAAGAATTGATATCCAATTGAATCTCCTTCATTTTATCTATGGTAATATTATCGGTTGTATTTAGTAGTTCATTTATTCTCCGCGCTCTGTATCCATTCGCGTATTCATTTTGGAGAAAATATTTACTAAAATTATATTCTGGTCCAACAGCTATTTGATTAGCAGAAGCTAAATAACCTTGACTTGGATTTAACGAGTTTGGTAATTGATTAAATGGTACTTCATCAATCCATTTTCCTTCACCGTTTGAACCATTATATGGAATTGATCCATTACCCAAATGCCAAGAGGGAATGTTTGAATCATCTCGAATTGGTACTCTCCCAGTGGGGCGAATAGCAATATTTCCATCAACATCCGCATACACAATATTCTGAGCTAAAGTGTCCCAATATCTAGATGCTTCGTTAAAGTCCTCTCTATCGGTTGCCCGATTGAAATCCTGACCTGCAAGAAGATTTAGATAGATATCATTGCCCATCCATTGTGCAGCAAAAATTGTATCACTTTGTTTAAGATCCGAAGGAATTCTATCGTTTAAAAAGTCAGTTAAAACAGGTCCTTCTTTTGTTTCTCTGACGGTAAATTGAACATCTTCTCCTCCATAGACTTTTATAGTGTAATCTCTGGTTTCGAAAGGTTCATAATCCCCTTCATATAAATAATGTGTGCTATTCTTCTCATTATAGTAATACCAATCCATAACATCATAGCCCGTATTAGTAAATCCCCATGCGACATAATTGTTATGTCCAACAGCAATTAATGGCATGCCGGGAATAGCGAATCCGTATGAATTATAATTTGTTCCTTCGTCGGGAATCTCTTGTGAAACAAGATGTTGCTCATACCATACACCGGGAAGTATCCACGCCAAATGCATATCATTGCATAAAATGGGCTTTCCCGTCGTAGTCTTGGAGCCATGAGCAACCCAATTATTTGAACCTTGAGTTAACTTAGATTCTATGAGTTTTTTTTCTGAATCAATACCTTCAATTCCTTTAATTAACCAATCTACTGAAGCTTTTAGGTTAGAAGCTGATGGGGAATCTCCAGAGGAGGAGAATATAGGGCTTGAAGGATAGCTAGAACAATTAGGGACGATAGGAATTTGATAGGGTAAGAAAGGATTGAATAATTCAAGATATTTGTCATTTCCTAACCCTGCAAGATTTGAATATCGATACAAATCATTATAATTCCACGATAATTGTCTTGCCATTTCTTGAACAAGACATAAAGTATCCACAGTTGTCCAAGGTTTCGGTTCAAAGCCTAATAATTGATATTCAACAGGTAAATTGTTTTTATGGGTTGCCAAATAGTAATTTATCCCTTCTACATATTTTTCTAAAGGTTCCACAAACTCTGAATAATTCGCTCTGATTACCTCATCGGTTTTTTTTGCCCAATATTCCATTCCCATTGCAAGACTAAGTTTATCTTGCTCGAGAGCATATTCTCCCAATACCTCAGCTAATTGTCCTCGTACCTGGCGACGTATTAAATCCATTTGAAAATATCTGTCTTGAGCATGTAAATAACCTTGTGAGAAAAAAAGATCATTATCCGTAGAGGCATAAATATGAGGAATTCCCCATTCATCTCGAATAACGGTTACTTCATCATCCATTCCATCAATATAAAGTAATTGACTTTCTGGTTCTCCTGGTACAGTCCATAACCCATTTCCAGGGAATAAGAGATCCCCCAGTGCGGGAAGACCAAGTATTGGAATCGAAAACACCAAAAGTATTAGGATGGTTGCTACGAGAGCAGTAGAAAATGCAATTGTATTTTTTTTTGAACTTAGAGAATTTAGTGTCATATACATTTCTCTTTTCGTTTTTGATTAATAATTATTTAGATTTTTTCTCTATTTAAATAATTTACTTTTTATTTAACACAGCATTTAAATCGTGATAATTATCCAGATTCTGGGAACTTTATATCCTTTAGCATTATTCTTCCAATCTTATCCCTATATAGAGAATTTTATTAAAAAATCAAGGAATTGTAATATTTTAAGATCTTGATTTTATATAATCGTAACAAATATCCGAAATTAAGAATTTCTCTTTTCTAGATATTTTCAAATGGTTAAATCAGCATTCAAATAATATCTTTAGAAAAAAATATTAATTATGACAAATTTTATAGATCATGTCGAAATTTGCTGAATTAGACAATGGTTTAAAATTATGTTATGAGATAAATGGAGATGAAGATGCCGATCCCTTAATCTTAGTTATGGGATGGACCTTTCCAAAAGAGAGATGGATTGCACAAGTTGGACCTCTTAGTGAACATTTTAAAGTGATCACATTCGATAATCGGGGAAGTGGAGAATCCGACCGACCAGAAGGCCCTTATACGATGGAAATGATGGCGGGAGACATTATTGGCTTAATGGATTATTTGAATATTGAGAAAGCTCATATGATGGGATATGCGTTAGGAGGAATGATATTGCAACGACTGGCAATAGATTATCCCGATCGAGTTGATAAATTAGTGCTACTTAATTGTGTCGCAGCCTTTCCCAGTGATGAAGGCGTAGAAAATGTTAAGAATATAAATATAAAAGCATTGGATTTCCAACAGAATGCTCCAAGGAAATATTTTATGAAAAGTATGGGTATGGCATTCCATAGAAATTTTATCAAACAAATTAACGAGGATCCAGATCAAAAATTCCACGATTTATGGACTATAGATGAAGTGGCTGAAATTTTTACAAAAAATCCCCAAGAGCCTAAAGATGTGGCTAATCAAGGGGACGCAATGATAGGATTTAACATTTTGGATGAAATTAGTTCAATCAAAAGTGACACTTTAATTATCAGCGCATCTCATAATAGATTACACCCAAAAGCTGCTATGGAACAGATGCATGAGCGAATTCCTAATAGTACTTTTGAAGTTATTAAGAAGTCTGGTGATAGTTGTTATTTATCTCGGGCACCTGAGATAAATCAATTAGTCATTGATTTCTTAAAGTAATGGAATTGAGAATATACGTATCATTTTTCCTATTCTTTTTTTCTTTTTGTTGCTCATTTATCTTACTTTTAATTATTCATAAAAAATTATAAAAGGGCAATTTGCCTTATAATTATCAATGAATTCCATTAATACATTTGATATTCCAAAAAATCAAATAAGTGTTTCTGCCTATTATGTATACCAAGAGGGTTATTCCTATGATGAATTATGCTGGTTGCTTGCAGAGAGAGAATCTTTTATTCAACTGAATTTCCATAAACCTTCAAAAGAAGCAATCATAGAGAAAGCAGAGCAAATTTACAATGCTCGCCCACCATATGATGTTTTATGTTGGTTAATAGGTGAAAGGGATCTTTTTATTAAAAGAAAAGCTTCTAAGAATGCGCTAGATTCTTTAATTTCCGATGAAACAAATCATATTTAAGTAAATCAATCAAATACGATTTCAATTCCGTGATTTATTGCATACTTTTTAGCATCTTCTTTGGTTTTAAATTTTTTAACCACATCATACTCTCCAACTATTCTTCTACATCCAACATAAACTTCTGTTATGGGACGAGTTATATCTCCAGGTTCCAAATACACTTTTATCAAACAAAATGATTTATTTTTAAGTGCTTTTCGGCATTCTTCGCATCGTTTTGGGCCTCGAGCACAATGAATTTCAGGCATTTCTTTGATCAATTTAATATACTCCATTATATAACCTCTGTTGAATTATTCCTTCTTCATAAGGGATTATCAATTATATAATAAAAAATTCATCTTTGTCATTCACTCATAAATTGTATTATTTATTTTATTTGATCATTTTTATTTTTTTTAATCAAAATATTCAAAAATAATAGTTCTAATTATCAATCATGGAGTCCGTAAAATATAGGGGGAAAAATTTTGAAGTGGTGGATGGTGATTTAGACTTATCAAGCCAAGAAATTTCCAATATTAATGAAATCGAAGGTTTGAGTGAATTGGATGAATTAATTAGTCTAGATTTAAGTTTTAATAAGATCAATGAAATTAAAGGATTTAATAACCTTGAAAATGTAGAATTCCTTGATCTCGATTCTAATCAAATAACTCACCTTACAGGATTGAGTCAATTGCCCAATTTAAAACGTTTATATTTGAACAATAATCACATAAGAAAAATAGAGAACCTAGATGATTTAAGAAAATTAAAATATCTTGAGATAAGTAATAATCAAATAAATACTATTAGTGGAATAAACCATCTAACTCATTTAGAAGTGTTGAGATTAGAGAATAATCAAATCTCGGAGATCAAAAACATAGATGAATTACAAGCCCTCACAAAATTATATCTCTCTCATAATGAAATTACTAAAGTTAAAAATCTTGAAACATTATCGAATTTGAAAATTCTTGACTTAAATCAAAATGAAATTGGTAGTATAGAAAATATGGAAGAATTGTACCGATTAGAAGCTCTTACCCTAAGTAATAATAACATTCCGGAGATAGACAGATTAGATGAGCAATTTAAATTGATGCTTTTAAATTTGGAGAATAATAATATTTCGAAGATAAAGGGTTTGGAAAATTGTACCGATTTACGGATCTTAAACCTTGCGTCTAATAATATTTCGGCTTTCGAGGGACTTAATAATCAAACTAATTTAGTAAATCTAAATTTGGAGAATAATAATATTTCAAACTTACAAGGGATTGAAAATTTAGAAAAATTGAAAATCCTAAAAGTTAGCGGAAATAATATAGAATCTATTGAAATATTAGATGAATTACCCGAATTAGAAACTATCTATATTAAAAATACTACCATATCTAAAGAAAGAATTGAACAATTGGGCGAAAGATTTAATATTTATTTATAATCTCTTTAATTTTTCACGGTAGCATAGGAAATTTTTAAAGAAGTGAGAATTTCGATATTTTGAATAATAATCCATTAAATTAATTTTCTGTCAAGAATATTCTAAATTATATAAATTAAATGAGTATTAATTTTTAGAGAGTTTAGTATACTATGATAGAGCTTGAAATTGAAATCATTACAAATAATATTGTCATTCCTTTTCAACAATTTCATAAGGAACATAATCTTGAATTCATTGAGTTTAATAAGCTTTTCGCTACTCAATCTATTGCTGAACACGGTTTAGGATTTTTAATAAAAGTTTTTGAAATTGAGGATTCATCGCAACCTGAAAATAAAACATTGATAAATAAATTAATATTTGATACTGGGGGTCAGAACTCAACATTTATTCATAATTTATCAGTAAGGGGATATCAAATGTATGATGTCGATGCTATTATCCTCTCACATTGGCATTATGATCATAATGGGGGATTATATGACATTTTAACTGAGATCGATCATAAAGTTCCTATTTATACCCATGAAGCGGCCAATTACGAAAGATTCTTCAGGAGATCTGCTGATGTTTCACTTGAAGATTTAAAGCAAAAACATCGCGAAGAGATCATTCCATTATTAAATCAAATGAAAATTGTCAATCAAGAACCATTAGATTTCGATGAAATTTCAAAACTAAATGGAGAAATAAAATTCATAGAAAACAAAGTTGATTTGCTTGATAAAGACAGCTTTAAAGTTATCTGTGCTGGAGAAATCCCCCGTAATTATCTTGATGAGGACTTTTCAGACTATTTCGCCATAATGGAAGAAGATATTTTAGAAGTAGATAAAATTTTAGATGATAAGTGTTTATTCTTTGAATTTAAAGATAGGATTATTATGTTAAATGGTTGTTGTCATTCAGGGCTCAAAAATACTGTGGATTATGTTCAATCTATTTCGAACAAGCCTATTTCTCACATAATTGGTGGCTTTCATATGGCTAGCGCCTCAGACGAGCGAATTAAAACTACGGTTGAATACGTTAAAAATTTAGATTTATTCAAGGAAAAACTATTTTTATTTCCAATTCATTGTACTGGGGACAAATTTCTTAGAGAAGTTAATAGAAATACCGATGAAACAATCCAAGCATTCGATGCTAGCGTTGGGACAAAATTTGTATTTAAAGGGTAATCTTTCGTAAGATAAATCTCTAAATTTAAAATCTATGGAAATAATTTTTTAAGTCTATTCATTCCTTCTTCAATCTCCTCATAAGAAACACAATATGAAAAGCGTACATATTTATTTTCTTCCTGGGGGGATTTTTTTCCGAAATATTCCCGTGATAAAATCGCTACATCTGCGTTTTCTAAGACATAGTCTTGAAACTCTAAGCTACTTTCTAATCCCTTTTCCTCGCAAGCTTTTGTTACATTTGCAAAAACATAAAATGCGCCTTTTGGTTTTAATGTAGAGATTCCATTTAGATCATTTAATCTTTTATACATAAGATCTCTTCGCCGTTCAAATTCCTTAACCATTGATTGTGATGCCGATTTTTCTTCTTCTATTGCCACAAGGCCAGCTTTTTGAGTAAAGCTTGCTGTACACGATATGGTATTCGTAGCCCAGCGGGTGAAATACTCCGCTAATTGCTCATTAACAATAGCATATCCAATTCGCCACCCGGTCATAGCGAAATATTTGCTGAATCCATCAAGGATAATAGTACGGTTTTGCATGTCAGGATGAGCACCTATTGAAATATATTCTTGATTATCATAGATGATATTAGAATATATCTCATCTGAAAGAATCCAGAGATCATTTTCAAGAGCTATTTCGGCCAATGCTTCAAGTGTGCTCTGGTTGAGCATTGAACCCGTGGGGTTTTCAGGACTATTGATTATAATAAGTTTAGTTTTTTCTGTAATCAAGTTTCTGAGATCATTAATATTATAATTCCAATTCTCACTTTCCAATAAATATGCTGGTACTGCTTTACAATTATGTACATTGATTAGACTTTCATAAATCGGATAACCTGGATTGGGATAAATTACTTCATCTCCCGGATTTGTGCAGGATAAAAGTGCCAAATCCACGATAAATTTAGCAGCGGGTAAAATTACTACATTTTTTGATGTTATTTTAATATTTTTGGTTTCAGAAGCGAAATTTGCTATCGCCTCTCGCAATTCTGGAATACCGCTTGAGGGAGTATAATGTGTATAATTTTTTTTTATAGCTTCTACTCCCGCTTGTTTTATATGTTCTGGAGTATCGAAATCAGGTTCTCCAATGGCGAATGAAATAATATTTTCACGACGCTCTTCTGGAAACTCTTGAATTTGCTGGAGAACTTCAAATGCTGTTTC
>SDNL01000032.1 GCA_004524365.1 Promethearchaeota archaeon | reverse complement strand
AATCGCAATATATATAATGGTGACTCCAAGAACAATCTTCTTTCGGTATCTTAATAAAGTGATATCTAAAAAAAACGATATCCATGAAATCATACCAATTGGAAGCGGTAAAAAATTTATAAGCAATATTTCTTAGAAAATAATCTAAATGTGGATTTTTATTTTTATTTTTTTTGTATTGCAATAAGACAAAAAAACCCATAATAAAGGAAATTTATACAATCGTGGTTCCAAATATACCATTTAATAAATCTAATGTATTTAAACTCATAACTTAATAAAAGTAATATGAGTATAAATACTTAATAGATATCTAACATCAATCTTAAATAAAAACTAAATGAAGTGATTTTAGACTTTTCTTAAATTAATGCCTTCTCTTAGTTAAAATATGAAGATTCTAGCTACGAAAAAATAGGTGGAGAAAGTGATATATCATACTTTTAATAATTTGTGATTAATGGATTCTTTTTTATTGAAATAGTATTTTTATCTATTCAAAGATCATTTAATAGATAAAGTATTTTATATACTATAGGAAACAGATAAAATATAATTAAATGAAAGATTTACGTAGAACTATAAAGTAAATAGTAGGTTATCATTATGGTACAAGCAACAGAAAAAGTTAAAGTGGGCGATAACCAAAAGAATGCCTTCCTGGGAATCGATGTTGGAAGTGTATCGTGTAAATTTGTTTTATTAGATACAGATGGAGATGTATTGAGCCATGTATTCCTTAGAAACCGTGGTTCCCCTATTGATTCAGTAAAGTTTGGAATGAATAAATTACGGGAACATGTTAAAGAAAATGAGGAATTGCAAGATTATAAAATTAGGTCTTGTGGAACTACTGGCTCGGCAAGATATCTTACTAAAGCAGTGATTGGAGGAGATATTGCCAAAACAGAGATTATCGCACATGCAGTTGCTACACAAGCCTTTTATCCCGATGTTCGTACTATTCTTGAAATCGGTGGGCAAGATAGTAAATTAATAATTTTAAGAGATGGAATTATCGTTGATTTTGCTATGAATTCGGTTTGCGCAGCGGGCACCGGTTCATTTTTAGATCATCAAGCAGCAAGATTAGATATTCCTATTGAGGATTTTGGAAAATATGCATTACAATCGGATAGTCCCACTTCAATTGCTGGGCGCTGTACGGTTTTCGCAGAAAGCGATATGATTCACAAGCAAAATGCGGGCCATTCAAAAGAAGATATTATTGCAGGACTCTGTGATTCGTTAGTTCGAAACTATCTAAATAATCTATCAAAAGGGAAAGATTTAGAATCCCCGATTGTATTTCAAGGCGGAGTTTCCTATAATCAAGGAATTGTAAAAGCCTTTGAAAGGCATTTAGATGCGGAAATTATTGTCCCTAAATATAATGTGCTCATGGGCGCATTGGGGATGGGTTTACTTAGTCGAGATTATTATCTTGAAAACGGTCATGAAACCAATTTTAGAGGATTACATGTTAGCGATATTAAGTTTAAAACCTCTACATTCCATTGCGGAGACTGTCCTAATAATTGTGAAATAGTTGAGGTCAAAATGCCCGAGAAGGGTGATGAAGTTGTCGCACGATGGGGTAGCCGGTGTGGAAAATGGGAAGTATTTTAACTACTCTATTAAATTTAATTTTTTGAAATTCCTTAATTTCTAATTTTTATCACAAATATAAGCGATTTTAATTTAAAAAATCCAATTTGATAAAAGATTTATATAGTTTTTTATGATATCTTTCACACCATAGCAATATTTAAGGTCATTTTATGAATGATATATATTTAAAACTTAACCTTTTAGGGATGGGCTCAGAATAATTGAAAAAACTTGTAAAACAAATAAAAATTGTAAATATGCACTTAATATTCTGCTTAAATTGAATATTGAGAATCAATTTCCTGAATAAAAAACATAAAAGAATTAAAAAAAAAGAATTTAAAGAGTTATAACTTTTTTTGCTTCACCAATTTCTTCCACCAATTCTGAAAGCTCTAACTTTTCTAATCCCTCTGGGACATCGAATTTAGGGGGTTTTCCACTCAAAAGTTTTCTCCACGCTTGACATGCATAGAGAGAAACCCCGACACTTTTTGCCTTTTTAATTAAATCGAAGGGGTCAGATGAGACTCCCATCTGAGCGGCATTTTTCTTTATATCGCTCGAATACTTTTCCAAGCCAGGAGAAAATCTAAAGGATTTATCAATAAGCGCCGCTAAGCCCTCTTGCATAAACACAATTGAAACCTCGTCTCCGTTTTTTCTTGTATTCATTGCAATAACAAGAGAGCTTAAATAGGAATTAATTGTACCATCTTTACATAAAATTAAGGTATCTACCATTCTTTTCACATCATTGGATACATTGATATTAATATATTAATATAATATATAATGAATGATTATTCTTTAAGTTTTATTAAAACTCAAGTATTAATTTTACTTGGAGATTCTTATTTGTCGCGAGTAAAACCATTCAATAAACACTTACAAAAATACGAAAAGTGGTTTATTATCAACGCATATGCATACTTTTCTGAATTATTTGCAGTGAAAAGTTTACTTACTAAAAAGGCGCTAAGCATCGAGATAGGAGTGGGAAGTGGCAGATTTTCGACGCCTTTTGGGATTAAACTGGGAATTGATCCTTCTCGGAAAATGAGAGCCCTTTCTAAAAGAAGAAATATAAGCGTAATTGACTCAATCGGCGAATCATTACCCTTGAGAACGTCCATTTTTGATATTGTATTAATGGTCACTACAATCTGTTTTATTGATGATATTGCTATGGCTTTTAAAGAAGTCCATAGAATATTAAAGCCACATGGGTGTTTTATAATCGGATTTATTGATCGAAATAGCCAAATTGGAAAGAGTTATGAAGAAAATAAGGAATCAAATGTTTTTTATAGATTTGCTGACTTTTATACGGTTGATGAGGTTTTAAGTCATCTTAGAAAAGCGGATTTTAGACAATTTAGTTTTAGACAAACCATTTTTCATCCCTTATCAGAAATAAAACAAATTGAAAAAGTAAAAAATGGATATGGAGAGGGATCATTCGTGGTTATTAGCGCCAGAATATGACATATATAAAATTTAAATCTTGTTTAATAATCATGTGGAATTCCTTTGATATGTAAAAGTAAATGTTCATAACTATCTAAATCTTTTATCCATCCATAATTAGCATCATCCTTTGAATCCAAATCTTTAATATATGGTTTTATATCAAGTAAAGGAGTTCCATCAAATACATCTAACCCAGAAGTAAATATCTTATTCTTTTCAATTTTATAAATTTTTACTATGCTCATTCCAATAGGGTTAGGGCGAATGGGAGATCGACTGGCAAAAATTCCTACTTCATATCCCCCAGTCCACGGAGGAGAGATTATATTTTCTTTCTCTCGTGATAGTTTATGAATATAATAAATAACAATTATATACTTAAATTTTTCAAGCTGATTGAGACCTTTTGTATATTTAGGATAAAGAGTTATTTGAAAATCTCCCTCATCATCCTCAATGGGCTGATAAGGAGCATCATCTTGATA
This sequence comes from Promethearchaeota archaeon, assembly GCA_004524365.1. Classification (GTDB taxonomy): domain Archaea; phylum Asgardarchaeota; class Lokiarchaeia; order Sigyniarchaeales; family SOKP01; genus TEKIR-8. The sequence continues at coordinate 11,464 of SDNL01000032.1, read as the reverse complement.
TGGTGTGTGAATCACTCCAACTTCTTTAAATTCAAATTGTTTTTTATCTTGGTTCCTTTTTAATGATGCGTGTTGCTTCTTCTCGTTATCTGTTTCTATTTGTTGATTTTCCTCTTTATTCAACTCTTCTTTTATTGATTTAAACCTTTTATTCATTTTGTAAAATAACTCAATTGCTTCAGTTAATCCTTGAGAAATATTTTTAGGCATATTATGGATTCGTTTCATCCATTTTTCAATATCATTTGCATGTTGATTATTATGATTTATCCAATAGGACAGAAGCTTTTCGAGCTTTTCGACTTCAAAATGATTATTATTTTCTTTTTCCATTTTCCTTCTACAGATTATTCATTATTTGAAATTTGAATTTTTTTCACATTAGATTAATTGAAAGAGAGCTGAAAAATAATTACATCATTTCTTCGATCTGTTCTAGTGTTTTTTCATTAACTTTCATTTCCTTTAAGAAATGGCGTTTAATTCTTTTAAGGAATCCACGTTTTTCCTTTTCCGTAGTATAATGGGTAAGTAAATCTTTAACCCATTCAATGTTATTTTCCACTTCTTCAGGAATCAACTCTGAATCATGTCTAGCAGCATTTTCAGGGCACACTTTATGACACGTCCCGCATCTAATACAGAGCCCCATATTTATTTCTGCTTTATCATCTACCATAGCAATGGCGCCCACGGGACATTCATCTATGCAAATCTCGCACCCAGTACACATATTTTTATCTATCCAAGGCATTTTTCTTCTTCTGATGTTGTAATTTTCTAATAAATATTTAAATTAATCAATTCTTAATATATGAGTCATTAAACATAGTATCGGGACTAAAAAAAAACTATCTTTTCCATATTTGTGATTCTGAATTCATAACTATTCTCTATACTAAGATATAGGACTTTAAATAAGAATCTTTATTGTTTTATGAAAATCTTACCTATTGAGTTTATATTAATAACGAAAAACTATACAAATTAGATATTATGACGTCTCTGTAGGGTTATCAACTCTTTTCAGTAATCATATCAATCTTAATCTCCTTAATTAGAATAGAAATATTTAATAATGGTTTAAAATTATATCTTAAATATTAAATCCGATGAGAAGGTAAAGTATGGCGAATTATAAAGAAGTGTTTAAAACTCTTCAAAAAAGTTATCCTTATGTTGATAAGATACTAGTATTAGAAAAGAATGGAAAAATCGAGTTCTCCACAGAAAATTGGAATGTAAAAGAAGACATAAACGACTTTTTAACAAATTGGGCGAGTGGAAATGCACAATTTGTCATAGTGGATGAAGTTAAATATTCAATTTTGCAAATGGAACCTGAACGATTTGTGGGTACTAATCGACATAACAAAGGTCATCTAATTGGAGCAACTACTACGAGCAGAGATAAATATCTTATTGCACATATTAATAATAAAGCAAAGGGATGGATGCATAAAGCATATCCAACAGTGGCAAGAGCTGCGGCTGCACTCAACGATACTTCTAAATTAAGACATTTGAATGGAAGTAATAAAAAAGGAAAGTCTAGAAAGAAAGTTCCAAAAAAGAAGAAGAAAGTATTAAAAAAGATAAAGAAGAACGAAAAAAAATTTAACAAAAAACTTAAGAAGGATAAAAGGGATAAAGCGATCAAATATGCTCAAGAAATTATGAAAATGGCAAATTCGATAAAAGAAAAGGATATAGCTGAGAAATATAAAAATAAAATCAATACTCTATCGGGAAAATCTGATGTTTCTTCCGAGAAGGAGACTGAAAAGGAATTAGAACATCCTTTACTTAATGCGCTTCAGAATGGAGGAGAAGTGAACGAGGAAAGAGAGGAGGAACCTATCCAAAAGGAAACAATTCCCGCTGAAAATCTCCATAAAAATCCAATTATAAAAAAAGAAGTTAAAAACTTCTTGATATGGATTGAAAATCAAGATGGATTAGCAAGTTACGTGAAATATTATTTAGATAATAATGATTATCGCGTAATTTCAGACTTATCAAGAATCTATAATCAAATTCGAAATATCCTTGGGGCTTAAAGAGGGAAATTAAGTGGAGAAAATAAATACTAAGGTAATTTCTATGCCTTTTTATTTAGAATGTTTTTCTATTTAAAAATAATTAATATTCTCCAAAAATTTTCTCTTGAGTTTCTTTAGAATAATATCTATTAGAATATTTGCGACATCACTTTAGATATTCATCCTTATCTATATCGCATATTATTCATATTGATATTAATATAATTTAATTTTTAAATAAAAATATGTTATTTTATTAAGTAAGTAGATTTAAAATAATAATTAGTATACTCACATTAAAATTAAATAGATTACAGCTAATATAGGTAATAATCAAAATGGAAGAATTTAAAAACTTCATTAAACAAGCACGAGAAATTGGCGAAGAGTTTTTGGAAACTGCGACCCATAGAGCGAAATTATCCACATTATTTGATATATTCACGGAAAATGCGATGCCTAAAATGGTGTCTGAAGATAAATTAAAAGAATTTTATAATGAAAGAATGGAAGAAGTAAACAATTTTATTAAAAATATTTAATCATAAGACTATATTAATTAAAAAAATAAAGATGTGAAAAGAATGACTGAAACCCAACAAGAAGGAAAAGGAGATATGTTTAAAAAGATAGGAGGAAGGGAAAACTTTAATAAAGCCTTATATGGGCTTACAGAAGGTATAGGAGGGCTTGCATTGGATGCATTCACTGACTTAAAGATTTTTGGAAAAGAAAATATTCCTCTGCATGATAAAGCAATCCTAACCACTATTAGCGATAATATTTATCGAGATATTTTGGCTATTACTCAGTTAACTGGTAGGCAAATACATTTTATGCTCGATCCAAAACTTATTCGGCATAAAGTTGCAGGACCTGTCTTAAAAACTCTTGGAATGTTTCGCAGTACCGAGAGTAAAGACGATCAAGAACCAATTGATATGGTATTTAAGTACCTAAATGAAAAAAATGATTTAGTTGCGATGTCACCACCTTCAAGCTTAGATGAGGAAACTCAAGTAAAAACGATGGCTTCAATTATTAAATTTGCAGTTTTTGGAGATGCCCCTTTAATTCCATTAAAGGTTTACACTGAAAAGACAAAAATATTCAATATGCTTGATGTTGATGGGATTCGAATTAATGTTGGAAGTCCAGTAGCAGTGGAAAAGAAGTTAACCAGGGATAAATACCGAGATAAACGTTATGAACTCGCCGAAGGGATGCTTAAAATTATAGAATCCCTACGGAAATAAACCATTAAACAAAATATGGATAAATAAAAGGTTGATTTGAATGAGTGAAAAATCAAAAGAGGTCGAAAAGCCGAGGATAAATATCGCAGAGATCATTCAAGATTTGAAAGAGAATAAAATTCCAGATTTGAATGAAGAACAAATTAAACAATTGTTTAATGAATTTGATGTATCAAAACTTAACGAATTTTTTAATGATTCTGTGAAAAATTTATTTGATTTTGGATTCAAAGTAGCTAATAGCTTGGATTTAAATAAAATATTGGATATCTTTGAAGAAAAAAAAACCTACCAGAATAAAGAGTAAAATATTTAGTGAAAATCAGTTATAAGGCTAGGTAAACAAATTATTTATTATTGCTAATGCCTCATCCTTTTTTTTAGGAAATGCCGCAACCTTTAATTTAAAATAAAAGCAATCTCCTTCATTAATTAACAGATATCGATTGTTTTGTAAAAGAGTTTTTTTGTCAAATCGTAAATAAAAGTAAAGATCCTCATCTAATCGTTTTTCTGCCTGAGAAAGAATTATTTCTTTCGTTTTATCGCTTAATTGATCCATAAGATGACTTAAAAATGTTTTAATATGTCTTTGCTTTTGTAAATTCACTCTTAATGTTTTTATGATTTGTTCATTAAAACCGATAGCTGATTTTTGTTGAAGTGTAATCTTTTCCTCATTTAGGTCAAATGGAAATAAAGCTATGAGTTTTGTCCTAATTTCCTCAAGATCTTCCCCGGGTTTTGAGAATACCTCAATAATAATTGAATGAACATCCATATTGATTGCTTCCTCTCTTATAATAATTCAACGTTCATCATTTTTCGTACTGAATATATCAATATTCCATATCTAATATTTTTAAGGAATATGATGCCTATAATTTTTTATCTGAAAGAGATTTAGCAATATTTTTAAGAATGAACTTTTTTTACAATATTAATTATGAAATATTTTAAAGCTATTTTCTTGTTCCTCTTGTACGAAATATGTATCATCATCATTTTCTATGCACTGATAATGTTTTTTCCTAAAATTTTGGACTTTAATTTAAGTCCATTTATCCCCTCTGACTACATTGTATATGAACAGATGTTTCTTTGTAATTTTCTGATTCCATTTAGCGGAATTATAGGATATCTATTAGGAGGATATGTGTTGGCACCCACATTTCTCTATTTCCATAAAAAGATATTTGGTTCAAAACTGACCTATGGTATACAGAAAAAGCCTGAAGTAAAAGATATTTCAATATTATCCAAGTCCTTTTTCCCTGTAATGCTTGCTATCAATATCGCATCTACAATCATTATTTCAAGCGAAGGTATAATTAACGATCTGATTTTATCTCCCGCATTAAACGGATTTAAGTCTACAACGAGCGGATTGGCTCTCCGAAAGGCACTCACACTTCTATTATTATTTCCAACTGCGTTTGCTATATCCATGTTTGTATTCTCTTCTGTCTGGTTTCTGAAGAACTCTGGTATAGTATATTCAAACAAAAAGAAAGTGGAAAACCTTTCAGAACCATGGGTAATTCGCTCTGTTGGGGGTTGGTATCACACAATCTTAAAAGGTTATGGAGGTGTGGGGGTAATAATAACGTTTACAAGCTTTCTTTTCTCCTCAATAGCATCTATAATTGGCAGTTTTGGAGATATCACACTATGGTTGACAGTGATTCTCTGGTTTACAGGAATCTTTTTACTTATTTTAGCAACTATTCCGAGCTTAATTTTGAATGAACTTTTAAGGAAAAAAAGCGCTAGTTATGTGATGAGATATGCGCATAAAATGAAAATTAATCAATTTGTCAATATGGATTTCAGTTTAGGAGAGGATATCAAATTTAAAAATGTCAAAGAAGAGATTTTAGAAAAGACACAAAAACCCAACGGAAAAGATGGATTGATATCTAATAATGAAGAAAAAGAAAAATCGGATGATATACAAAGTCAAAATAGATAAATCCTATAAAACTTACGTCAGATAAAGTAATTCTCCTAGAAAACTGGCAATATCCCTAATTTTTATTTGTTTTTCCTTATTCTGTGTTTCTTTTTTTACCGTTGGCTCATCTAAATAACAATTGAAATGACTGAGACATTTTGGACATGCCACTAATAAATATTCGGCTCCAGTATTGATTGCTTCTTCAATTCGATTTTTTCGAAGGATACGAGTATATTCATTACACCCCGAGAAAGCAGAAACTCCACAACAATTGGCATCTTCCCTAATATTGTCCATTTCAACTAATTCCACACCAGGTATTTGTTCTATAATTGTTCTGGGAGCATCATAAAGTCCATCTCCTAATCTTCCTAACCTACAAGGATCGTGATAAGTTACTTTCACATCTAAATCCCTAGGAAATCTGAGATTATCAAGGATATTGTTTTTTAGAAGAAATTCCGAAAAATGTAATACTTCAAAATCGAAATCTTTAATTATCTTAGGATAATCTATTTTCCACGTTCTATATCCTTCAGCACATCCGACAATTATGGTTTTTACACCTGCCTCCCGATAAAGGTCCACATTATATTCAGCTAACTTCTTAAACGTTTCTTTATCTGCTTGACCCCATAAAATATCATGTCCGCAACATTTTTCATTAAGTACTACAGGCTTAATTCCCCCTTCGTTTAATAGACCTATTATGGATTTGGCAATATCTGAATATTTAATCCCTAAATTGAATAAAATCTCTTCCATAAATGGAAGGCATCCTACAAAATATGCTATCTCACCTGATTCTGCTGTCTTCAACCCAGTATCTGAAAGAAAATCTAATTTATTAGGGGGGGAAGGATTTTTTACCTGCATTTCAGTAATCAATGAAAACATCCCATCATGCGTTTCAGATTGCTCTATTTTTTCTTTTTCATATACTAAATTCTTAGCAAACTTCCTTAATTCAAGGATTAAATCTGGTATATTCACACCTTCTTGTTCCTTCGTCATTGGACAATATTCATTACATTGTCCACACGTTAAGCAACGCCAAATATTATTATTTTCTAAGGCTTCTTGGAGTGGTAAGAAAGATAAATCATTGATTAATTGTCGAGGGGAAAAGATATCTAAATGACTTAAAGGACACACATTTGTACAACGGTTACAGTTAAAACAATAACTTATGGAATCCTTAACTTTTTCTGTGATTTTCATTTGAGAATTCTTAGCATTGGAGTCAACGTCATCCTTCGTTTCGGTCATTTTCAAATATATTGTTTTAATTATTATATTTTCTCTTTGATCAATAATTAAAGCTCAATAATTAATACTTTGATTATATCTTAATATACGCAAGAATAGTTCCTTTTACAATATATTTGGGATTGATTTATATCTGTTAAAATAAAATCATATTGATATGAAAATAGCTACATTATATCATTATTCATTCCCTATGAATCATTTTAAGAATATAAAAAGTGATGGAGAACAATTGGGAGAGATCTATACACATTTTATAAAAAAAAACTTAATTTCAAATAGGGGATAGTACGCATAAAGAATGAAAACTATATAGTATCTTTTAATAATGTTTATAAATCAATTTGATGTTTATTAATATATAAAATTCATTTAAAATTATAAATATGAAGTGAATTAAAATAGACTTTATTCGTTTTTTCCAGATTTACATTGTACAAGGAACTTTATGTGTGTTTTTTCTTTTTCTTGCATATCGGATTGTAACGAGAAGAAAAAGTAGACTAAATATTATCTTTTCAACATTTTATATTTTCGAAGCGATTGGATTGATAATTAATTTCATCTATGCCCCCTTGGAAATTTGGATGGTTGTAAAAATATTGAATGCCCTTACGAACTTTTTCAGTTTTTATGCCGTGGTTGGCCTTCTTATTTTTGTTCTCATTGTCTCCAAATCGGAAGCAGTCTTTAATCCGATAAAACAATATATTTTAATAATAATGAGTGGTGCAGCATATTTTGCTCTGGTTTTCATAGCATTTATTCCTGAAATGGGAGTAATGATAACTGAAGAGAATGAATTTGTACCACATTGGACTATTTTCTTTTTCCTTTATCTGGTAATTATAACTACGATTTTTTCCACTATTCCGACACTCTATTATATTGTGAAAATATATAACGACTTTGAGGAAGAGGGACTTCAAGAACGGTGGAGATTTTTTCTATGGGGAATTATTTTGCTTTATATCTTCTTGTATACAATCTATTTTAGAAATACTTTCTTTCCAGGAACAATTTTAAGTACCATTTTGGCATTAGTTGGATTAATCCTTGTTGTTTTAGGTTCAATTTCAATTTATTACGGAGTAGGGCGACAACTAGAATAATTAAATGATTTATATTTAGCAAACTTTTTTTTCTTTATTATTTTGTAATTAGTATAAAAATAGGGTTAAAATCAATTAGCAAATTAAGGAATGAATAAAACAAATCAATTACTTTTTATTTTTAACAACGCTTAATTATCGTATATATTTACTTATTTATAAATAGAGTTCTTTTAATATCAATTTAGAAAAATAAAAAACATAAAAAGGATTACTTTATATAAGGAATATCCATTTTATTCTAAATTTAAATAAGAGAAGATAAAATTACTACGGTTTTATGTCTGACGAACTCGCCCGTGTGAAGGGAATTGGTCCAATAACCGCAGAGCGTTTTGCTAAAGCTGGTATTACTACGGTTGAAGAGATAGTGAGCGCAAGACCAAGAGAACTCGCACAAATAAAGGGGATTGGAATCACATCAGCACAAAATCTCATCCAAAACGCTCAAGAGCTATTAAATGCCGAAAAGGGTATTGAAGAGGTTTTAGATTCAATTAAGGATGAGTTTATCGAAACTTGCCCCAAATGTGGAGGCGAAATGAAAGAACGACATATTATTCTCGGTCCAAATAATCGAGTTAGTGTAAATCAATGTAGTGTTTGTCGGTTTTATCTTCCCAAATGAATTTAATTTTCTTCTCCTATTCTTTTTTCAAACGACTCTCTTAGTATTTCATATTAAATAAATTAAAATATAAAATTGAGAGAAAAAATAAGATATAAATTAGAAAAAAGGTGGCAGGGAAGAGATTTGAACTCTCGAAGGCCTTTGCCACTGGATCTCTTATCCGTTGGTAAAATTTTCACCAAAACGGTTCTTAAGTCCAGCACCTTTGATCGGTCTTGACCCTTATCGATTTGACCTTTGGCCTACACGACTGGTACTCGTCGATGACTTTGACCAGACTCGGTAACCCTGCCGTTGAATAATTTTTTTTATGCTTTATGTTATCTTTTTTATTGCGTATAGATCTTATCTCAAAAAGCTACTAATGAGATAAATTATATTAATCAAAAATAATAAGTCTAATTTAAACTTTTGCTTAATCAATTGCTCATATTGATATAGATTCGAATCCTTAACCTTTTTATATTTATAACTTTTTAAATAAGGGATAATAATAATTATTATTGATTAATTATTATATGTGTTAAATCAAAATTATAGAATAATAGTAAAAACATAAAAGGTGAATAAAAGATACCAGTTGGAATCCTTGTTATTAGATGGGATAACGAAATAGGTCCCATCAACGAAGGTTTTTATCCCGACAGCCTTCGCATCACGAATAACTTACTAACTCAAGTATACTCAAGTCATCGTTATCAATCATTAAAACCAGGATTTGCCTCAATTTCTTTAGAGAATTATAAAGTCGTCTCCTTCTTTTCGGGAGTAGGCGAAGAGCATATTTCTGTAGAAAATTATGTAGTTGCACTCTTACTCAGGAGGGATGAAAAGCCTCATAAATATCGTGAAGCGCTAAAGAAGATTGCTGCAACGATTTTAGATAAAATAGAGGATGATGAATTTAGAGAAGACCTCCCAGATTTATATGATGATTTAGCAAAAATCTAATCTTCTTTTCATTTTTAAATAGTTCTTGTTAACAAAAGTAGTAATTGGAATAAGAATAAAAAGTTTAAAAAAGGATAAATTATTTTTTACTTCTTTATGGTTATACGTCCTTCAATATCTTCCTTAATTAATCCAACATCTTTAAGCCTATCGACGTATTTTTTAACAGTTACCATTGGAATCCCTAAAGATTGTTTTAATAGATCGAGTTTTACACCTTTACCTCCAACATCACGAATGATTAGATAGGCTTTAAATAAGGAGACTTCTTCCATTAGATTTTTTAATTTGTCGAATTCACTTGCCTTTTTACTAATCTTTGCTTGATTTTGTTTTAATTCTTGATTAGCATCTCGTAACTGTTCTATTACTTCCTCTTTTTTACGCATGTCATTCCTTAAATCTTTTACATCATCGGTTAATTCTTTATATCCTTCTAAATTTTGAAGTTCTGCTTTTAGATCCTCTATTTTTTCATCTTTTTCTCTCACTTGAGTGCGTAAATCTTGAATATCTTGAATTAATTTATCATAGCGTTCTTTTACATTCTTAAATCTGGTGGCGAAGTCTTTAGCCTCGGATATCTTTTCGGTGGACATTAACTTATGATCCATTAGAGAAGTTTCAAATTCATTTATTTGCGATTGTAATTCATCTCGTTCTTTTTTGAATTTACTTTCAATCCTATCTTGGTATGTTTTTAGTTCTTTTACTTCTAATTCTAATTCTCTAATTTTTTCATCTTTCATTCGCACATCTGCTTTCTTTTCGGCTAATTCAGTTTTCAATTGAGTAATTTTATCAAAGGATTCATCGTATTTATCTTCCAATTTAACTGATTGTTTTTTTAGGAAATCTAATTCATTTTTTATTTCTGCTCGTTCACCTCTAAGAAATTGAATCGTTTCATCTTTTTCTTTTATAGATGCTCTTTGTGTGCCTATGATTTCCTTTAGTTCGATAACATCGGGGGGGAGTGTTTCTTGTGGGGTACTTTGGTTGCTTTTTCGTTCTATTATTTCTTCTTGTTCTTCAATTATCGCCTTTTGTTTCTCCACCATTGCTTCTAATCGGTCAATCTTTTGCTGCAAGCGTGCACTTTCTTTTTCAGTTGATTCGATATCATCCAATGCATTTTTTAAATCTTTCGACATAATTTTTATACCAATTTTATGATTAACTTAATTAATTAAATATTATACTCGAACTTTATAAATTTAATTTATATTATATTAAGAGATGGGTTGTATTAATAATGATCCCAATTTTAAAAGGTGATTCTTAATTCTCTTTGGATCCTATTGTGAACTAAAAAAGCTCAAGTTGTTCATTCTACTTGAATTTCGATCAAGGAGAGAAAACAGAGGTAATTTTTTAACTTTAAAGGCATTAAAATTCTTTAAGAATAAAGCAAATTGTTCCAACTATGTTGATCAAAAATCTTTTACTATGATAAATAAAAATTATAAGCAGAAAGAGCTCAAAATAGAAAATATCTTGACTTTGAAAAACCAGATAAGAGAATATGAAAATGGGGAAAAGATAAATTTAGCAGATTGGGCTCAGAGATTAAAATTATTAGATTTGAATGAAATATTTTCTACTAAATTCTCCAAAAGTGTGATTATGTTTCTTATCGATAATGTAAAATATGGAGAGTATGTCAGTTATTCTGATATTGGAAAAGCGATTAATTCGAGAGGTTATCAAGCAATTGGAAATGTACTCAGAAATAATCCCTTACCTTTAATCATCCCTTGCCATCGTGTCATACGAAAAGATGGAAAAATGGGAGGTTTTATGGGTACAACTCAGCAAAATCGTTGGGAGACAAATTTGAAGAAAAGATTATTAGAATTAGAAGGATTAAAATAAGATAAGGAGTAATTATAATTAAAGCAAAAAGAGTGGTATTATAATTTATGCAATATGCTGAACGAATGAAAAAATTAGGGACAGAAACAGCATTTGAAGTTCTCCAGCAAATTCAAGAGTTTCCAGAAGAGCGTCGTGAAAATATTATTTCATTCGCCATTGGAGAACCTGATTTCGATACTCCAGAACATATAAAACAAGCGGGAATAGAAGCTATAAAAAAAAATTATACGCATTATACTCCCTCAAGCGGTATTCCAGAATTGCGAGAGGCGATAGCAAATTTCGCTTCTGAAACCAAAAATATTAAAATAACATCAAAAAATGTAGTAATTTTACCCGCTGCTAAATTTATCGTGGATTTGGCACTT
>SDNL01000157.1 GCA_004524365.1 Promethearchaeota archaeon | reverse complement strand
CTAAAATCACTTCATTTAGTTTTTATTTAAGATTGATGTTAGATATCTATTAAGTATTTATACTCATATTACTTTTGTTAAGTTATGAGTTTAAATACATTAGATTTATTAAATGGTATATTTGGAACCACGATTGTATAAATTTCCTTTATTATGGGTTTTTTTGTCTTATTGCAATACAAAAAAAATAAAAATCCACATTTTATTTTAATGGGGATAACTCTAATACTTATCACTTCTGGATGGTATGGAACTAGCCTCTCATTTTTGATTGCACTTGTATTCCAAAATCAAGGTTTACCCTTGGAAGCGATATTGCTTATAAATTTTTTACCGCTTCCAATTGGTATGATTTCATGGATATCGTTTTTTTTAGATATCACTTTATTAAGATATCGAAAGAAGATTGTTCTTGGAGTCACCATTATATATATTGCGATTTTTTATATTATTTTCTTATTGTTGCTATGGTATAATAGTGATTTAATTGCGGAGAAATTGTCTCCTGTGGATACTTCTGGAAAAAATCCATTGCTCAACAGCTTCATATTAGTATATGTTTTTCTGTTTTTTATTACTGGGATAAAATTTTCCTTAGATACAATGAAATTGGACGATCTTGAAATGAGACTTCGGGGGAAATTTCTTCTTGTAGCATTTCCTTCTTATTCGATAGCGGGATTGTTTGATAGTATTTTGCCCAATAGTGAATTGACTCTAATTCTCCGAGCTATCTTAATCTTTAGTATTATTGATTTTTATTTTGGATTTGTGTTGCCTAAGTGGATAAAAAGAAGAGCTGCCCATTAAATGAGACTTAAATGTTGCCTTAAATAGAAATAATATAAAAATTAATTCTTTTTATTTTTTGAAAATCTTATTAAAGCAGGTACAACAAGGAATTCCTATAGTTAATTTATTATAATAAATTCTGTCGTCCCAATAGCCCTCTGAGTTTTCCATTAATTCTAATACAGTATCCCGGAGTTTTTGTTTAAAAGGATCATTACTTAAAAAGAATTTACGAAGATATTTCTTATGATTTTCCTGATGGCAGATAGGACAATATTTAAAATAATCCAAAAATAAGTCTAATTGCTCTTGTTCTTCTGGCGATAGATCTCTTTCTATGTCTTTAGGAGATGTAAAATTTCCTTCCATAATTTCTCGCAACAAGATCAAGCTATTGTGAGATTCATACCTATATCTATTTTCATCAGAACTATGACCTCTCATCCCAAAATTCAATTCATATTGTTCCTGCATTTCATTTAAAACATGATTTTCTTCTGATAAGATAGAGTTGCCGGTTAAATTTTCCGCAATATAATTAAAAATAACACTACTTTGGGACTTTTCCTTGGTTGAAGTGAAAAAAGGACCTAATAAATTATGGGCTTGAACAAGGTCTAAGATTTCCCGAAGGGGAACCTCTGGATTTAAATCTATTTTCGTTCCAATGAGAAATATGGGTATTTCCTCTGAATAGGAATGTATTATCTCGATCCATAATTCTAGATCCGAAAATGAGCTATAATCCGAGCTATCGAAAAAAAGTAAGAATGCCGAAGATCCTCTAAAGAAAGAGGGCAAAACGAAATAAAAATGCTCATTTGTGTTCAAGTCCCAAAACTGTAATTGACAAAACCTCTTTTTAGTAACTGGGATTTTCTTGATATAGAAATTTGTGCCAATAGTTTTACTATAATCTTCAAGATATCTTTCATTATAGGCGTTGTTGCTGTTATTATTTTTAATAAAGCTGGATTTACCTGTCCCATGTGATCCCACTAAAATAATTTTATAAATCCAGCCGGCTTTCATTCTTTTTTTCCTTTTTGGTTTTATTTTACTAACTTCCAAGATAGGTATATCAATATATAGTTAAATATTTTATTTTATTATATTATAATTAAAAAAAAACATTCAAACATTGATTTTGAATAAAAGATGAATTACATCTTATGAACTATTTTAAGACACTTTTTTCTAAATTCATTTCCATAATACTTGTGATTACCCGCTTGAGATAATATAGGTCCCATTTTATCTCGTTTTTCTTCTCGATGTTCTCGCCGAGCTTCCATTAGGTCGCAAAAAGCTTCTAGTCTCGTACGAAAACCCTCAACACCGCTCTGTTCATCAAATGAGAAGAAAATTGTGGGGAGATCATAAAGTTTCTTCAATTTATTTGTAATTATGGTTCTCGCGGTAATCTCAGGCATGCATGTAAAAGGATAATCATGAATAAATCCATCAAAGCCCGCTTTTGCGTTCTCGATATATTGACCAATTACCCATACCGCTTCGCCTCCAATATCTAATGGCATATACGGCTCGGCTACATGTTCCAGCCATTTTCTATGAAAATTTACATGAAGTTTATGGGCAATCCAATCATATAGGCTGAGACTCTGATAGAGTTCGACTCCCATCTCCCCTACTCTACGGCGAATATCAAGATTAACATACGGCTCAAGAGTAATATAAATTTCTCCTGCGATTCCTACCCGTAATGGGTTCCTTGAAGGGTCGATATCAAGTTTAGCAAAATCTTCTAAAATTACTGATTGAAATTTTCGAAGATCATTCATATTATTGGTCTGATCCAGCTTATTAATAAGTTTGTCTACAATATGGGTTGTGGCTCCTTGTGTCCTTTCATAAGCCCGGAACACTCCTTCAGCGGTGTGAATATTTTGCAAATATAAGCATTTTTTTAAGAAAAGAATTACCGCTTTTACGAATTTAGTATATTTAAAAAGTCCGGAATCAGGGGCAACTTCAAAAAGTGTTTTTACCCAACCAAAATCTAGCAAGTCTGCTTGGTCTAGTGGAACAAGTCTGAATTTCTTGTATCCCACATCTCGGAAGATGCGTTCTTGAACACTAGCATAAAAGCCAAATCGGCATGGTCCGCAGTCAATCGCCATAATTATTGTATCGGCACCCTTATCCAGCGCGCTTTTCAATTCGCCTAAAGTGGCTTTGAAGGGAAAACATACGAATTCAGGCGAATGTTTAACCCCAAAACGAACCAATTCTCTATTTACGGGGGTTGGTAATACTACTTCCACACCCAGTGTTTCAATAAGAGTTTTAAACGCCACCCAACTTGTCCCCATTCTCGGGAATGTAACCTTCATTTTCTTTTCAGTAAAATATTAATATTCAAATAAATCTTTTCATAAGAGTAATATTCTCAAAAAGAAAAATTTTATTGAGTGAAAAATATTAAAAAGAAAAAAAATAAAGTGAAAAGATATAAAGATAAAACATTCCGAATTATCTTTCTTTTCTAAATTTGATTCGCCCTATTATAATCATCGAAAGAAATATTGTTGTCAAGATAGGAATCATAAAAAAACCACTAATTTCGGCATCCCCATTATCTCCCTTTTGAACGGTAATTTTAAGTTCAGTACTATTTTGATTCCCAGATGTGTCATTCACATAAATTTTAATCCAATATTCCCCCACTAAAGGAGATTTATCGGTAAGAACTCCTGTTGTGGCGTTAATTTCAAAATTTGTTGTATCATTCAGCCAGAACTGACTGATACCCGAGACATCAGTCGCATTTAGATCATAGTAGAGATTACTTCCTAATTCCATGGTTAGATTAAAAGGCACAGAGTTCCACGTAGGCACAGTAATATCTTGAACCGTGATTTTTATATTTGTATTATTAACAAATGTTCCAAATGATGCATTTAACTCAATATGATAAATACTTACTTCTAAAATTGTCCTATTGGTTAATAACCCATTTGAGTTGATCTCAAAATTAATTGTATCATTTACACTGTAGCTTATACTTAAAAAGTAAGTTGCGTTAAATTCTTGGCTCAATCCTTCTTTCTCGTTAATATTAATATCTTCT
>SDNL01000031.1 GCA_004524365.1 Promethearchaeota archaeon | reverse complement strand
TAAAAAAAATAAAAATTTTATAATTTTATTTATTAATTCGAGTCATCTAAGAATTTAAGAACAGATTTGACAATAGGTTTGTTTCTATCTGTTAGTTTTAGGTCTTTAAATTGATTAAAATCTATACCATTTGGAAAATAATTGAATAAAATTGTATCCTCGATTTCATTATTGATATTAGAACCAGGATTATAGCCAACAACTTCAAAATTATAATTTAAAGCGATTTTTTGGCAATTCAAACCTGTTGTGGTTGTAGGAATTCTCCATTCTATTAAATTCCAATTCTTGAATAAATTTAATATTTTTTTAAGCTTTTTCTCTCCCATATATCCATCAATACTCACAATCGCTTTATAATAGTCAAGATTGATTTTAAATTCGGATTTTTGAGGCTTTTTTGTCTTTTTCTTTATATAAACATTGTCAGATTTCATTTTATGTTTATTTTTATCTCGGATAGAATAATACATTTCGGTAATACGTTTATCATCATAGATATTTATATCATTTGTGCGTTTCTTCCAAAAAGTATTAAAAGGTTGGAAATACATAATAACGGGTTCAATCTTTCCTGCTGTGAATGGTTCTTGTTTAGATTTTTTATAAAATCTCTTATCGGCGTAATTGTTGTAATTCGGTATAAAACCATAGGGTATTGAGCCTGTTTTTTCAACAAATTTTTGAGAATAATATGCCTTGGCTCTAACATCGCATTCAAGGCGTATAACACCATCAAAAAAATTCATTTTATAAAGAGACTTCATACATGTGGCACCTAAGATACCTGCTAGACCTCTACCTTGATATTTTTTCTTGCATGCTAATCTTGCAATGAAAACAATATATTTATTCACTTTTTTAAGATATCCATTCCCAACAATTTCACCTGTATCAATATTCTCTGCGGGAAACCAATATTCATTATCATTTGTTAGCTTTTCCCTTAAAACAGCCTCATTATACACATATGGGTAAAGATAATTCCAATCATATACATCTTTATATACTTCTATCAATTGCTTGGCATCTGGAGGATAACCAAATCTTATCCCAAATAACTCACCATTAGAATTAAAAGTATGAAGATATTCGGGTTTAGAATTATGATTAATTGTAAATCACCACTCAAAAGTATTAATTAAAGCTTCTCTATATATGTTTAATAAATTATCGTTTTAAACTTTTAAGATAAAAAGATAAGAAAGAAAAAAAGAAGATCTCTTCTAAGGATCGATTAAACTAGCTTTGTTAAGATTTTAAGAAATCTATTATGTATTTATTCACTTCTGGGGCGAATTCAAGGATTGATTGATGACCGGCATTCTTAATAACTTCCATTTTGCTATTAGGTAGTAGTTCATGTATTTTTTCATTCATAATTTTAGGACAAGTTTTATCTTTTTCAGCCGCAAGAACGAGGACTTCTATTTCCACATTTGGTAATTTTTCATAAACATTATGTGTACTAAGAGCCTCAGCTTGATGGATGATATCTTTCTCAGTTGGACCATATTCGGTTTTTTCTTTTACCAAATCCTTTGCTGACCATATTCCATGAAATTTCTTATCAGGATTATTTACCATTTCTTTATAGAATTTTCTTGAATAATTCCTTTTTGCTCCATCAAGAAATTCATTTAAAGGATCTTCTTGAATTTTTTTTAGATTATTAATGGAATTTTCTTGATACATTTTAATTCCCTGCTCATTTGGAACCCCAGGAGGAGTTAATCCAGGAATTGTATTTATTAAAATAGCTTTTTTAACCCGTTCCGGATAATATATAAGAAAATTCTGGACAATCATACCACCTAAAGAATGACCCGCGATATTGGTCTTGTCAATTTCCAAGAAATCTAATAATCCAGCAATATCTTGAGCATATACCTTCATAGAATATTCTCCGTTTGGGCGATCCGATTTTCCTGCCCCTCTGTTATCCATTCTTATTACTTTAAAATGCTTTGATAATTCTCCCACTTGTGCCAGCCAATGTTCCTTTCTATCGCTAAATCCATGAATTAATACTAAAGGTTCACCTTCTCCATGGACATCATAACAGATTTTTATTCCATTAACCTCGGCAAATAAGTCTGTCATACTACATTTAACCTTAAATTTCTATAAAATCTTTGGTTATTCTAAATATGAATGTAAAATACTATAAAGATGTTGAGGAAGAAGTCGTAACAAAAGCAAATTCAACAAAAACAACCATTAGATGGTTGATTACAAAAGAGGATGGGCCTATGCATTTTGCCACGAGACGATTTAAAATTAAACCCGGAGGTAAGATTGGTATTCATAACCATAAGGAAGAGCATCACATTTATGTTTTAGAGGGACAAGCTGAATTTTTAGATGATAAAGGAAATAAACATCAAGTAAGAAAGGATAATACAATTTTTATTCCTCCTAATGAGAAGCATGGAATAAATAATAATCAAGATACAAATTTTATATTTATATGTATAATTCCGTATTTGGAATAGATCAAAATATTTTGCTCTATTTTTCAATTCTTTTAGAATTTATGGTTCGAAAAACAAAAAAAAGAAAACTATAAAAAGTTTTATCCTGAGAAAATCATTGTAAATTCAGTAACTCCATAAGAATATAAAATAATTCCAGCCATTTTTAATAACAAGGTTATAAAATATAGATAAAACCTAATCCCGATGATTAATTCTTCTAAAGCCGCAACCACCGCTTCATTAAGAATATTTGCCCCTATTGCATAGATAATAACTCCTAAAGCTAAAATAATTGCAGGCCTTCTATATTTAACTGCCCTAGTTCCAATATAAAGAAATAAAATGGGTATAGCGACAGCAATTATATTAATAAAAAACAGAAAAATCGACATAAATTCAAATCCTTCTTGGCTATTAACGGGATAAAAGAACATAATTAATGATGCTATGATTACAATGTAGGCAAGAATCCCCTTAAATTTAAAATCTATTATTCGCTTATCAATGACAAACAAAACGCAAGCATATCCAAATGCCATTATAAGAACTGCAACTTTCCAAAAATAAACATTTGGGCTTAAGAAATAACGAGTGGGATCGAGTTCTGTTAAGTAAAAATCAAAAATAAAAAACAAGACTCTTGAAAGGAATAAACATATCATCATAATAAATACTGAAAATATGAATCCAAAAGTAAACTTATCCTTCTCTTTTTTGCGCTGGTATATTTTGAATCCTAAATAGAGGATAACTCCTAATTTCGTAATAATCAGAATTACAGTTAGTACTAGGAATGTATTAAATTCTAAAGGAGATATGTTATTATACATAAAAGATGAAAGATGCTGTTAAATAAATATTTTTTTAATTTTATTTCTGAACTTCTGTTATTAAAGAATTCGAGATAATCAAATCTAAAAACAAGGTATAAATATAAATAAAATAGAATATAAAAATCATATATTATATAAAATTAGAATTTTACAAGAGAATGAGAGGAATAAGAAAAGATGGATATTTCTGATATTAAGGATATAAAATATGAAAAAGAACCAAATGGAATATGTACTGTTACTTTAAATACGCCAAAAAGAAGGAATGCAATGTCGTTTGTAACATTCTTAGAATTAGAAACCGTTTTAGATGATATGAAAAATGATGATAATGCCAAAATACTAATCCTAACTGGAGCAGAAGAAGCAAATGCCTTCTCTTCAGGTGGATATTTTAATATGAACATGTATACCTCCGTTCCCGAACATATCATGGATGAATTAGACCTTCAAGATATTGCTGTAAAACGTCTATGTATGAAACTTTGGAAATTCCCCAAACCCGTAATAGCCGCAGTAAACGGATATGCGATCGGTGCCGGATTTACAATGCTACTAGCAGGGGCAGATTTAATATATATGTCCAAGGATGCTTATATTGGTTTTTATTTCATCCGGCGTGCTGTTATTGCTGAGTTTGGAGCTGATTTTCTTCTTCCATTTTATCTCGGCTTTCAAAAAACAAAAGAGCTATTATATTTTGGGAAAAAAATATCCGCAGATGAAGCTTTGGAATTGGGTTTAATTAATGAAGTAGTAGACCCAGATAAATTAATGGATTATGTAAGAGAAAAAGCTTTAAATTTAATTCCCCCGAATGCCCCTAGTTTAGCTATAAATGCAATGAAGAAAACCATGCATAACTACTTCACAGAGATTGTTTCTAAAACTTTAGATTTAGAAAATGAACGTTTAAGAGAGCTTTTTAAAACACACGATTTTCGGGCGTCTTTAAAGTCCCTAGTTACTAAAAAAGAGCCAAAATTTAAAGGAAAGTAGCATATTAAGAATAGATTTAAAACAATTAATAATAATGTTTATTTTATAATATTTCATTTAACATTATATTGAATATCATTATAATAAAATAATAGAAAATCCTTAAAGGAGAACGGTAAAACTATGAAGGATGACATGAAATTCATTTTTGTAACAGGAGGAGTAATGTCGGGAATAGGAAAAGGTGTCGTAGCTGCAAGTTTGGGTAAGATACTTCAATTTAGGGGTTTTAAAATCTCAACAGTGAAAATTGACCCTTATCTAAACGTAGATCCCGGAACTTTAAATCCAGTTGAGCATGGAGAGTGTTTCATCACAGAAGAGGTTTGGGATTTTAAACCCGTCCCAGACTCCGATGAACGAGTTTATCGAATAAGCGAGATAGACCAGGATTTTGGTACCTATGAGCGCTTCTTGGGAATTACTATCCATCCCTCGAATAATATAACTTCTGGGCAAATTTATTTATCAACAATTCTAAGAGAACGCAAGGGTCGGTTTCTCGGTCGCACAGTTCAACTAATTCCTCATGTAACAGATATGATTAAAGAAAGATTATTTGAGATTGCCCAAAAGGATGGTCTAGATGTACTTATCGTTGAAGCGGGAGGAACTGTGGGAGATTTAGAATCTAGTATATTTTTAGAAAGTTTTCGGCAAATACGTTTGGAACTACCTAAACATAATACTTGTTTTGTTCATGTCACATTAGTTCCCTATTCAAAAGCAGTGGGACAACAAAAATCTAAGCCAACTCAGCACTCAGTAAAAATGCTCCAAAGTGGGGGATTACAACCTGATATAGTGATAGGAAGAAGTGAAACGCCCTTAGATGATGAAATAAAAGAAAAGATATCCCTATTCTCTAATGTCCCAAAAAAAGCAGTAGTCTCTAATCCAGATTTAGAAAATATTTATGAATTACCCTTACTATTTGAAAAACAAAAATTAGGCGATTTACTCTGTAAAATTTTGGATTTAAAAGCAAAGTTAGTCTCTTATAGTGAAGTAACTAATTTTTCCGAATGGAAAAAGATGGTTCAAATGTTTAAAGAGGCAGATAAAACAGTAAGAATTGCAATGCCCGGTAAATATTTCAATATAACTGATTCTTATATTTCTATTAATGATGCGTTGGAGCACGCAGCAGTTCATCAAGGATATAAACCAGACCTTAAAATGATTAATATTAATGAAAATACGGATATCTATGCAGAGTTAAAGGAGTGTGATGGTATATTATTAACCCCTGGATTCGGAGAAAGAGCAGTAGAAGGAATGATTCGCTCAGCAGAGTATGCAATGGAAAATAAGGTTCCTTTCCTTGGGATCTGTTTTGGTGCCCAATTATTTTGGATTGCTTTTTGTAGAA
The DNA here is from genome assembly GCA_004524365.1 of Promethearchaeota archaeon. Taxonomy (GTDB): domain Archaea; phylum Asgardarchaeota; class Lokiarchaeia; order Sigyniarchaeales; family SOKP01; genus TEKIR-8. The sequence continues at coordinate 9,715 of SDNL01000031.1, read as the reverse complement.
AATATTTAGGTTTAGAAAATGCAAATTCAACAGAAATAGATAAAAATACTCCATACCCTGTGGTTGATTTATTAGAAAGTCAAAGAGAAGTAACAGAGAAAGGTGGCACTATGCGTTTGGGAGGACTAAAAATACTTCTTAAAGAAGGAACTAAATTATATAAGGCATACGGAAAAAAAGAAATTATTGAACGATTCCGGCATCGATACCATATTAATAATGATTTTTTAACCAAAGAAGCCTACGAAAAGGGAATTGTTGTTTCAAGTACGGATACAACAGGGAAAATAATTAACAGTATCGAATTAAATCGCCCAGATCATTGGATGGTTGGAACTCAATTCCATCCAGAATTTAAAAGCAGACCTTTTAGAGCTAGTGAAACTTACAGTGGTTTTATTAAAGAATGTATTAAATTTAAACATAAATAATTGAATAGATTTCTTTACTTTTCTTTGGATATATTCAAAAATTTTTAGGTATAAAAAAAATAAAAAAATGTATTAGTTTATTTTTCATCTTTTATCATTTTTACTATAAAATCAGGTAAAAACCATCCAAAGTAAAAAAGAATTGAGCTCAACATTAATAAAATCCTAATTATCACCACAGAGATAGGATTCGAAGAAAAAATCGCAAGCATATCAAGCACGGAACAGATCGTAAATGTGATAAATGCTATAATTAGAAATTTAGATTTTAATCTCACTTTTAAATCGGTTGCCTTTAATGTGTTTGTCGCAAAAATCATGAATGTCACAAAAGAAGCAGCGAGAAATATTGGCATCGTAATTCTAATAAAATTGCTATATTTTGCTGAGAAGTAGATACCTTGCTCATAAGCAAAATCACCAATTAGAATCTTTTGATCAATAAATAAAAACGCAAAGAATAGGCATTCACAGATTAACCCTAATAAACCAAAAATAGTCAATAATATTTTCTTTTTATCTTGATAAAGAAAATTGGTGAAAACATCCATCCACAAGAAGGCTGCGAGGGGGATAAAACTATAAAGAATTATGAATCGAATAAATTCTGAGAATTCAATATTAAATAAGATAAGTATGAATGTTAAAGCACCATGCAGCCAAGGCGTCGCAATCAAAAACCAAATTAACCCAATCTTCAAATAATCTATTTCCTTAAAATTTAAGTATTTAATGACAAACAAAATACAGATAATAAGGGATATAAATATGAAAAGTAGATTAAATAAACCAATTAAGATTTGAGTTATGTCCAATAAAATTACCATATAAATACCATTTATATTATTTATGAATATAGTTACTAAAAACTAATTAATAATTGTTTTTTAAAATTTACTAATTTTTTACACCATTTAATGAACAATTGTAGTTATAAATTGTATCTTTTCCTATTTTAAGTTAACATTTAGATACGATTTCAATTATTTAACATTTAGATACGATTTCCAAATATGCAATAAAATTTACACAAAATAGAAAAAACAAATTTTTAAATAATGGAAAAATAAATTTTATTATAGTTTAATCAAATTAAACACATTATAAATATTGAAAATGAAGGAAACAAAAAAAACAAGACTATTTTTTAGTTTAAATGGGTTCCCTGACCAAATGACTTATCAATTCTTTACGTTAACTATATTTGGGTTCTATTTCGCAGTAATAGGTATACAAACAACTTATATGGCAATCGGGTATAGCATTTGGGGGATTTGGAATGCATTTAATGATCCTTTGATTGGTTATTTATCAGATAGAAAATCTTTTGGGCGATTAGGCAGGAGAAAGTTCTTTATTGTTATTAGTTTTATTCCTCTTTGTTTAATGATGATCTTTTTGTTCACATCACCATTAGCTCCTATTTCTGAAGAAATAAGATTTTTTTACTTTCTATTCATCATAATGCTCTTTGAACTCATCTATACTTTATTTGATGTTAATGTGAAGGCTTTGTTTCCCGAAATGTGGCCGAGTGAGCAAGAAAGAGCAAAAACTAATATATGGCTAAGAGTTTTAACAGTAATTGGAATTTTATCTGCATTTCTTATCCCAACCTTAATACCTCCAATTATCCCAGATTATAATGAAGCTCAATTAGACCCTCAAGGAGCACAATTAACATATATCATCAATGGAATAATCATTGCCGTTATAGTTTTTGTTATTGGAGTATTATTTGTTCTATATGGTATCAAAGAAGAAAAGATTACTGAGGAAAAGATGAAAACTAATCCCAGTTTCTTGAAATCACTAAAAATTGCTTTAAAGAATAGGAATTTTGTACTGTTGGTCCTTGCAAATATGATGACATGGTATGTTTTAACAATCTTAACCTCAATCTACCAATTTTATGTTCAATTTGTTTTGGGAATAACAGATACCGCCCCCGCTTTTGGAATCTTTAAAACATTTTTCTATTATGGCTTTTCAATAATCCTTGCATTTCTAGTCGCAATTATTAGCATGCCTATCCATAGAAAAATTGGTACCAAATATGGAATGAGAAATGGATTTATAGTCAATATGATAATTATGGGTTTTACATTTCTGTTCTATTTGTTCTTCAGTAATAATCTAGCTAGCCATATTTTAGCCATAGTAGTTTCTGGAGCTATAGGTTTTGGTTTATCGGGAATACTTTTCTACTTCGATATTTTAATGGGAGATGTTATTGACCAAGATGAGGTAAAAAGCAAGTTTAAGCGTTCTGCAAGCTTTTATGGAGCCAATGCCTTCATTCATAGGTTTTCAATCATTCTTTTCATCGCTTCGGTTTACTTTACATTTCAATATACCCCTTGGTCAAAACAATTTGAAATTACAGATCCCACTTTAGTTTCACTTCCTTTAAAACTCTTATTTGCACTTGGACCAGCGCTTGCATGTTTCGTAGCTCTCTTATTAATGGTTTTTTATGATCTTCACGGAGCCAAATTGAAGGAAGTACGAAATCAATTAAAGGTATAAATATTAACTAATATCTTTCCTTTTTTTTTATAAATAAATGTTTTTTTAATCTTAATAAGTTAAAAGAATACAAAGAGCTAGGAATCTTTTTTAATTTTAGTAGTTTTTCCACTCAATTCTTTTGAATTTTAATTATCTTTGAATAGAAAAAATTTTAGACTTAAAAACAAAAATTTATGAACATTCATATTAAAAAATTAATTACTTAATTAATTATTGCTTAAGCTTAATATTATAACAGAAAAAATAATTAACATGCATTTGTTATTTTTAGTGCAGAATAATATGGTTTAAGAAAAAACAATATAAATAAAAGGTATATATGGCTAAGAAAAAAGATTATAGAGAAAAGATATTGGAAGTATTAGAAGGAAATTTGTTTGGTTTAACTATTACTGATATTGCTAAGGAAGCAGGAGTTAGCAGAAATACAGTATACCGTTATATTGGAATCTTAAAAGGGCAAGGAGAGATCTATGAAAAGAAAGTGGGGTCATATACTTTATACTATCGAGCAGGAAAACGAATTCTCTCACAAGAAAAACTTCTTTCTTTCTTTAAAGGATTATTAGCAAATATCAAAAAGGTGTATCCTAATCAAGAACATGTTTTTCAATTAATTGGCAGAAATATGGCGGATTCGATCCAAATTGTATCCAAGAAAGAAAGTGAAGAAATTAAACAAAAATTAACCTATATGAATGAACAAGAAATATTACAGTCAATTGGAGATTATCTTCCCTATTTCAATATTTTACATGATACTATTAGGATTTCAAAAATAGAATTTGATGATAGAAACAAGAGAGCATTGATAACATTTTTCAATTCTGAATTATTGGAAAGTACGGATGATTATATCTATTATTTTTATGTGTTAATAGGTATTATTGAAAAAAAGCTTAGTAAATTTATCGATAAAGAATTAAAATTTGATATTGTGGATTATGAAACATTTGGAAGAAAGGAGAACAGTTTTTTAAAAATGTCTTTAGATATACAAGTCATTTTACCTGATTTGGATTCATTAGAATCAAAAGATCGAAGAATACCAAATTCAGAAGAATTGAATGTAAATGAAATAAAAAAAATCGATCATTTAATTCTTTCCTATATTCTTAGTTGTATCTTTTTAAAAGAAAATGTAATCCTTTTTGTCAAAACAGAACGTATGAAACATCAATTGCAGGTTTTTATAAAGTTTATACTTCAAAATATTTTTCAATGCCATATATCAATTGAAAATGTTAAAAATTATGAGAATAATAACTCTAACGCTATTCAAATCTTAATATTAGAACATAATGAAGCTATGAAGAAAGGATATGATAAAATAATTACCAATGAAGAGAAAGTCCTTAAAAATCGTTCTATTAAGGTGGAAAAAATGATTATTGAAAACTTCATAAATGAAAACAATCGAGAAGATTCTTTAAATTTAATAAGAAATGAAATTAAAAAAGCATCCATTTTAGGTAAAAGTTTGGACGAAAAAATAAGACAGTTAAGAGAGGAAAAGGAAGAAGGGAAAATAGATTCACATGAAATCATTGGAGAATTATCGAAAGAATATGATATCAAGAATTTATCCCGAAATTACCTCCGATTCTTAACAGATATTATTGAAAGCCATTATGGAACTGAGATTCCAAAGCTTTGGAAATTTTTTCTTTATATATAAACTAAAGTTCAAAGCTTATCTTCAAATAAGAAATAGATTTATTAAGATTAATATACCAAGAATTAATGCGTAAAGTGGGATGAAAATCCTCCATACTTTATTGGGGAGCACTCGTACCACATAAGGAGCAATTAATGCGCCAAAAAAGCCTCCCGTAAAGATTGAAGGTAAAAGAACTAAGTCTATTTTTACACCTACACTAGAAATTAATAGAAAACTTATGGTCCCCACAATTGAAACAAGCGATTCTGAGAATGCCACAATAGCTCTTGCGCTCTTTTCATAAATTCCAGAAAATATTTGCCCAAGAGTAATAACTGGACCATACCCCCCACTTGTAATCCCTTTATTAAAGCCTGCTATAGCAGAAAAAATAAGAAGTAGTCTTGGGTGAACTTTATTTTGTTTATGTTTCATTTGTTTAATTCTTTTGGACATTTTTAATCTTAAAATGCCAATTATTCCCATAATAAAAACTAGAACCGCTATATATGTTTTGATAATAACTTCTGGAAACTTTATAGCATAATAGGCCAGAAATATAGAAAATGTAATAGAAAGACAGCCTATTATTGCAAATAAGAAGGCATATTTCGTCGCATCATTCGGAGGTGCAAATGAAAAATTAATATTCTCAAAAATATGGTCGAAGTAGGCGCTCATCATTCCTGAAATTGTTTGAGCAATTAAAAGAGCTGGTACTACTTGGAGAGAATTATATCCAAGTAAAAAGAGAAAAGGTGATAATCCGGTCCCAAATCCCATACCTGTCGCAGAATCTATTGAAGCAAGTAAAAAGGATATTATAATAACCACAAGTATTAATTCCATAAAATCACGACCTAAAGGAAAAAGTAAAATAGAATCATTATAATTGTATAAAAGATAAAAGCAACAATAATTCGTATTCCTGTTCTCTTATCTATCTTCATTCGTTCTTTAATGCTTTTCTCATCCAAGGCTTGTGCTTTTTTACCGATATCACTCAATCTCTGGTTTTTATCTGCTTTATTGGACTCCTCTTCGAAATTTAATGAATTTGACATAAAAAAAATCCTTCAATTGGATTTAATTATTATTAACTAATAATTATTATATTTAATTATATTTAATTAAGAAGAATATATTTAAAAATTTTTTGTAAAACAAATAGAAGTAATGAATTAGATTTCATACAAAAGTCAAAAGAACTAAAAATTATAAGAATTAGAAAAAGTTAAGCGTTTAATTTATTCATTTGGTAAATTAATCTTTTTTAATACAGGATATCTTCTCCCTATTCCAAATGCACTAGAACTTACTTTTATAGATTGAACCAATTGTCTTCGTTTAAATTCAGCATTCAAATATAATCGTCTTATTTTGTTTAATGTGGAATTCTCAATCTTAGAATCCAAGTATTGCTCTTCATTACCAATTCCATAGTTTATAATTGCTTGTAAAATTTGGTCCAGAATTTTATAAGGGGGCAATGAATCGCTATCCTTTTGATTCTCCCGAAGCTCTGCTGTTGGAGGTCTAGAAATAATTTTCTCTGGAATAATTTCTTCATACCGATTGATCCATTCACAAATCTCATAAATTTGAACTTTTAGAAGGTCTCCCGGAACATTCTTACCTCCACAAGTATCCCCATAAAGTGTGCAATAACCCACCCCAATCTCCGATTTATTACCAGTAGAGATTAAAAGCCAATTAAATTTATTAGAATAGTACATTAAGATATTTGCGCGTATTCGAGCTTGCAAATTCTCATCTGCAACATCAAATGGAATATTTCCCAGTTCCTTTTGAAGATTTGACTCAAAATTTTCAAATATATGATCAATTGGATGAATAATATAATTAGACTCTAAATTTTCACACAATTTTCGAGCAAGATCCAAACTTTCCTGTGAAGTGAATTTGGTAGGCATCATTATATTAGTGACCTTTTCAGGGCCTAAAGCTTTAGAACAAATGTAAGAAGTAAAAGCAGAATCAATACCTCCACTGAGTCCTAAAACTACTCCATCAAATATAGCAGTTTTGTGAAAATAATCTTTAAGATTTAATACAAGAGCCTCCACTACTTCTTCTCGCCAGTCTAATTTATTATCTGTATCTTGAATTTGGGATTTTGCATTCAAATCTAATCGAATTGCTGGGAAATCTTCACTAAATGCAGAGGCTTTGAAGATAATTTGTCCAAAACGATTTGTAATAAAACTTTGTCCATCATAGACAATTTCATCTACACCCCCTACCATATTCACATAAACGATTGGAACATTATATTTTTTAGATTTATCACTTACAATTTTCTTTCTTCTCTCAAATTTGGAAATGTGGTAAGGAGATGCATTTATAACAACTAAAGCATCTGCATCATTATTTACAAGTTGCTCTGCAACTTTGATTTCGTAATTTTGATCCCAAAGATCTTCACAAATTAAAATTCCTATATTGATGTTTTTAACCTCTATTGGTTTGAACTTATTATCAAAAGAGAAATATCTTCTTTCATCAAATACATCATAATTTGGCAATAATCTTTTATTTTCAATGTGAACAATCCTCTCTCCTTCAATTATAATTGCTGAATTATAAAATCGCTGAATCTTTTCTTGTAATTCTGGGGGTTCTGTGAAAGTACCTAAAATAATTGTTGGTTTAGAATTAATATGTTTTATTGTTTTCAAAGCCTCACGATTTCTTGTCCTAATTAAGGGGTCTAAAATATGATCCATCAAAGGATAACCTGTAAGTGCCATTTCAGGAAAGATTATCAGATCGGAATTTTGATTAGACTTAATTATTTCTATAATCTTGGATAAATTGTATTCTATATTGGCCACAAATGGATTTATTTGTCCTAAGACAATATTTAAGGTTCTGTTTTTCATAGCTCTTCAATTTTTAAAATTTTGAAAATATATATAAAAATAGTAATAAAATCATATTAAATACTCATTAATCACTTAAGTTTTCTATTAATAAAAGATCATACTTATTCATAATAATTCTTAATTTAAACGTATTATTACAAAATATTTTCTTGGAAATTAACCAAAATTCATAAAAATTAATTCTTTTTCTCAACGATTTTTATATGATTGAATATATTCATTTAACTTGAGAATTAAAATAATTAAAATATAATTAAAATAAAAAAATATAAAAAAAAATGTCAGCTGCAGATATAACATTTATTCTGATCTGTACAGGTTTAGTATTTATCATGACTCCAGGATTAGCATTCTTTTACGGTGGATTACTTCGAAAAAAGAACATTATCAATATGATGGCAATGTGTTTTGTTTCAATCGCTTTAGTTTCGATAATTTGGTTTTTTATTAGCTATAGTTTAGCTTTTGCCCCTGATATTGGAGGGGGGTTTATTGGAGGATTTGATTTTATTGGATTATTTGGTGTTGGAAGAGATTCATATGGTGTATATTCTTCTGATATGCCCCATCTATTATACATGGTTTTCCAACTGATGTTTGCAATAATTACTGTTGCAATTATTGCTAGTCCTTTTTCAGAGAGAGTGAATTTTAGTGCCTTTATTATCTTTATTTCAATCTGGTTAATATTTGTTTATAGTCCTATAGCACATTGGGTTTGGGGTGATGGAGGTTGGTTAGGTATGTTAGGCGCACTTGATTTTGCTGGTGGGACTGTTGTACATATTAATGTGGGATTTGCTGCTCTAGCTATTGCGATGGTAATTGGTCCAAGGAAAGGATATCAAAAAGAAGTAATGGAGCCTTCAAATATTCCTTATGTATTATTAGGTATGGGTTTATTATGGCTTGGTTGGTTTGGATTTAATGGGGGAAGTGCCTTAGGAGCAAATGATATTGCTGTCTTAGCACTATTCAATACTCATATTGGAGCATGTGCGGGAGGAATTGTGTGGATGGTGATCGAATACAATAATACAAAAAAATATAGTACTTTAGGTATTGCCTCAGGAGCTTTAGCGGGCTTAGTGGCTGTTACTCCTGCAGCAGGATTTGTTGAACCCATTTGGGCTTTAATTATCGGAGGTGTTTCTGGAGCAATTTGCTTATTTGTGCTAACCTTAAGAACTCGTTCAAAAATAGATGAGACTTTAGATGCTATTTCAATTCACGGTACAGGGGGTATTTGGGGCGCTATTGCTACAGGATTATTTGCAAGTGTTGGCTCATCAGGATTGCTTTTAGGTAATTTAGTACAACTACTTATACAAATCATAGGAGTCCTTGCCACAATTGGATATTCATTTGGAGTGACCTATGCAATCGCATGGATAATGAATCAAACTATTGGTTTTAGAGTGCCAATTGAAATTGAGTACGCTGGCCTTGATATGTCCCAACACGGAGAGAAAGCATGAGGTGAAAATATGAAAAAAATTGAATGTTTTATTAGACCAGAAAAATTGGAACTCGTAAAAGAAGGGTTATTTGAGAAGGGTATAAAAGGAATGAGCATTTATGAAGTACGTGGGCATGGAAATCAGAGAGGAATATTACTTTCAAGTAGAGCGGGACAATACTGCGTGGAATGGATTGATAAGTTGAAGATGGAATTAGTTGTTAGTAATAAGGTTGATATCAATGATATCATAAATACAATCATTTCAAAAGCTCAAACTGGAAAACCTGGGGATGGCAAAATTTTCATTCTTCCTGTTGAAGAATCCATTAGAATAAGAACAAAAGAACGTGGAGAAGATATTTTATAGCCTTTTATAAAAATCAATTTACACTAATTATAATTAAAACTTTTTTTTCTATTGATATAAATTAAATTGAAAATTCAATTTGTCTAATCAAAGCAAGTAAAATCATTAAAGTAAAAAACCAAATGAAAATAGTTTTAAAGTAAAAATAGAGATTAAAAATTAAGTTTTTTTAATATTTAGGTAAATCTTTAATTTTGCAAAGCTTTGTTTGATTTCAATATTCATAAAACCCATTCCTTTAAAAATTTCCAATAGAAGAGTCCTAACAAACTTCTTAGGAATATCTGATCCTAATAATAAGGTGTATTGATTGGAAGATTTTTTAATAATTTTAAAGAAATTACAGGTTTCTAAACG
>SDNL01000156.1 GCA_004524365.1 Promethearchaeota archaeon | reverse complement strand
GAAGGAATTACATTACCAACAAATTCTAAATCTATCGACTTAAAAAAACATAAAGAATTATTATTTGATACAGATTTAATTCTTACCTTAACAAATAAACATAAACAACAAATCTTTAATTTAAATGGTGAGATTAGTGCTGATATTTTCACCTTTCGAGAATTTGCTGGAGAAAACGGAGATATAAAAGATCCTTCGATGAAAGGTACGAAAGGCTTTAGAAAAGCAAGGGATGAAATTAAAGAATGCATAATACAAGGATTAGAAAAATGGTTTCATAAGGAAACGATCAATTCAATATTAAAAAAATAAAAAATCAACCAATGTATTGAAATGATAGAATTTATAATTATTGCAATAATCCAAGGAGTTTTAGAATGGCTTCCTATTTCATCATCGGGTCAAGTAATGATCGTTTCTATTAACGTTTTTGGAATATCCCCTGCAAATGCCTATAGTCTTGCCATATGGCTTCATTTAGGTACATCTCTCTCTGTATTATTAAAATTTAGGACTGATTTTATTGAAATGGTAAAATCTATCTTTTCTCAGTCTTCAGAAATTAATGATCTCCCTATTATCAAAAGGAATTGGCTAATAATAGCTACTATTGGGACAGCAGTAACAGGAATACCCATTTATTTACTATTTAAATTATTCCTAGAAGATTTTTATGCTGCAGTTCATGGAGATATTATCACTCTGATTATATCATCCTTTTTAATTCTAACAGGTATTATTCTTTTACTAAGACGGAAAGTTTCTGGGAAAAAGGAAATTGTGGAATTAAATAAAAAATCGGTTCGAAAAGATAGCTTTATTGCTGGAATGGCACAAGGATTTACCGTCTTACCTGGCATTTCTCGGTCCGGAATAACAATCTCAACAGTACTTATGGAACAATACACACAAGAGAATGCATTAACTCTAAGCTTTTTGATCTCTGTTCCGGCAGCTTTTGGATCTATTTTTGTTGATCTCATTTTCGGACAATGGTCAATATTAGGAACATTAGATCTGTTGACAATCATAGTTGTAACTCTTATAAGTTTTATCGTGGGTTATGCAACCATAGACTTTTTTCTTAAACTCGCACGTAAAATAGAATTTGGCTATTTTTGTATCGCTTATGGAATTATATCATATCTAATAATTATTCCCTTCCTATTTTTAACTCATATTTAATAAAACTTTAAACTCGTTCTAGATAGTCTATAATATAATTAGCAATAACCTTATCTATATTATCTATTCCTTTAAACCCTGGGAAATCATTTAAATCTAACAAAACGTACCCTTCCCTTTTAATAGGTTTAACTAAATCAAAACCAAATATATCTAGGTTTAATTCTTTTGATAGAATTTGAGCTAATTGCTTAATATTTTCACTCAATTCAAAAGGTTCGCGTTTTATCATTTCAACATCAATGCTTTCTGGTTTATCCCTGAGATATATATAGATAGGATTTTCTCTTTTTATTCCAAATATCTTATCTCCCACCACATAAATCTTTCTATCAAACCCATCGCATTCTATAAATTCTTGTATGTATAAGTCAAAATAGAGTGCATCTTTATAGTTAACAACAAAATCTCCTATTTCTTCTGGTTTTCTTGCCAAAAAATTAAATCTAAAAAAATCATTATGTTGTAGATGGCTCTTGAATACTAAAGGAAGCTTAGTTGATGCCCATTGATTAAATTTATTTATATTTTTTAAAGGAGAAGGATGTAACCATGATTTAGGCAAAAAATAGTTATTTAATACTCTTTCATATTTAGAAAAAACTTTTCTTAAAATATTATCTAGACATATACGGTTCGTGCAATTATAAACAGAATCAAATTGATTGATTGCGGGAATATAATTAATTTTAGCGCTATGTAATACATCTAATGTGGATAATCCATTCACTTTACCAACTACTAAATCAAATTTGTTTATAAATTGATTATATTCAGATAATGCAAGGGAAAACATATTTGGATTGTGTAATTCGACATAAAAATTATACTCGTCCTTAAGATGTGTTATTATTTGTTTTATTAAGACATCCTCAGTTTTTCCACAAAATAAAACAGCTTTTTTACTCATTCTTACATTGGTTTAAAAAATTAAACATAAAAAAGTTTCCCTCATAAATTGTTTTTAGCACTGATTAAACAAAAAGGAACGAAATAAATGAAATATAAATAAACATCTAAAGAAATAAACTACCTTAGTTTTGTTTTTATGATATTTCAATAATAGTATATATATAAATATATAGAAATGAAGAACAGAATTCTTATAAGGAATTGATTATAACTACAATTAAAAAAATATTCTTATAAGGTATCAATTAAAAATGAGTGATGAAGTTTTAAAAGGTAGGGATGAGTTAAAGGGATTTAGTCGATTTATTCTCTTTCAAGTTGTAGTTATCGGGCTATTATGGTTAGCAGACACGTTTTTTTACTTTTTTGAGCAGCAGATTTTTAATACCTATATCACAAATGTACTTCTTCTTAGTGATATAGCTGTTGCAGCTGTGATGGTGCCGTTATCAGCCACCGTGGGCCTAATTATGAATTTTGTTTGGGGAATTTTCAGTGATAACACCAGATCAAAATATGGAAGAAGGAGGCCTTATTTATTACTTTCAATCCTTGCGGGAATAGGAATGATTTTGTTTGCACTCTCACGAAATTATATCTTCTGCATTATATATGATGTGCTTTTAATAGGTATTACGGCGAACGGTGTTTCTGTAGCATCAAGGTCTTTAATTCCGGATGTAGTAGATTTAGAACATCGGGGGAGGGCAAATGGAATCGTTCAATTTGTTTCAAATATTGGATTGATTCTGGGGTTAATATTATTCTTATTAACTAGAGATGCTCTAGCTTCAGAAAATATTGCTACAACATTTGAGACACACGTTCTTTTACTCACAATTGGCGGTTCGGTATATATTGCATGTGGAATTATAGGTTTTTTCCTTATTAAGGAACAGCCAGTTTCGGAATTACCCCCAAAGAAGAAGTTTTCGGAAGAAATCAAGGAACTGTTTGATCTTAAGCTATTAAAAGAACAAAATAACTTTTTTAGAGTAATTTTAGCATCAACCATATATCAAACCGGAATAGGATCAGTGATGGCCCTCCTATTTATATGGATATTAAATGATCTTCCATTTGGTATGACAGAATTAATGATAGCGATACTAATAGGATTTGTTGTTCTTTTTCCAAGTGTTATTTTCCTTGGGAGATTAGCAGATAAATATGGGAGAAAGAAGCTTTTACCCCCGATAATATTAATAATTGCAATTGCGTTCTTTATTATCCCTGTTGCCCAATTGACAGAAAATTTCATAATCTTTGTAATTGTTACTCCTTTTATGCTGATTGGGTTGCTTGGATTGAACACAAATATTAATACATGGGCTCAAGATACTTTGCCAGTACATAAAAGGGGTCAATTCTATGGGATATTTAATATAACTCTAACCATACCTCAGATAATTGGTGGTATTTTAGGTGGAATTGTTTCAGTTGTATTTGGTCGATTTAATATTTTCATACTAGCGGCGATCTTTTTCATAGCTTCGATTCCATTATTCTTATATGTCAAAGAAACACTTGAAATTGAAGAATAAATTCAAATTTATTTTCCATTTTTATTTTTTTTATACTTTTTATCTTAAAATTAAGAAGTAAAAAAGTAATTAATAATCAGATAATTTTCCTATTCCAAGAAAAAAATAGTTTATCTCTGTGGTTCGACAATTATTTTAATCCATTCTTCTCTATTATAGTACTTAAATGCATCAACTGCCTCTTCAAGTGAAATTCGGTTTGTTACTAAACTCTCAAGTTCCAACTCTCCAGAAGCAATCATATCCAATGCTTCATCCCAATAATCCTT
>SDNL01000030.1 GCA_004524365.1 Promethearchaeota archaeon | reverse complement strand
TTAAAAATGAAAGAGATATATGAAACACTTATTTTTGAATTAAAATCAAATGGAATCGGGATATTAAGCTTAAATCGTCCGGAAAAATTAAATGCAATGTCATTTCAAATGATTAAGGAATTACATCAAGTATTCGACGATTTGATGGTTAATTTAAATTGTCGTGTTGTAATTTTAAAAGCAACTGGGAGGGCATTTTGTGCGGGTTTGGACTTGAAAGAATCTACGGTATTACAATCGAAGAAAAAGCCAGAAGAATTAAAAAAGAAACATTATTTTTTAGATGTACCCGAAAAAGATATTATTAAAGCGAAGATGTATGCCCAATGGAGAACTAGCCAATTAATTGTGAAGATGAGAAAAATTAGCCAACCAATTATCGCACTAATCCAAGGAGCAGCATCAGGAGCTGGATTTGCTTTTGCACTTGCAGCTGATATACGCATAGCAGGGGAAAATGGCCGATTTAATAATGCTTTCATTAATGTGGGGTTTTCAGGAGCAGATCTAGCAGTTAGTTATCATTTACCACGATTAATCGGTATGTCCAGAGCAGCAGAAATCTTATATACAGGCAGATTTATTGATGCTGAAGAAGCAGAGACGATTGGATTGGTTTCCAAAGTTGTTGAAGGGAATGAAGAGAAAATTTTTGAAGAAGCAATGGAAATGGCAAAAATTATGCTCAGAAAAAGTCCTTTGGGATTACGAATGACCAAAGAAGCGATTAATCTCTCGATGGACTCCCCTAGCTTAGAAACAATGATTCAATTAGAAAATCGCACACAAATGTTATGTTCCACATCGAATGACATCATGGAAGGTATACAAGCCTTTTTTCAAAAACGAGAGCCTGAATATCCCTTAAAATAAAGGGTTAAAAAAAGGTTTTCTTTAAAATCAATTTTTTCTATTTTTTTGTCAATTCTTTGGTCACGGGAGTGCAGCCTAATCTGTCCTTAAATTTACGCATAAAATCCATATCGATTCCATCGGGTGCATCGTCCCAGCTGAGCTCCAAGAGTTCTTTAGCTTTTTCAGGTTTTTGAGAGATGATATCTTGAGTTAATTTAGGATCCTTATTAACATCATATAAACTACCTTCTTCAATATCCCACACATAGCCGTTATACCAATAATCACCATCAAAAACTGCGACGGATCCCCCCCACGCAACCGTAACATGGTCATAATAAATGAGATCATCATTTTCAACTAATTTAGCAAGATCTTTTCCATCCATATTTCCCGAAGAGATTCCACATGCCTCACATATAGTGGCGGAAATATCATGATGATAACAGAATTTTTCACATGTTTCCCCTGCCCATTTACCTCCTGGAAACCGAATCATTGCAACTAGATCGGCAACTTCACGTCCCAGAGGATTTGCGGCTTTTGCTATTAATCCATGCTCCCCCAACATATGTCCATGGTCTGAGACCACAACAATAATGGAGTCATCCCAGACCCCAATTCTTTTTATATAATCGATGAAATATCCGAACCATGTATCAGTGAGAGTAACTTCTCCAGCATATTTAGTTCTTAAATTTTTAAGTTCTTTTTCGGAAAGCATTCTTGCGGGACCATATACAGAATGACAGATATTTCTACATCCCTTTTGCCAATCTGGATCCTTTTCATACATTCGAATATAATGAAGCGGGGGATCCCATGGTTCATGTGGGTCAAATGATTCTACGGTTAAAAACCCCTTCCCTTCCATCAGTGTCTGGTAATTCATATCTAACCATTCGCCCGCTGCCCGAAATACGCGGGCAGGGAAAGTATCGCTCTCAGAGCGCCACCATCGAGTATTTTGAAGAAATTGACGCATCATAACCTTGCCGAATAAAGTTCCAGCAGTAGTTCCTTCCTTTTTTGGGGTGAGGTATTGTTCCAGTACTTCATCATCCACAGGAGGTCCGGAAAGATATGCATCCTCTTCTTGTCCTCGAATCCACTTCCATTGGGAAAAGCCCCTCTGAAAATTGTATCCTGGTTTGAATTGATGATATACATCCGAAAATAATGCAGAAACATATTTTTTTCTGCCAAATTTTTCTGCGAGAGTATCATCTGTATCCTTAATAGTTGACCAACCCGGTGCTCCAAGTGCATCTCCAATAAAATCTCCTCGAGGGGTTTTTGTAGTACCCTTTTTATCACTCTTAAAAGGAAATACCCGATTTCCGGTGTACATCGCCTTTCTTGCTGGTAATGTAGGTAAAGTCTCGGGATACATTCGCGTAAATTTTACTGACTCCTCGGCAAACTTGTCCAAATTAGGTGTTCGTATCCATTTATTTCCATAGGCACCTACATGGTCTTTTCGTAGAGTATCAATCACTATTAATATAGCATTAACCATTATTTCTCAACCACAATAATTTGAAATATTTTTTATTTATTGTCATGCAAAACTTATCTTATTGGTATAAGAATTGATTATTAAATATATTTCTTTACAATTATCATAGATTCTTATATAAACATTTTTGTATTTTCATTCGATTAACAAAAATTCATATAATTCCAATCCTATTTTTATAATAAAGGTATGAAAGGAATAAAATTGAATGTCTTAGATTTTTTATCCAAAAATGTAAAACCTGCTACCGGCTGTACCGAGCCTATCGCAGTTGGTTTTGCAACCAGTGTCGCTTATAATGCACTCTTTAATGAAAGCGTGGTTAGCTCTGGAGATGTGATATCTTTTCCCAAGAACGCTCCTACATTTAATACTAATCAATTAGTAGAAATTAAAGTTAAGACAGATAAAGATGTGTTTAAAAATGCTTATGCGGTTAAAATCCCGGGAACAGGGGGTCAAAAAGGAATAGGCATTGCAACCGCAATGGGATTACACAGTGATTACCAAAAGAAGCTTAATCTCTTTAACGATATAACCCCTGAATTAATTGAAAAAGCACAACAAACTCTCAATTCTAATAAGATAAAAGTATCTTTCATGGAATCCAAGGAAAAGATGCCGCATCTTGATATTCAAGTAAGTATAAAATATTTGATTGAGAATTCTTCGAGAACATCATTAGTACAGATTGAGGATGAACATGACAATATCACTAGAATTGAAGTTGATGGAAAAATTTTATTTGAAGGATCTCGAAAGCTCCCACAAAAAGAACAAGGTGAATTTCCTAAATCAATCGTGGAACTAGTTCATATTGCGGAGTCTATGACCCCTCAAGAAAGAGAAGAAGTCTATAAAGGAATTTTAATGAATAAAAATATTGCAAATGAGGGTCTACAAGGAAATTTTGGTTTGAATATAGGTAAAAATTTAGAAAAAATGGCAAAGATGGATGGATCTTACGATTCGATGGTAATGCAAGTGAGGATAATGGTCGCGGCAGCTGCAGACGCCCGAATGGGTGGTGCTAAAATACCCGTAATGAGTACTTCTGGTTCTGGAAACCAAGGAATTACGGCTCTTGTTCCCATAGCAGTTATTAGTGAAATTAAAAATATTGATTATGATAAAACTTGCAAAGCGGCTCTATTATCCCATTTAATCACTAAATTTACACACCTCTACTCAACTCACCTTTCTGCTCTCTGTGGTTGTGCTGTCAAAGCCGGGATTGGTGCAACTGCTGGAATCACATATCTTTTGGATGGGTCATTAGAAGAGATTAATAATGCTATTAACTTGGTGGTAGCAAATATTACGGGAATTATATGTGATGGTGCGAAAGAAGGCTGTGCGCTTAAATTAGGTACTGCGTCGGCTGTTGCAACAGAATCTGCACTTATGGCCCTCGAAGGCATAAAAATTCCACCCGATAATGGGATTATTTATGAAAATGCCGGAGATACCATAAAAGCTTTAGGGAAAATAAGTAATTCAATGGTAAAAACCGATAATGAAATAATCAATTTAATGCAGTTAAAGTATAAAGGAACATAATATAGAATTAAGATTTGGTTAGATTATTTCTCGGAACAAATACCAAAATAACCCAATTGCACAATACGCATTTCTTATTTTCCCTGTTTTTAAGAAATTCTTTACTTCACTTATAGATGCAAATTGTATTTCAATTATTTCATTTGGATCGAAATTTGTATCTCCTCTCTCATCGGAAAGAGTTGCTAAGTAAGAATAACATTTATTATTCATAAAGGCAGGATTGGCATATACATATCCGATCTTCTCTATTTTCCTAGCCCAATATCCGGTCTCCTCTCTTAATTCTCTTAATGCTGCTTCTTTTGGACTTTCATTTTCATTTATAATCCCTCCGGGAATCTCCAATTCAATCGTGTTAGTCCCGAAGCGAAATTGTTTAATCAATAAGATGTCATTTTCTTCATTCACTCCTATGATATTAACCCAGTCCGGAGCATCTAAAATATTTGCCTTAAATTCTTTATTATTATCGGGTCTTCGATAAGTTTTCTCCAAAATATTAAAAATATTAACTGATAAGATATCTTTTGTCTTTTTTATCTGCCATTTTTCAATCATTTTAATTTTACCTTAATTATCTTTCTTATTCTCTTTTTAATTCCAAAAGCCTTAAATGTAACATTAATATTACTACAATAATCGACCAAGTACCGTCATATATCATTGCTGGAATGAGAATCATAAAGAAACTTGGGTATTGTGGGAGCTGAATAATTGAAAAGACAATCATCATTATTCTAAGTAGAATATTCACTATTGGAATTATTCGGTAAGTTTCTATTGACTTAGATGAGTATATTAATAGTATACCAAATCCAAATAGAAATGTTCCTGCCATTTGGTTGAAGATGGGAACCGTTAAGATATTATCTTCTTTTAAAAATGGATGGAGAACCATCAGAAAGAAACCAATCATAACTTCAATAAGACCGCCAACAATTAAAAACCATTTCAAAATCCTTTTGAAATCCATAATTAAGGAAAAAAAGAATAAAAAAATTAAAAGTTTAATTTTTATTGCTGAATTTTCAAAATAATAATCCTATCCATTTAACTTTTTAAGAACAAATGCAACATTTTTACCGAGAGTTTCAAAAGTTTGAATTCCCTCTTCATCGTCCAATACATCTCCTGGTGCTTGTCCATAACCCAGATTCCAATAACTTGATCCCACAACAATCATTTGAGCAATCAAGAAGAAATAATTAATGGATGAAAATGCATGTGCACCTCCACCTCTTCTTACTGCAACGACTGCAGCCCCCACTTTTCTCTTCAATAAATCGCCACTCGCCCGACATACATATCCTGCTCGTTCAATGAGAGCCTTCATATTTGTTGATACATCAGCAAAATAAGTAGGAGAACCTAAGATTATTCCATCCGCATTAACCATTTTTTCGATGTATTCATTCATTTTGTCTCCCTTCAATACACATTTACCATCTTTATTTTCTCCACATACACCACAGGCAGTACATCCTTGTAGGGTTTGTCCTCCAATCCAAACGTACTCACATTCAATTCCGTCTTTTTCTAATTCTTCCATTACAATTTTAAGAGAATGGTAGGTATTTCCATTTTTTCTTGAGGATCCATTAAATAATACCACTTTCACTATATTCCACCTTTTAATATTTTTATTTGATTAATTTTTTATTAATTAAAAATCTCTTATTATTTTAAATTAGAAAAATCTAATAGATATGTACCTTATTTGATATAATCTATTTATACCTTAAACCCAATCATCTCCTTTATTTTTAAATGTGACTAATTTGAGAATAAATTAAAAATCAAGAAGGATTCATCTTAATTGGGTTATATTATAAACCGTTTATCTATTGAATTTACGTTTTTATTAAATTTAGATTTCCTAAATATAAAAGTAATTTATTATGGTTTCTTATATAGATTAGATGAAATGTTACCTAAGCTTATGAATAAAAAATATCATAAAAAACCAGAGCTTTTAGCCCCTGTAAACGATTGGAAGACATTGAATTATATTAAGGACATTCCTGATGCGATATACTTTGGAATTAAGGAATACAATATGAGAAAAAATGCCCAAAATTTTAAACGGGAAGATTTAACAAAAGTAGTGAAATTTTGTCATTCTCAAGAACCACCAATTAGGGTTTATTTATGCACAAATATTTTGATTTATAGTAAAGAATTGGAAGATTTAAAAACGCTTATTCAAGAAGCAAAGAATGCAGGAATTGATGCAATTATCGCTCATGATATTGCTGCAATCCAATTAGCTAAATCCCATAACCTCAAATTCCATATCTCAACTCAAGCTAATGTTTCAAACATAATAAGTGCAAAATTCTATGAAGAACTAGGTGCAGAACGAATTATCTTAGCACGAGAACTTTCTCTCGAGCAGATAAATGAAATTAAAAACGAATTGAACAACACAGAAATTGAATGTTTTGTCCATGGCTCTATGTGTACTTCAATTAGCGGTCGATGTTATTTTTCAGCCACTTTAGAGGAATCAGACGCATTTTCCGCAAATAGAGGGAATTGTACTCAACCATGTAGAAGGGAATGGCGTGTTATCGATGACCAAAATAATGAATTGATCTATGATGGAAAAATGTTCTTAAATGCTAAGGATCTCTGTATGATTGAGTTTATACCAGAACTATTTGAGGCAAATATCGACGCCTTCAAGATAGAAGGAAGAATGAAATCGCCCTTATATGTGAAAACTGTTGCAAAATGCTATAAAGAAGCCATACATAGTTATTATGAAGGCACCTATTCTGAAGAATTAGTCCACAAATGGAAAGAAAAGGTATCTGAAGTATATAATCGTGGATTTCACACAGGATTTTACTTTAAAACTCCCACAGCAGAAGATATTCAGTTAAATAAACGAGGAAATATCTCAAACTATAGAAAAACCTATCTCGGAAAAGTTCTTTCCTATCAAGATAATGTAAAAACAGCAAATATAGAAATCGATGCGAAAAATTGCCCAATAGAAGCGGGAGATGAGATTATTATTGAAGGAAAAGATAATTTCGTGTTCGAACATGTAAATACTATTTTATTTCACGGGGAAAAGATAGAATCGATAGAGAGGGGAGAAGATGATGCTCCAATTCTACTTAATATTTCTCTTAAAACGAAAGTTTTTCCGCACAATAAAATTTTTAAATTTGATAAATATACTTAATACAATCTCTTTTAAAATAAAGCATAATTAATTTCAATCCTTATTATTATTAAGAGATTTAATATGAACGAGGAATCCCGAGATATTTGTTAGGATTAAAATCTTAATGCATTAGATTTTTAAACTAAAATTTATTTAAGAATGTGAATACTGATGAGTTTTGAAAAAAAGCGAGAGAAGTTAGTAGAGAATCTCAAGGAAAGAAATATTTTGAAAGATGAAAAAGTAATAGATGCAATGCTGAATGTCCCAAGGGAAAAATTTATTCCGGAGGAAGTTAAAAACCAAGCATATGTGGATACACCTCTTGCGATTGGGTCAGAACAAACCATCAGTGCCCCTCATATGAATGTAATGATGTGTCAAATTCTTGAACTAAAAGAGGGTGATAAATTATTAGAAGTAGGCACCGGATCGGGATACCATGCAGCTTTATGTGCAGAAATAATTGCTCCTAAAGACTCAAATAATCCCGGACATATCTATACAATTGAACGGCACGATTATCTTGCAGAAAAAGCAAGAAAAAATCTAAAAAAAACAGGTTATGAGGAGCGAATAACTGTCATCGTTGCAGATGGAACTTTAGGATATGAAAAATATGCCCCCTATGATAAGATTTTAGTGACCGCAGCATCTCCCGATAAAATTCCCCCCCCATTAACGGAACAATTGAAAGAAGGCGGTATACTCTGCATACCAGCAGGATCCAAAAAATTTAGTCAATCTCTCTATAAAATTACCAAAAAAGAAGGAAAAATTAAGAAAAAACGAATAACAGGTGTACGGTTCGTTCCTTTACTCGGTAAATATGGTTTCTAACATAAAAAAAATTTAATTCGTAGATATAATACTAATACATTTTCTCCTGACTTTTAAAGATATACTTTTAATGATTTCAAAAATAAGTTTTTAAAAAAAAATACTAATTAATTTCCCAAATTGATTATTTTCTTCTTGCATTCTTGTCCTTAGGTTCTTTACAACCGCCTCTACCCCTATTTGCTCTCTTTCCTTTACCACTTCCATCTCGCTTAGGTTTTCCTTTTGCCATTGATTTCACCCTTTTTTTTTATTTAGTTATACCTAATAATATTTAAAAATATAATAATTTAGTGAAATATAGATAAAAATGGTCCTAAAAAGAGTACTTTTCAAATAACATGTTAAAAATGTTGATTAAGTTAAATGTGTTTTTGAGAAGAATTGATTGAGAAAAACTTCTGATAAAGGTTATTAATGATAAGATTATTAATTATTTCTTTTCTTATTTATTATTTGTTTTTTATGCTTTTCTAATCGTTTATCCATTAAATCTTTTCGAATCTTCTTAATTGTTTTATTTCTTTTTATGCATTCCTTTAGATGATCATCAACATCGTTCCAAAGGTTATAACGATAATTACAAGAATGTAAATTTTTCATAATATACCTCCCTATTAATAGATAATCTCATATATTGTATTTGAATAAAATTATAAAAACTTCCTCATTATTTCTCAAAAGAATCTGGGATAGTCGAATTTTAATTCATAATGGTAGGAGATAGTATTATTTTATTTCATAATGCAATTTCAAAGAGCAAAAAGAAAAGAAGAAAAGGAAAAAGGTCCTTAGTGTTTATTATTTCTTTTTGCTATTATTTCATTGCGGAGTTCTTTAAGATATTTATTACCATTTATAAGTTCATATACGGTTTTATTTCCATTATTTAATACCCATTCAGCATGATACGGGTAGTTTGATGAGTGTTTATGTTTTCTCATATGAAATATCCTAATGTTTTCTATAAAAATAATATACTTAACATATTATTTAAAGTTTAAGATAAAAAATCTTGAAATATTATGCAGCACATAACAAATTAATCAATTCTTATTTTTATATTTATAGAAAATTGTTCGCTTAAATTACTAAGAATTAGAATTATATTCGTTCCTTGGAAGATTTTTTTGTATCCTTCTTCGGTATAAGTATAACTTATTATCGGAAATTTTCCAATCTTCACATCATTTTCTGAATTTACTTTTATTTCGAAATGAAGATCATATGACTCGTCAAATGCATTGAATTGAGTTCCTTTATAAATGATTGGCTGTTTAAACTCATTTTTTGCCCCTATATCGTCAGTATTATCCCCAGAATCCCACTGAAATTTGTTTGGATTACCGTTGAAAAAGAAGGGGAGATCAATTCCTAACTCTAAATCACCAATAAAAGTATCTAAATCTTCATCATCCACATCTTGAGAATCTAATGTCCCCTCTAAAGAAAGTGTTATTTGTTCTTTTTCAACTATTATTTCTTTCTTTAATTGACACTCAAATTTTTTTTCAGAATTCTCTTTTCCTATGGAACCTGTAGTAGTTAATTCTAAAATTGCCTTATTCCCTTCTTTTTGATTAGTAATCACATCATAATTAGCATCGATTAAGTCCGATAATTCGCGGTATGAATTTGATTCGAGTTCTTCTAAACTCGTTTCCGCCGAAAAAAATCGCGTTCTAAATATACTTCTGCGATGATGATCAATAAAAAGTTCCTTTTTCTCAACTTTTTGCTTTTCATGATAAGCTTCTTCCCAACGAGTTAAAAGATTTCCTATATTATAGGATTTTGGTTTATAATCTAGTTCGAAAATTGTCCCTCCATCTGAAGGATCAATATATAGATTGAAAATATCGGATTCAATGATTAAATCCATTTTAGAATCTTTATTAAAATCTAGAGGGATTATATCAATATAGGAATCCAATTTTGGGTAAAGAAAAGAATTAATTTGATCCATAATTGTTTCAGCATTAATTAAATGTTCATAAATAGCAAATCGTAAAAATTGTAAATAAATACCTCCAAAAAGACCATGCCAATAGGGATCATTGCATTGGGATTTATAGATCTCATTCCAAGCATCTTCAATTAGTTTTGATATTTTAGTACTATTTTTATCATTAGCTCTTTGTTCGACAACATGTTCTATTTCAATTAATTTCTCACGCACATAGAGCATTTTTTTGTGCATATTGTTTGATTCGGGATACTTGACCAAAAAATGCCGCCAAAAACCCCCTTTCAAAACCATATACAAATCTTGTTTTTCTCTGTTTTCCCTCAATTCATTCTTATATTTCTCAAATGATCTCCTGATACTTGTTGGAAGAACCCATTCTTCCATTTTATCATAACTTGCAGTTGGTAGGTATATGAGATCTTTTGCGGGATATTGTTCCATATAATCGGAGAGAGTAATGGGTTTTATCCATGATAAATTAGTTACCTTTTTAAAAAGTGTAGGAATAAAAGGCTTCCTATCATCGCACTCCAGATGTCCTTTTTCGTCTATATAACAAATTTGATGTGTAGATCCCCAAACGCCCATCTTTTCTGCATCTGAAAGCATAACTGCAACTCTATTGCCTTTTTCAGTAGCTTTATCCTTCAAATAGTCTATTGTTCTATTTGTTGGTTTCCAAGGAATAAAATATCGTATAGGTTCATTGATCGGAAAAATACGTATACTTTTTCCGTTATTTTCAGTATTATAGGAATAAAGTGTATCATCTTCTTTAATTCCGGTCCCCCTAAAATGATTATCGTCCACAATAACATATTTAAGACCTGCTTTAGGTAAAAATGAAGGATAATCGGGTTCCCAAACACGTTCTGATAGCCACGCACCATTGACTTTTAATCCAAACTCTTGGCTAATTAGGTCCGATAATTTATTCAACTGTGCTAACCTATCCCTATCAGGTATAATAGCATAAATAGGTTCATAATATCCCCCTCCAATCAATTCTACTTGCCCTCGATCTATCATTTCCTTTAATTTGTTGATAAATGAGGGTTTATTGTCAATAAACCATTCTAATAAATTTCCCGAAAAATGTAGTGTTGCCAAAACCTTAGGAAATTTGTATAAGTTTTCGAGCAATGGTTTATAGGCTTTTTTATAACAATGCTCAAACACATGTTCAAAATTTCCCACTGGTTGATGAAAATGAAACACAATCGGAAAGAAAATTGATTTTTCTTTCGCCACGAATGATCTCCTCGATTATTTGATAAGTATGAAAAGTTTGATTTAATTATATTGCAAAATAAAATATAATATCTAAACATTTTGAATAGAAAGAATATCTCTCTCTCATCTCTTTTGATTAAAAAATAATTTTCGAATGAGATCATTAAAAAAATTAATATTGAATCATTAATGTTAAATAGAGTAGAATAGAATTACTTAGTGAAAAGTAAAATGCCGTTCTTAAAAAATATTGATGAGAACTTACTTGAAAGTTTAATGAATTCTAGTGAATTCAAGGCCTATTTATCATCGCGTCGATGGTTTGCCGACAAATTTCTGTTATCCAATTTGGAATTTCGTATCATTGTCGATTATTATAGGCGATTAGAGAATCTTTTATTAACCATTATTAAAATATCAAAAGAAGATTATGAGAAAGAGTATTTTCTACCGTTAATCTATTATGATGAATTGCATGATATCTTAGAACCTTCCGAAAATAATAAAGAAAATATATTAACATTGACAGAAAATACGTTCACTAAAAAAATTGCATTAATGGTTAATAATAAACAAAAATTACTCACTCTTAATTTAATTGAAGCGGAATATGTGCTTTATTTCTGGAATTTAATGCTTTTTGAAAAAGACATTACCGAAAAATTCCCTCAACTCTCCTTAAAATTGACCTTATATCAAGAACAATTCCAAGATGAGGTCAATATGAAGAAGGTGCGAAATTTAATTGAGGCAAGTATCTATTCCAATCGATATGAAGCAAAACTTGAACAACTTGGTAAGGGTAATACAACTAATTTATTATTTAAACTCACACTCATAAATAAAAGAGAAAAGGATTCAAAACCACACTCCTATGTCCTC
This sequence comes from Promethearchaeota archaeon, assembly GCA_004524365.1. Lineage (GTDB taxonomy): Archaea > Asgardarchaeota > Lokiarchaeia > Sigyniarchaeales > SOKP01 > TEKIR-8. Next base: position 3,529 of record SDNL01000030.1, on the reverse strand, counting down.
AAATCTTATAAGGAATATCAAGAAAGCGTGGAGCCAAGCACCTTATATGTGTTATCACAAAATGATTTCCCTAATGCCCCCAAAATCTATGGAACAATTAATGTCGAAGGAAAAGAATCTATTGGAATTATTCAATATGTATCTAATATGGGAAATATCGGTGAAATTTATTGGAATGAACTCAATGATATGATATATGACACTTTTTCTGATATCTCTGCGGATTATTCTGAATTTAAAGAGAATAAAAAATCTTTAGATGTTGTAAAGTCATACTGCGAGGAATCCATTACGATTTCAGAAGAGATTGGTGGCTATATTACTAATTTACACGAAGCCTTACTCCTACCAGAAAGAGGGTATTCTGAAGAAATGGTAGAAAGCGAATTCTACTTGAATAATTATACTCATAAACTTAACTTGATGATTTCCGATATACAACATTCCATGAAGGAAAGCTCTAAACATTCTATGTTCTATGGCTCTCCCAAAATTCAGTCGGTCTTTCTTGATGCAAAAGATATTTTAGACAAATTTCGATTTAATTATAAAAAAGATAAGATCCGAATTCAACCAGTACATCAAGATCTGCATATGGAACAAATTCTTTATAATAAATCTGAAGATGGGTATGATTTCTATTTCATGGATTTTGAAGGCGACCCAGGACTTCCCCTAGAAGCACGAAAGAAAGGATTCCCCACGGATAAAGACCTGGCTTCATTTCTGCGATCATTGAGTTATATCAAATTTAATACGATGCTCCAATTTATAGAGAAGAAAATCCTCGAAAAAGATGAATATGTCGTGCCCGAAGAAATTCTTTATAGCTTAGTTTTTCGTAAAGCTGTCAAGAAACACCAAGAGATATTAAAAATCGTATTAGACTTTTTGAATGCCTGGGAATTAAAAATAATGGGTAAAATTTTAAAGAATTGTCCAAAATCTATTACTTTGATAAATATCTTTACCATCGAGCGGATCTTACATGAAGTACATTATGAAATGCTCTTTCGACCGAAAATGGTTTTAGTACCCTTATTAGGATTAAAGGAAGTTATTGATAATAATTAACTTTCTTGTTTTTTCTTTTTTGTCTTTATAGGATATTCATTCAAATCTCCTTGTACTTTTTATTCTTCCAACTCTTCGGTTTTTTCCGTTTCTATTTTCGCAAATTCAAATGCATAGTGTGTCGCATCTCGCCGTACTGGATTAATTTTCTTCTCATATTCCTTTCTAGTACTTCTACTATCCTCGATCTCTTCCGTTGTAAATTCTTTATTGAAATCGCCCTCTGTTGCCATTGTAATAAGATACCACGTGAAGCTTTCAACAAACCTCCTCGGCCCAAAACTCTTATTGATTAAAATATATCCATCATTATCAATGAATTTGGGAAATAACCCATATTTTTCACATAAATCCAACTTGTACGAAATATCATCTACTCTGCTTTGAAGCCTTGCCATATCGTTGATGAATCTTCCCATCTCCTTGCCAAATTCAATTTGAACCTTTTCCTTAAATTCCGATAACATGCTTTTAAAAAATTGATTTTTCAAGATAATTAAATCATTTTGGTTAAGGGATTTTACGGAGTTGGAATCTTTTAGAAAAAATTTTGCGAATTCCAGATAATCCCGGATCACCGCTGCTTTTGTTAGCTTCCGATCACGACTTCTCTGCTCTAAAACTTCGTCCAATTCTTCACTCACCCGTACGGTTAATACCTTACTTTTATCCTTTGAATTCTTTTGTGCATTCTGCATTTTGATATCATATTTCTTAATTGTATTTTTTGTATACATTTTAATAAAATGAATATAAATATTTAAATCTTTTTTGAAAGCCTCCTGATATGTCACCTTCCCTTTGCATTTATATAATGTTTCCTTTATTGAAGTAAATGATATTTCAGTTTATTAATTACGCATATATTCTTATTTAGAAAAACTAACAATTATTTAAATATACAGTTTTTTATTAGGAAATATGAAATTTTAATAGTTCAATAGGTGTTTGATGTCCTTTCCATTTCGATTTTAATTATCATTTTGGAATTCCCTCTCTTTTTGGCTTCGGGATGCTGTCGCTAATCGGCGGCGTCCTTTTAAGGAGATGGAATAAATGGTAGCTCTTTTCTGGGGGAAGGGACTTGCCTTACGGAAACTAATTCTTCTGAGGTTAACATATTTCTCTTCTTATTCATTTTCTCTTTTATCCTACTCTTCCGATCTTGAAAGAAGAACATCCGAAAATCACTCTCAAGATTCCGGAGCATATCAATACCCACGATTATTCCTTCGAGAAAAAATAGCAAATTAAATTTAAATAGTTTTTACCTTTAAATAGATCCATACTGACTCTTAAGTAAAGAAGATGAAACGCTATCTTTAGAAAAAAATTAAAAATAATTTGAAAAAGGTATTACAAGATGTTACAAGGAATTACTACACAAGAGTTTAATGGCAATGAAGATTCAGTTTTGATAAAAACTGAAAATCTGACAAAAATCTATAAGCATAAAGGGGATAAAATCTTAAAGCTTAAGAAAGACACAACTACTGCGGTTGATGGAATTGATTTAACAATACGAAAAGGTGTTCATGGATTTTTGGGTCCGAACGGGGCAGGCAAAACTTCCACAATGAAAATGATTATTGGAGCAATTCCCATTACAGATGGCTCTGCTAAAGTATGCGGATATAGTGCGGGAAGCTTGAATGCGAAAAAGAAAATAGGATTTTTACCTCAACACGTGGAGTTTTATTATGATATGCAAGGGAAAGAATTTTTAATTCATTGTGGGCGTCTCTTCGGTATGACCAAAAAAGAAGCTGAAAACGAAGCAACTGAATTACTGGATGAGTTTGACCTCCAAGAAGCGGAGATGAGAAGGATAGAGACATACTCGGGTGGAATGAAACAACGTTTGGGATTAGCTGCCGCCCTTATAGGAAAGCCTGAGATTTTAATTTTAGATGAGCCCACTTCGGACCTTGATCCCATAGGGCGCGATAAAATCATTTCCTATGTAAAAAAAATTTCCAAACAAGCTACGATATTCGTCTCTAGTCATGTGCTTTCCGAAGTTGAGGAAATGTGTGATACTGTTACCGTGATCGATCACGGCAAACTCTTGTTAACGGATACCATTGCCAACCTAAAACGCATTTATCAGAGTACTAATAATATGCTTACTATAGACACTTCTAATAACTCATCGGTTTTCCAAGCTCTCAAAGGGAAAGAATTCATAGAAAAAATATGGGTGGATGATAAGACAAAAACGATTCGTATACTCCCCAAGAATCGAGTTAAGTTGCAGAATGCAATTGCAAATCTGATGCTCAATGGAGAGATACTACTTAATAAATTCACTCAAGAAGAATTCTCCTTAAAAGATATATTTCTTGAGGTCATTAATAAGGAGGGGTTCAATAATGAGTAAATCAAAAACACTATCGCTCTCTTTTGAGAAGCGATTTCCAAGGATCCAGATACGTTCTCCATCGTACGAAGTTTT
>SDNL01000029.1 GCA_004524365.1 Promethearchaeota archaeon | reverse complement strand
TTATATTTGATTGGTTTAGAATATATTTCTTCCCAATATATTTCTCCATTTTTTCTTACTGCCTTAAATATATAATGAGTTATATAATCTTTATCCCCTTTTTGTTTTTTTTGAGCTTGTTGTTTAACAAACTCTCTGTAATCGGGATGTATTAACTTTAAAAATTCTCCTGGTCCCCAATTTCTAATCTCTCTTTGACTATATCCTGATTTATTTATGAATTGTTGATTTACATATTTAAAACGATCATCTTGTAAAATCATAATACCCATAAGAGATTGTTCGGCAATCAATTTGAACTTTTCTTCTGATTCCTTTAATTCATTTTGTATCATTTTTTGATAAGTAATATCTGTAAGAGATGCTACGCTTTGTGTTGTACCAGATATCATATCAACATTTAAAATTACATGTTTTACTTCTCCATTTTTATTTTTAATGCTTGTTTCATATGTTTTTGGAGCTAAAGTTGGATCTTTTCTGCGGTTATAATGATATTGTTTAATCCTTTCTAGGTCTTCTTTAACCAAAAATTCGATCCAGCTCATTTTTCCTTCTACTTCTCTCTTGTTATAGCCTGTAAGTTCCTCAAATCTATTATTAACTATCAAAATAGTAGTGTCTTCTTCAATAATGCTTGTAGCCGTTCCAGTATTATGAAATAAAACCTTATATTTTTCTTCTGAACTCTTTAAAGCTTCTTCTGTTTTTATTCGATCCGTAATATTTTCTGTAACTTCAACAACACCAATAAATTTACCTGATTCGCTCCTTACTGGAAATGCTTTTATATCCCAATATTGCCCGAATGGATCTTTGATTTGATTATGTTCTCTTTTTCCAGTTTTAATAGCTTTTTCTATGGGACATCCTTTACATGGATGATCTAATTCATTCCAAACTTTAAAACATTTCCTGCCAACTAGATCCTCAGAAGTTGATTCCACTGATTCAACCGCACGTTTATTTACCCAAATTAAATTATGATTCAGATCCTGAAATGCAATTAATTCTGAGATACTATCTAATATTAATTTTTTTTCTATTTCTGATCTTTTTAGGGCCTTTTTAGCCATAGTTCTTGTAGTAATATCTTGAATGTTAACGAAAACCATATCTGGAGAGATATAATTATAGAAGATGATTAAAAAGGCTATTTTATCTTCTGACTTATATCTATATTGGATCTTTTTAGAAAAATTAACTTTTGTATTAACGCAAAGAAATAAATTTTTTATTATTTGCGGATTTTCAGAATAAAAATTAGTTGCTTTTACCCCTTTAAGGTTTTTCATTCGATTTTTTTTTATTGGATCTACTTTTTTATTGTACTTAATCAAGATCATATCATCTTGTTCCTTTTTCCAAATATAACTAGGGTATTGGGAATTCTGGAAAATTTTTTCATATGTTTGCTCTGATACTTTGAAAGATAAATCTTGGTTTTCCATTACTCAAAACACTTAATATAATTTTTCCTATTTAACTTTTTTTATTTACATAGATAAAGCATTATCAAATTGAAACAAATTTAGAATAATTTAGAAAAAAATAAGTGGAAATATTCATTAATAGAGTTATTAAATAATAACCTTGATAAATATGAACAAACTAGGACCTAAACAAAGTTCTTATGATAAAATTTTATTAATGTATTCAGGAGGGTTAGATACGAGTTGTATGTTGAAATGGCTTCAAGAAACATATAACGCCCAGATCTATACCTTTACAGCAGATTTAGGTCAGGAATTTGCAGATCCCTCAAGATTTAGGGAGATCGAGGAAAAGGCCTATAATTTGGGAGCTGTAAAACATTACACCGTTGATTTGAAGGAGATTTTTGTAAAGGAATATATTTTTCCCACAATTAAAGCAAATGGATTATATCAAGGGATATATCCATTAAGTACAGCTGTTGGAAGACCTCTAATCGGTATTGAAGCAGTAAAGATAGCAAAAAAAGAAGGAATTGAAGTTGTCGCACACGGTTGTACTGGAAAAGGAAATGACCAAATAAGATTAAATACAACCATAAAAGCATATGCTCCCGAAATTGAAGTTTTACAACCTATGATTGAATGGAACATGGGACGAGATGAGGAGATAAAGTATGCTCAACAACGCAATATTCCTATTGCAAATCAGAATAAAAAGTATAGTACAGATGAAAACCTATTTGGACGCAGCGCAGAATGTGATATTTTAGAGCATCCCGAAATTGAACCTCCGGAGGATTCAAAAGAATGGAGTACGCGTCCTGAAGATGCTCCTGATAAACCTGAATACATCACAATTAATTTTGAAAAAGGAAATCCCGTAGGACTAAATGGAGAAAATATGGACGGAGTATCGTTAATTAGACAAGTACATAAGATTGGTTGTAAGCATGGTATAGGAAGAATAGAACATATGGAAGACCGTGCGATTGGATTAAAATCAAGAGAGACCTATGAAGTTCCAGCTGCTTTAATTATAATAAAAGCACATAAGGATTTGGAGAAATATGTCTGCACAAAACATGAGAATTCTTTTAAATCCATTGTAGATCAAAGATGGACAGAACTGGCTTATGATGGGATGTGGGTTGACCCCTTAAGAGATGCTTTAGAAGCCTTTATAAATGAAATAAATAAAAAAGTCACAGGGAGTGTTAAAGTCAAATTATTTAAAGGGAATGCTCAAGTGGTTGCTCGAGAATCCTCTTATGGAATATATGACTTAAATTTAGCTACTTATGAGACGAAAAGTTCCTTTGATCAAAGATTAAGTTACGGATTTATCCCATTATTCGGGCTACAAAGTAGAATGGGGTTTATAACCAAGAAAAAGTTAGAAGAAAACGAAAAAGAGTAAATAAAATCCTTTTCCTTTTTATCTTTTTAAAGATTTCTCAAATAATAATCTCTAAAGAAACTTTTTAGATATTGTTAATTATAAAATCTAACTTAATTATAAAAGTTAGATTATTATGATCTTAAAACAAGCTGAACCAACAACATTAATTACAGACCTCTTGCTTGCAATTGAGGGTTTTTTATTTGCAATAATTCTATTATACTTGTGGTTTAAAAATAAAGATAAGAAAAAAACAGACTCCTTAAGTGTATTAATGTGGATTGGGGGATTTATTTCCATTGGTCTTTTTTCCTTATTTGGAGCAATTGCCCATGGGACCTTTTCACAACCATTAAGTGATATTGTGTGGCCTTTTACAATGATATTTGGAGGAATATGTTTTATTTTTATTCTTACGGGAGTGATAATATATCAAAAAGAAACCGACTTTTTATTATTACTTCTCATGCCCTTAGTATTAGTGATAATTTACTTTATACTTGGATTTATAACCAATTGGCCGTTTCTATTGTGGGTAATTTTGCTTATAATTTGCAGTGTGATTATCTATATATTCTCCTTTAAAGCAAAGCAAGAAGGGAAAGGACTTGCAATCTATTTAATTGTAGCATTGACTGTAATCTTGATTTCTGGAGTGGTACAAGCAATTGGAGGAATAATTGGATTTACTATAGATTACGGAACAAATAATGAGTTTCTGTTCCAACCACATAATGATATATTTCATATTATAGCAATGGTCGGATTAGCCATCTTTTTTCTAGGATTTTGGAAACAAGCAAAAGGAAAATTATAAGACCTATACACTACTTTTTGTTTTTTTTATTTAATATTTTAATACATTTCTTAAGTTCTTTTAATAGTAATTATAATAAAAATTATATTTGATAACATAATTATATATAAAAAGAATAATAGTTGAGAAATTAATGACACTTGAAAAGTTTGGATCTTATGGAGTTGTAACTGCAATGATAACTCCATTTAAAGAAGATTTCTCGCTCGATGAGAAGAAATATAGAGAATTCATACAATTTCAGATAAAAAATGGCTGCCATCTTTTAGCGATGGGTACTACCGGGGAATGTGCAACCCTCTCCCATGATGAACATAAGAAAGCAATTGATATTACTATTGATGAAGCTAATAAGAGCGAAAAGGATCCTTTCGTCTTGGCGGGCACAGGAAGTAATTCTACAAAAGAAGCGATTGAATTAAGTCAGTATGCTGAAAAAGCAGGTGCAGATGCCCTATTAATCGTTGTCCCTTATTATAATAAACCAGTTCAACATTCATTATTTGATCATTACTCCGCAATAGCTGATGCTGTATCTCTACCAATTATTTTATACAATGTCCCAAGTAGAACTGGCCGAAATCTTGAACCAGAAACAATTGTAAGATTAGCTAGGGTTAAAGAAAATATCGCAGGAATCAAATGTGCAAGCGGTGATATTGATCAAATTACTAAAATTATTAAAAACACATCAGAAGATTTTGTAGTATTGAGCGGAGATGATTCTCTAACATACCATTTAATGGCTCTAGGGGGGAGAGGCGTGGTTTCCGTCGCATCAAACATTATTCCTAAACAAATGGTAGAATTTGTTAACATAATGGGTGATGGCAACTGGGAGAAAGCACGAAAAATGCAATTAAAATTATATGATTTATTTAAAGTCTTATTTATTGAGACAAATCCAGGACCGGTAAAGATGGCGGCAGAAATTATGGATATTATGGACGGAAGAATGAGATTACCGCTCACACTTCCGACAAAGGATAACCAAAAAAAAATAAAGGCAGTATTAAAAGAACTTGATTTAGTATAGCATTTTTTTTCTTTAATTTATTTAAATTATTATTTTTTTATGATATTTATATGATTAGATTAGTGATTTTAGGTCCGACAGGATCTATGGGAACTTTAATCGCGCAATTAGCCCTAAATGATTCTGAAATTGATGTGGTTGCAGCTTGTGATGTAGAACAAGTGGGAAAATCATTAGAAAGTGTTGTTGGTGTTAATGATCCAAAGAATATTACTATTACTGATGTAAACAATCTTCAAGAAATATTGGATAGCACGAATCCGGATATTTTAGTCGATTTCACGGTTGCAGTAGCAACGGAAAAAAACTGTCTGATTGCTGTAAAAAGTGGAATTAGGTGCGTTATCGGAACAACAGGTTTGTCAGATGACTTTTTAAGTAAATTTAAAAGATTAGTAAAAGAAAAGAATGCTCCAGCTATAATATCCTCTAATATGGCTACAGGGGTGAATGTTTTCTTTAAAATGCTTTCTATATTATCACCATATTTGGAAGATTGGGATATTGAGATTATTGAAGCACATCATCATCGCAAACGAGATGCACCAAGCGGAACTGCGTTAACTGCAGGAAATATTATAGGCGATTCTATAGGAATAAATTTTAATAACGTTTCAAAATTTGGGAGGAAAAAGGGTCCTAATAAGCGAAAGGTTGGAGCAAAAAAAGAAATTGGAGTACATTCAATTAGAGCTGGTGATATTGTTGGAGACCATATAATTTTATATGCCGGACCAGGTGAGCGAATAGAGTTTAAGCATCAAGCACATAGCAGATCTTGTTTTGCTTCAGGAGCAATCAAAGCAATTAAATTTCTAAATAAAACAAAAGAAGGTAAAATTTTCTCTACAAGAGATGTTTTGGGGTTATAATATCAATTTTTTATTTTTTTTCGTTTATAATTTTCTTAGACAAGAAAAGAATGTAAGGTAAAACCATATATTTTTCAGAGCAGATCAGTATTATCATTAATCTTAGATTTAATATCTATAGATTTCATTACGCCAGATCTTCATAAGAAATAATTGAAGGGTATCCAGGCCTCAATCATTCCCATATGATTTTACCTCATTATTAAAAACGTAGCAAAGAATAAAAAACTTTTTTAGGGGAATTAAATAGTCTTTTCAAATAATTTGAACTTATTTTAAATGTTTAGGAATTTTTTGGTGTTTAAATAAATCCTTATATTTTTCCTCCTCTCGTATAACATAAATATTACCGTTATTTAATAATAATTCCGCGGGTCTAGGTCGTGAATTATATACACTTGCCATGGTAAATCCATAGGCTCCTGTATCAAGAATTACTAAACAATCTCCCTCTTCTGGTTCAATAATTTTCCTATCTTTTCCTAAAATGTCCCCGGATTCACATATAGGGCCTGCAATATCGTATTCCTCTTTTTCTCCGTTTTTCTGCTTGCATTGGATTATATGATGATATGATTGGTACATTGTAGGACGTATAAGCGTCTGAAATCCTGCATCTACCCCTAAGAATTTTTTATAACCATTATCTTTTATTGTATTTATTTGAGTTACTAAAATACTCCCCTCTCCAACTATAAATCTTCCAGGCTCAATTTTTATTATTGGATTTCCAAAGTCTCCCCTTTCCAATAATTTATTAATTGGGCTTATGAGCTTCTTGATGAAGAGCTCTAGATCAAGGGGCTCCTCCTCTGGGTGATATGGTATCCCTAATCCTCCACCAAAATCTATGAAATCTAGCTGAATGTCTAAAGTGTCAGCTAATTTCATAACAATGTCGATATATTTATTAAAAGCACTCTCAAAATCATTTGGATCCAGTATCCCAGAACCAATATGAATATGAGTGCCGAATTTCGTAAATCCATATTCTTTTGCTTTTGAATATGCCTCAATTACTTGATCATCCAAAATACCAAATTTAATATCCTTTCCTGCAGTAATGGTGTGAGAATGATGACCTGCTCCGAATTCGGGGTTAATTCTAAACGAAAGTGGTAATTTTTCTTTATCTAACTTTTCATAAATATGATTTAATCGATCTAGTTGAGATATACTATCCAAGTTAATTAATATATCATTTTTTACTGCAAATTCAAAATCTTCATTTGTGAACATATTTCCTGTATAAATTATCGATTCGGCAGGAATTCCGGCCTTTAAACATGAGCGTACTTCTCCAACTGAACTACAATCAGCACTTGCTCCTTCAGATTTCAATATTTTTAATACTGCTAAGTTTGAATTTGCTTTAACAGCGTAATGAATTTCATTCTGCTTATAATTTGTGTCAAGTATAGATTTAAGTTTTTTATATCGTTTTCTTATCAGTCTTTCGTTAACAATATAAAAAGGAGTTTTATACTTTTTAATAACCTTTTTCAAATTAATATCTGCGTAATGTAATTCATTATTCTTATACTCTAAATCCTTTTTTTTCAACCAAGTAGAATATTTCATAGAATTTTCTTTATAGTTAATTAGAATATTTATTTTTCTGATTTAGATAATTAATACGAGTTAAAATTTTTTTACTTGTTATCTGTTATACCCGCTCTAAGCCCTTCTAAACTATCCAACTCAAGAAAAAATACATATGAAAAGGAAAACGGATTTTAAAATGAAAATTATAACTATAGGCAAGAAACTGATTTTAATTAAATTAAGAATTAATAAATTCGCTAAAATGAATTATTTAATTAGGAATACCTAATAAAAAAGCAAAACTAAGATATTAAATTCAATCTGTTAGACAGATTAAAATTCAAGTTTTTCTATTGATCCAGTGAAGGATTTCTCTACAGGGCCTTCCATAAATACTCTTTCCCCCGAATAAGTAATAATCAGATCCCCTCCATCATTATGAACTCTTATTGGTGTGTTTTTCTTAAACTTTCCCAATATTACCCCTGCTACTACAGATGCGCAACTTCCTGTACCACAAGAGTTTGTGATTCCAACGCCTCTCTCGAATACCCTTAGGGAACATTCTTCTTGAGAAAGCACCTTAACAAATTCAACATTGATTTTATTTGGAAATCGCTCGTGATTTTCTAAAACAGAACCGTATTTATTTAGATTATTATCATCTAATTGTTTTTTTACGAAAATCACACAATGGGGATTACCCATTGAAACTGCGGAAAAGTTAAATACTTTATTTATTGCAACTATCGATTCATTAATACATTGATTTTCATTATCTTCTGGAACCACCGGAATTTTGTTACATTCTAAGATTGGATGACCCATATCAATCTTAACTTGTTCAACAATTCCATTGTTTTTTTCACTAAGTCTTAATTTAGAGGAAATAATTCCTTTAAGAGTTTTAATCTTCATATCTTCTTTAGAAACGATTCCATGTTCATAAACATACTTCGAAAAGCAGCGAATTCCATTTCCACACATTTCTGCCTCTGTTCCGTCTATATTAAAAATACGCATCTCAATATCAGCATCTATAGATGAATTTGCTTCGCAGACATAAATTAATCCATCTGCTCCAATCGAAAAGTGCCATTCACATAATTTCTTTGCTAAGCTTCCCTTCTTTTTTTCAGGAATGTTCCATTCAATATCATTAACTAAAATGTAATCATTTCCTAACCCATGATACTTCTCAAAATAAAAATCTTCTATTTTCATTCCTACACCAATGATAAAATTATATTTAAATAAATTATAACTAATTCAAAAAAATTTCTAAAATAATTTGTAAGAGTGAAAAAGATTCTTTTAATAGAGCTAAATAAGGCTAAAGAATAAAAATTTAAACTATAAAGTACTTTCTAAGGTAATTAAATTGTATATATTAGTTGTTATAAGTTTAAAATACAATGGGACTTACAATAAGTGAAAAAATATTAAGAGATCATTCTCAAAATCCCCATGTGGTTGCTGGAGATTATATTTTAGCAAAGATAGACAAATGCTTGGCAAATGATATTACCGCGCCTATTGCAATTGAAGTCTTTAAAGAAGTAGTGAAAGGTACAAATAAAGGGGTTTTCGATCTTGATCGAATTATATTAACTCCGGATCACTTTACACCTAATAAAGATGTTGCGTCAGCAAATCAATGTAAAATAATGAAGGATTTTGCGTGGAAAAATGCAATTTCTAATTATTTTGAACAAGGAAGAGTAGGGATTGAGCATTGTCTGATTCCCGAGCAAGGTCTTGTGCGCCCTGGAGAGTTGTTTATAGGAGCGGACTCTCACACTTGTACTTATGGGGCATTAGGGGCATTTTCTACGGGAGTTGGATCGACGGATTTAGGGGTCGCGATGGCCTTAGGAAAGGCATGGTTTAAAATTCCCGAAAGTATAAAATTCATTTATTCTGGTGAGTTAAAAAAATGGGTTTCAGGTAAAGACCTTATTTTATATACAATTGGGGAAATTGGTGTAGATGGTGCTACATATAAGGCAATGGAATTTACGGGAGAGATAATAGATAACTTTTCAATGGCTAATAGATTCACTATGTGTAATATGGCAATTGAAGCAGGAGGTAAAAATGGAATAATCAATCCCGATGCGGTTACCGAACAATATCTCCGAGAGAAAAATATAAATCAGTACAAAATATACAAAAGTGATGATGATGCAGAATATTTTGAGACGATTTCAGTAGAATGTGGGGAAATTGAACCACAAGTTGCCTTTCCCCATTTACCTGAAAACTCAAGACCTATTTCAGAAGTAAATGATATGAAAATTCATGTAGATCAAGTGGTTATAGGGTCTTGTACTAATGGGCGATTAGAAGATTTAAAAATCGCAGCAAAAATAATTGAAAATAATAAAATCAATCCGAATATTAGATGCATAGTAATTCCGGGTACCCAAGAAATCTATCTTCAAGCAATCAAAAAAGGATATGTTCGAACTTTTATTGAAAGTGGTGCGATTGTCTCAACTCCAACTTGTGGACCTTGTCTTGGGGGACATATGGGAATTCTAGCAAAGGGAGAGAAGGCTCTATCTACTACAAATCGAAATTTCAAAGGGAGAATGGGTCATGTGGAAAGTGAAGTATATCTCTCAAGTCCCGCTACTGCCGCTGCGACTGCCCTTAAAGGCTATATAACTTCGCCCGAATATTTATAATTTAATAGAAATCTAAAATGAAGATATTAAAATGAAAGGAATTGTCATTAAATATAATGAAAAGAATATAAATACCGATTTAATTATTCCTGCTAGATATTTAAATAAATCTGATCCCGAACATTTAGCTAAGCATTGTATGGAAGATCTTGACCCTAATTTTCACGAAAAGAAAAGAAAACTCGATGCTACAATCTTAGTTGGAGGCTCTAATTTCGGGAGCGGTTCAAGTAGAGAGCAAGCACCAATTTCTTTAAAGGCAGCAGGAATAAAATGCGTTATAGCACCCACTTTCGCCCGTATATTTTTTCGAAATTCGATCAATATTGCTTTACCGGTGATTGAATTTTCTAATATAAATGAATTTAACTCAGGAGATGTTCTACAGATAGATTTAGACGAAGGAATGTTAATCAATCAAACGACAGATAAGAAATTTGATATCAAAAAAGTACCTAAGTTTATTCAAGAGATTATTCGTCAAAATGGACTCGTGAATTTTGCCAAAAAAAAGTTGACTGAAAATTAAAAAGAAAAACTAAAAAGAGTTTTCATTCTTATATTACTTTGAAATTATTGATAGAAAAAAGAAAAATGAACTCTAAAAAATTATTAATCACTGTTATACTGCTTTTTACGGTCATTCCTCTTGTATCTTTTCAAGATTGTAATGCTGCTCCAACTTATAGCTTTATCCAACCTCAAGAGATTGATAAAGGCGCTCCATTATTTTTCCTCTTTACGTTAAATGATAGTGAATCGGTTCATATCCAAATTGAAAGTCAAAGTTCATGCAATTACTCCATATTACTCTTTAATTCGCGACCGAATGAACCTCATATAAATCCCGATGGCTCACTTGATACTTCTGTTTTTTCAAGCTCTTCCTTGAAAAGTGATAATACCTCTGTAAATCCACATTTAAATTTTACAGCGCCAGTTCTTAGCTCGCCTAAACTTTATTATATTGAAATTATTCTACTGAATGCATCCTCAGATCTATTTTATATCTATTCTACTAAATCACTATCACGTTATTATATCCCACAAATTCCAAGTTTCCCCATAGCCTTGACAGTGGGGATTACCTTTGGATGTATCATATTGCTAATTTTCTTGAAGCGAAGAGAAATCACTTTCCGATCAAACTAAAACTCGCTTTTTCTCTTATTTATAATCTATTTCTAACATTCATTTGTCTTCAATATAACAAAGATAACCCCAAAAAAGAAGAATGTTGTTAATAATACCAATTTTTTCTTAAAAGGGATTATACTGACCCTTTTTTCATTACTATTTTTTTAAAATCTGAATTATTATTCAAATTATATAGTTTTTTACATTATTGTTTATAATTAAATGATCACTCTTCGTCGTTAAACAGGTTAATTTTGAAGGAAAGGCTACAATCTCTTAAATAAAACAAATTACAAAATTTTTAATTTAATCAGAATTTTACTTAACTATAACAATTATAAAAATTAAAGTGATATAAAATTTCTTTCGAAGAGTTAAGCAAGAAACTCGCTAAAATGATGAAGGATACGGAGCAACTGGAGCTTCAAGACGTTGACTTATTTGCGGAATATTTAGAGTTTCAAATGCTGCCAACCATAGTTTCCACTGCTGCCAAAGCCGCGGGATTACCGGGCAAAGCACAATTGGGAAAGGCAGAATGGACACCTACTTCTTTCAAAATAAATGTCGAATATCCTGGGAAAATTGAGGAAATTGAATTTGTCAGATCGAATGGAAAACGATGTGTAATTGGTGGCGAAACTGTTCCTCCGTTTTACAACTTTATTGAGGGAAAGAAAAATCCACATCCTCCGCTTGTAACCTACGATGTGTTCGATATGGGGGATAAGATGCATCTTCCTAAGCCAATTAAAAATGAATATAAAGGCTATTTAGGTGATCCGGCCGAATGGGCAAAATTTGCCGTTGATGAATTCGGTGCGGAATGTATTACATTTCATTCCCTCGGGATTGATCCAGGAACATTAGACTGGCCAGTATCAAAATCTCGAAAAATATTTGAAGACATACTTCAAGCCGTTGATGTTCCCGTCATTATTGGGTGTTCTGGAAACAAGAAGAAGGACGTCGAGATGTTTAAAGAACTTTCTGCTGTTTCCGAAGATGAAGTTTTACTTCTTTCAGCTGCTGATAAAGGAACCTGGGAAGAAGTTGTTCCCTTTGCTGTAGAACATGATCATAACTGCCTTCTATGGACCTCCTTAGATTTAAATAACCAAATTAAAATGAATAAGGATGCAATGGATTTGGGACTCCCAAAAAACAGAATTGTAATGGACCCTACATGCGCTACGCTTGGATATGGGTTCGAGTACAGTTTTTCCATCTATCAAAGAATGAGAGTAGCCGGATTATTAGGAGAAGAGGATCTTGCATTCCCAATCAGCGGGGGTACAACAAATGCATGGGGTGCGCGTGAGGCGTGGATGAGCGAAAAGAAATCTCAAAGCCGATGGGGTGCGAGAAAATATCGAGGACCCATTTGGGAGATCGCTAATGCGCTTTGCTTATCCTTAGTAGGGCTTGATTTGGCAATGATGTTTCACCCTGTATCGGCAGCTACCTTTAAAGCTACCATTGATCAGTTCTATGGGGAAATGCCTAAAGCATTAGAAGAATATGGCTATTATGACTGGGTTTCCGGTCAAATGAAGCGTTAAATTTCCTTTATCTTTTTCTTTTTCTTTTAAAATCTTTTCATTACAATAATTTGCTTTTATAATCTAAGAATAGTAAAATTACTCGTTTACGTAATTAGATAAGTTAAAATTTACAGTTATGATTATTTCTTGTATCTCCTAAATATATTATAAAAAGAGAAGAAAATAAAAGGAAAATCAAAAAAGCTGAATTGAAATTTAAGCTGAAGTACCGTCCCAACCTGCCAGTCGCGCAAATAGATGCCATGCACCATACGCTTTCAGATTTCCCATAACATCTGCATTGTCTGCATGAGCAGGATTACATTCAAACCATTCCCCACCGTTGGTGTAGTTATGAGCATCATCTCCAGTATCTGTCATATGGGTACTTGAATGGGCAGATTGCCATTCTTCTGCCCAATTTCCTCCATCATAACTACAATCATCATACATATTCAAGGCCCAATAATCGGTGGGATCTCCCGGTCGATAACTCTCAATATCCGCAAAATCATATAATATTCGGTTGTTATCCCGGCAATGTTGCCGAATAATTTCATTTCGAACCCCAACATATCCATCATGTCCAGTACCTATCGCATGAGCCGTCATAAATACAAATTTTACCGGATTTGTAGCTGCTCTTGGTTTTGAACCGCCTTCTCCGTATTCTGATATTAAAGTTTCCATCCAAGTTATATAATTATCGGTGGGATGATCGCCAGAATATACATTATGGCCGTCCATATTACACCAGGACCACATAACCACATTTACTTCCAAATTAGCTGGATTGTCGAGATAAGTTCGAGTTACATCTACCCAATCTCCAGCATCTTCACTCAAATCATCTGTGAGTTCGTGTAAATCCAAAACATTATCATCGCCCTCAACATTTCCATAAGCATACTTTCCATTGACACCACCACCGATAAAATATCTCATTTCATCCATTCCTCCATTCGTTAATTGGGATCCATGGGAAGTATGCCAATAAACGATCTGCAAATCTTTTTTTGCTGTATTGATCCATTGATCGGGAATACTAACTAATTGATCTAATCTCGCATCGGTGTGATCAACGATAATTTCGGAACGATTCCATCCCGCTAATTTTGCGAACAAGTACCATGCGCCAAAAGCCTTCATGTTCCCATTTACTGCTTGTGTATGAGCGGGATTACAATCATACCATTCTCCGACCTCATAATAATTTCCTTCCGTATGATTGTTTTGCCATTCCACTGCCCAATTATATTTAATCCGATCTTCATTATCAATTGTCCCATTGCCGTTTCCATCATAGGTGCAATTATCCGTGGCATATTGGTCCAAATAATAGGTATCATTGGGAGTATAACTTTCAATATCAGCAAAATCATAAAGGGTTTTGTTGTTTTCAATACAATATTCGCGTATTTTTTCATTATAATAGTGTAAATCTCCCTCTTCACCAGTTCCCTCCAAGTGACCGGTCATATATACAAACACTTTATTCGGATATTCACTCTCTAACTGATTCATATTAGCTAAATATTCATTAATTGAAGAATTGCTTTTATCTAAGGCACACCAACTCCACATTATCAAATTATAGCTCGAGTTAGAATCTAAAAACTCTCTCGTAGTATCATCAAATTGATTAGTATATCCAGTAAGATCACGATTTTCATATGGATATCCATCATCGTCATCTGGTTCAAAAAGATGGAGGTTTCCGATGGTTTCTGTCTCTGAAAAATCATAAGTATCATTATTACCCATAAAAGCATCCAAGCCACTCATTCCGGTGGTAAGTTGGCTTCCGTGTGAAGTATGAAAATAAGCGATATGTACCTTTTCTTTTGTTTCATTAATCCATTCGATTGGAATACTAGTGAAATCTTCTAAATGGGAATTGTTATGATTAATAATTAACCCTCCTTGGGGGGCAGTAAGAGGAGGAGCATCTTGAACGGATCCATCTTGGAATTCAGACATAATATATAAATAGATCCCAATACCCGATCCTGCAATAATAACCATTGAAATGATAGTAAGTCCAACTACTTGTTTCTTAATAAAAATAACCTCATTTTTCAATATAATAAATTGTTTAAAAAATACATTCGATTTTTCTGTAAGATATTTATCTATTTATTGAATAAAAACTTTTTTAGTATCGCGAGTTTCCGATAAGTTCTAATTAAAAAGATTTTTCATAACTTTCTTTAAACTATAAATATTTTTTGCAATATAACTTTTTAATTTTGAATTATTTGGTATAAGAAAAATGCAAAAGCAAAATTCAAAAGAAAAGATTAATCAAGAGCCACGAATTTCAGAACCCCCGCTTTCATTGAAAGAATTTATTAAGTGGTTAGGACCGGCATTCATTTTTACTGCATCACAAATAGGTGGTGGTGAACTTATTACCGTTCCACTGATGGGGGCTTATTTAGGGATGAGTTGTCTATATCTGGCACCGATAATTGCATTTATAAAAATATTTGGACAATTCTATTTGGTTCAGTATGGAGTTGTTAGAGGGAAAACATTTCTTCAGACCTCATGGGATAAGAAATGGCTTAGATGGATGTTTTTTGCTTTAATGCTTGGATGTATACTTCATTCTATGTTATTAGCGGGACTTTTAGGTCAAACAGGAGGAATTTTTGATTTTTTAATACTTCTTCCACCTAATATTTGGATTATCATAATTACAGCGGTTGGATTTTTAATAGTATTTACTCGTAATTATAATATCCTTGAAAAAACCTCTAGTATTTTATTATGGGTATTTTTAGCCTTAATTACGATCGTAACTATTCTATTCTGGCCTTCAATAGACGATTGGATACAAGCAATTACCCCAGCCTTTCCTATTGCTATAAAAGGGCTTGAAACAAGTTCTGGAATAATGACTTTGGCAGTATTATTTGTTGTTTTAGGGAGTGGATTTGGACCAACTGTTTCTTATATTTGGTTTGCCAAGGATAAGAAAATGGGGATGTTTGAACCCTATGAAAAAGGAATTGAGCTTGAATTAGAAGATCTCACAGAAGAAGAAATAGAGCGCCTTAAAGGGTGGAGAAAGGTTGTACTCTATCAAAATTTAGTTTCCGCAACAATATTATCATTTTTTTCTATAATGATATGGATTGCAGCTGCACAAACTTTACATCTAGAGGGATTAGAACCTGTGGGAGATGATTTAATCCCTCAAATGGTATCAATTTTTACAACTACCTATGGAGAATGGTCAGGAATTATTTTTATATTATGTGGTGCACTGGCTCTTTTTAGTTCAATACTAGGACCTTTATATGGGTTTTCAAGACTGTGGGAAGAAAGCCTTGAACGATTTGGATTTTATAATCG
>SDNL01000155.1 GCA_004524365.1 Promethearchaeota archaeon | reverse complement strand
GTAAAGATTAAATCTCTCAGCTCCATTGGAAATCATGTGAATATTAAAAAAGAATCATTAGTGGAAAGGAGTATAATTTGGAATTATGTAGATATTGGTAATGGATGTAAGATTGAAAATTCTATTATTTGTAACGATTGCTCAATTGGAGATGATTGCGTGATTGTGGATTCTATTGTTGCTCCACATTGTAATATAAGTTCCAACACTACTCTTAAAGATAGAAACATTAAATTGGGAGAAGAAATATAGTAATATAAAACCTAATAGTTCTAATTTTTCTTATTCCTTATTATTTCATAGAATCAATGAAAGAATTAACCTTATAATCCGATTCTTCAGCAAGCTCAATCCATCTTTTTACAATCTTGGTCATTTTTCGAATATCTTGACTCATAGTATCGTTAGAAAGACTTATACGATTAATTATATTAATTAATAAAACCCATTTGATATAACGATTAAAAGATTCCGCATTGAACCATAAAACATCTTGATATCTATTTACACCAAGGTATTTTTGTATTTCTAAATTATTGAAAATTTGCTGTAATAAGGATTTTTCTTCTACTTCTTTTAAATTAGACCGATCAAATAAGTTTTGCTGAGAAGTAAGGATTTTAATCAAATTTGTAGCATTATCTGGATTTATTTCTTGTTTTTTATCTGATTGCATTCCTTCTAAGGTCCAATTTATATATTTAGATAAGTAAAACTCATCAATCCAACTTCTGCTAATGAGTTCATAATCTTCCTCTGAGACAATTTTTCCTAAGAGATGAATGAAAACCCATGAATAAAGGATTGATTTCTCATATTTGCTTTCTGGTAATATTTCATCAATATATTTTTTAATAGACGGCTCTAAGTGTAAATCTGTTATTTTATTTTCAATATTCAAGACAGTTCTTAATTTATGAATAATTTCTTCTTTTATAGGTTTTATTTCATTATCTCCTGAAGAATAATTTTTTACTTCTTGTAATAAATCTTTAAGATTATGATAAATCCTATCCATCAAAGCAGTTTTTTCTTTTTTCTGTATTAATTTATTAAATTGTTGAACGTTTACAAGTTGCTCAAATGGTGTATGTAATGGTTTATATACTACATTTTGTAATGTTTCCTCAATATTATAAACGCCATTACCCCCAAGAAACTCATAAAGTTGTTTATAATGAAAGAATTCATTATCTTGTACTATTCTGAAATCCATAAATACAAAAGTTTTATAAGCATTTAACTCCAAATATAGACCCCTTTCATGAATATCCTTATTCCGTCTTATATATTCTAAACCGCTCATATAATCTTTAAATATACAATATCCTTCCTCTGGTAATTTCAACCCTTCAGCTAGAGTCGTTTGCATTATTTTCTTCTCTTCTCCATTTTTCACCGCATAGCCAACAGAATTTTTTATATAGCCTTTAGTTTCAGCAAATTTGTTATGATAGATTACTAAAGCCCGTTCATTATTTATTCGATTGGAATAGGCAAATACATCTTCATTTACTACATTTCCCGTCCAAAAATCATAGAGAAGGAAATTATTCACATCCGCAAATAGGTATCGTTTTTTCATGATGGGGAAAATTGTTCTTTCATGGTGATGGAGTAATTCCCAGTTGATATCTTCATCCCAGTACGCCTTTCTGTATTCCATTCCGTATTTTTCGTGAAATCCTTGTATTTGTCCATGTCCAAACATTGGTAATCCTGGCATTGTAACCAACATTGCACATACTCCGAAATATTTATCTCCATCCCCAAATTGCTTAATTGCAGTTTCTTCATCGGGATTATTCATAAAATTTACAAATCTTTTAAGAATTTTAGGATCAAATTTAAGTGTATTTTTTATAACAGCACGATATTTAGAGTTATCCTCGTCACTGAGCATATTCATGAATGCAGAATTATACACACGATGCATTCCTAAGGTTCGTACAAAAAATCCTTCCAGCAACCAAAATGCTTCTGCTATTAACAGTGTATCGGGATTCTCTTCGTTCATTCTGTCCACAACTTCTCTCCAAAATTCTTTTGGCATTTTTTTAAAAAACTCTTCTTTAGACATGCCATGTCCAGCACGAGATGGAATTGCTCCGCCTGTGCCTGGTTCTGGAAACCATAATCTCTGAAAATGCTTTCGAGTTAAGGTCATAGCGGCATCAAAACGTATGATTGGAAACATTTTAGAAACATCTAAAATTTTTTGAATAACAGCTTCCCTTACTTTTGGATTCAAGTAATTTAATTGAGCAGTATCATTCCAAGGAAAACTGGTACCATCATTTCCATGATAGATATATCTATTATCATTATATCTGTAATCAACTCGTTTAAAAGTGACCGCCGCATCTTCTCTTGAGAAATATTTATCTTCTAAATAAATCCCAATATTAGGATCTCCCGAGAGACTTTGACCTGTATATTTATAGGAGGGAAATGGTTTATGGTCTAATTGAATATACCAGTCTGGATGCTCAATTGTCCACTTGGATACTATCCCAGTATGATTGGGAACCATATCACTTGCTAATCGTATTCCTCTCTCTTTAGCACGCATTTCTAAATCTTTATATGCCTCATAACCACCTAAATCATGGGCAATAATATAATCATAAATTGAATAAGCACTTGCTTCCGCCTCGGGATTACCACACCATCTTTTTATGGTTTTTGACGCTTGCGACCTTTCCCATAGTCCAATTAACCATAATGCATTGAATCCCCATTCTTTTAATTTATTAAGTTCTTCATTGGGGATTTCATTTAATTTAGTAATAGAACGATTATACCTCTTTGAGAGCTGATCCAGCCATACATAGGTATGTTTTGCCAACATAACTACTTTTGGCATCCATTCTTTATCTGGTGTGAAGTTTTCATACTCTAATTCCTTATATTCCAATACTTGAGCCTCTCCAGGCCCCAATCCTCTCATCATCTCCTCCTCTCGAATTAAATCTAGAGCTGTAAGAATCATCATTGAATATTTTCCTAAAAAATCTCCATATTTTTCATGGATATAAATTAGTTGCTTTTTTATAGATTGAGGATGTTTCTTAAATGGTGCCTGTAATGTCTTTTCTAAGGAATCACCAGATTTTTCTAAAGGTGGTGCTACTTCTTTAAAAAATATTTGAATAGTATCAATAATTTCTTTATATACCGGTCTTTTTTCTAATAAATCATCATCAAATAGTTCCAAGTATTCAGAAAATGAGGGATTGGAATTACTTATCCATAATTTAATAAATTCCTCTGTAAGATAAGCTTTATTCTTAACATTATCAGTTGTGTTCTCTAAATAATCATCTATCGCTATTTTATTTTCGTATACAGGTTTTGGAGGAAAAATCGTAACTAAACTTTTTATAGTTTCATCTAGCTTCTTTTGTCCCAACTTCTCTTTCAAATACTCATATAATTCTTCGTGTAGTTTAATATCTTCATTCTGGTCATCATAAAAATCAATTAAATAATCACTTACTTCTGAAATTAAAGCCATTCCATTAAAGTTTCCAATTTTAACCGCTCTTTCTGGATAATTGATTAAGTCTCTTTTCTTATTTAATTTTTGTACAAAACGACGTACGTCATACAGTTTTCCATTAAAAATTACATTTCCGGTATCTGAAAACTTAAAACCATCGAGCTTATATTTCTTTCTGGCCTCTTTTGATACTTTCATTTGGTTTTCGTACCTTATTGGTTAATTATAATAAAATATCTACTTATTTTACTTTTATAAGGATGAAAATGTTAGGAAATTTAATAATTTTCATTTTCCTCTGCAATTAATTAATATTTTTTCAAACTTCTCATTTTTACTCTTTTATCTTCTAAACTCTTAATTTGAAAATTGCGACATATTCAAGGGCTATATAGAGAAAAGTATAACGAAAGAATAATTTATTGTTAATTATATCTACAATTAAATGTGAAATATTAATAAAAATTAAATATGAGATATTATATACTTTATTTGTATAATTATACAAAATAAAATTATGTGATAAAATATGAAATGTCCTTTTTGTGGGGCGGAATTAGAAAGTCCAGATCAAAAGTTTTGTCAATTTTGTGGGGC
>SDNL01000154.1 GCA_004524365.1 Promethearchaeota archaeon | reverse complement strand
CTGGAAGATTTATTACTAATTTTTAAAAATAATCAGTTTCTAACTTTATATAATATAAAGAAAGCATTCAGTGTTCTTTATTATTCAATATTGGGAACTCCAAAAGCATCTAAATATGGACCAATTCGGTTTCAAATTGAAATTACCGATAGATGTAATTTTAATTGTATTATGTGTGACAGACATAATCTGAAAAAAATCAGAAATTTAAATAATGTAATCTCTTTTAAGATATTCAAAAATTTAATTGAGAATATCCACCCATTATATGTCACTTTGAATGGTTTAGGTGAACCTTTAATGAATACTGAGATATATAAGTTTTTAGCATTATGCAATCGAAAGCATATAACAACTTCTATGCCAACTAATATGTCTCTTATGAATGACTTGAACATTAAAAAATTGGCAGAGAATCCTCCATCTATTTTAACTTTTTCACTTCATGGAACAAACCCAGAATCTTTTGAACATATAACTAAGAGCTCAACATTTTTTAAGTGTATTGATAATTTTGAGAAACTACTTGCTGAAATTGACAGAAAAAAAATTATGATACGTATTTTATGCTGTTTACAAGCAAAAAATTTAGATGAATATGAACCAATGTATAATTATCTTAAAAAATGGGGATTACTTGAATCTTTTAGATTGGAGCCCGTATTTGATTTTGGAGTTGCTTCAGGGATTGTTCCAAGTCCTGAACAAATAGAAATTACCATAGCTAAAATAAATTCTAAATTAACTTCAAAAATGGAAAAAAAGAAAAGAGATTTTTTACTCAATTGGAAAGAAAAATTATTGGAACTACTTCACAGAAAAGCCCTAAAAAATTCAACACCATGTTTAACACCATGGATCTCAACCTATATCACAGCCACAGGGAAAGTTCTGCCCTGTTGTTATCTTACAAATGAAAAATATGTTATGGGGAATATATATAAAAATTCCTTTTCAGAGATTTGGAATGGAAAAAAATACAAAAATTTTCGAAATTTGCTAATTGATTCGCGAAAAAATATCCCAGAATGTTATGGTTGTTTTTGGAATGATTATGAAAGAGTAAAAAGATACCAATTAATCACTTTTGGTCAAACTAACTGGAATTGTTGAGAGTTCGATGAATTTAACTTTCAAGCTAATTATTATTTTTTCAATTTAAGAAATGCATATAGACTTTTTCAAGTTTTTTTCCTACTGCTTTCCACGAATATTTAGTTATATATTTTTTACCTTTTTTGATTAATGCTTTTCTTTTTTCATCGTCCTCTATTAAATCAATTATAGATCCTGCCAATATTGTGGGAGATCTAGGTTTTACAAATATTGCATTGTCTTGCAAGACTTCTTTAAATACAGGAATTGAAGAACAAATAACAGGTGTTCCACAAGCAATAGCTTCTATAGGAGTTAATCCAAATCCCTCAAATGAATAAGAATATGTAATAAAAATATCTGCCATAGAATAATATATGGGGATTTTATCATCAGGGACGAAGCCAATAAATTTAATATCTTTGTATTTTTGTTTCCAAGCTTCATACCTTTTTTGAGTTCTAAAATCTGGTAGTCCTCCAATTACTAAATTTAGATTTGTTTTCTTTTCTTTTGCTAAATAATATGCTTTAATGATATCATTTACTCCCTTGTAATAAGAAATTCGACCGATGTATATTAAGACCGGTCCTTCAAGTCCCATTTTCTGCTTTAGTTTTTTTGCGCTCTCGGGATATGGTCGGAATTTATCTTCAATAGCTGAATAGAGGTTAAATATTTTTTTGGGATTTAAATCTGGAAATTCTTTAACCAGATCTTTTTTAATCTGATTTGAACAAGTTGTTATAAACATAGATCTTTTTGCAATAAATTTAATTAGTCTTTTTTCAAAAGGAACTCTTGTAAAGAATCCTAAATCGTGTATTGTGGCACCAAATTTTAATTCGTTCGCAAGCAATATAGGAAGGGTACCTTTTGGATTATTTCCATGAATAATATCAAATTTATTATTTTTTAGGTATTTCATCACACCCAAATAAAAAAATATAATCCATAAAAATCTTTTCGGGATTATATTAATCTGTATGATATTCGGATCTTTTAGTTCATAATTCCATTTACCAGTGATTAGTTTTACATTATGTCCTTCTTCTCTTAGATAATCATAAATACCTCTAAAAAATTTAGCAGTTCCATCTAAAGAATCTGGAGGTATTTTAAAAGAAATCAAACAGATTTTTAATTTTCGCATTTTTTGAAGAGGAAGTTGTTTTAAATTTGATGCTTAAAAATGGAAATAAAGATTTTATGTCAATTGTTCATAGCCATCTTCGGTTACTAGTATAGTTTCTTCTGATTGTGCAACGTAGGCTTCTTTCTCTTCAGAAAGCACGTAATGTCTTCTTATTTTTCCTTGTTGGACAAGTTCTTGTAATCCGAAGGCAACCCCCATTTGAAATTCTTTACCAAGCCAACGTTCAGCGAAAGGGAGAGTCTTATAATTTTTATTTATAAATCCTAATATTTGTTTAGAACTCTTTCTTCTAAGGGGAACGCGTCCTGTATATGGATTGAGAGCATAAATATGGCAACTATTTGTATCATGAACGGATCCTGACCCTGTAGATGCAAAAATCTCAATAGCAAACACATCTCCTACCTCTATCTCATCCCCTCCTTGTGAACCTAATTCTGGAAGCGATTTAGTGCCGTGTACTCTCCAGCGTTCTATTTGATGACCGCCCAATTCCTTAATAGGAATATAATTAAATCCCTTGACAATACCTTCTATTTTCTTTCCTATATTTTTTGTGTTTGTCCCAGGTTTCACCATCATTTTTGCTGCTTGTAATGCCGTATCAGTGGCAGTAATTATATTTTCCAGATTTTCCTCTTTATTAAAATTCACTGAAAATGCAGTGTCAACGATATAACCTTCAATATGTACTCCCAAATCTATTTTGACGAGATCATTATCTTTTATGGTTAATCCATCATCTCTGAATGGTGATGTATAATGAGCAGCAATATTATTTATAGATAAATTAACTGGAAATGCGCAAACACCTCCCAATTCACTGATCTTCTTTTCCGTAGCAGAAACGATATCCAATGCTTTCACACCGATTTTTATTTCTGGTTTGATGAATTTCTTTACTTCTTGTGCTATTTCGCCAGCCTTTCTGAGAGATTCTAATTTCAATTGCTTCTCTTCTTCATCTTCTTCTGAATTCTCTGAATTATTTCTCTTTTCAGACATATCTTTTTTTTCTCGTGTCTCATTCATTGGGTTAGATAATGAAAAATGGATAATAATATTTTTTAAATAAATCAGTTTTTTTACAAAAAGTATGAATTAATCTTGCATACATATTTTTACGGATTTATCATCTAATAAAATTCTATTTCAATTGGTTTAAAAAGAGAATTTGAGGATTATTATTTAAAATTCGTTAAAAAATGCATTGATGGATTTTTGCAAAAAATTAATATAGATTTATTATTAATAATATTCTATACATAAACATTAAAATTTAAACGAATTTAGTCAGAATCAATATTAATATTATTTTACTTACTTTATTAGAATCAATATATTAATAACTTATTTCCCCATTATGTCAGAAAATATAAGTGAGCTTACAGACATTCTGAGAAATTTAGAAGCAATTAATGCCGATATTCAAGGAAGTGCGATTGTTTCTGTACAAGGTTTACCTATTTGTTCTGCCCTTTCGGGAGATGTGAATGATGGTATTGTTAGTGCTATGTCTGCAGCTATTCTTAGTGTATCAGAAAGAGCTGTTCAAGAGCTGGCAAGAGGAGATTTAAAGAGAATTCTTATCGAGGGATTAGATGGAATAATAATACTTTCTCGTGCGGGCGAGAATGCGATACTCTGCGTTCTAGCATCGAAGGCATCGAGTTTGGGCATGGTTTTCTTAAATATACAGAGCGTTTCACAGAAGATTGCTGGGTTATTAGATTAAAATTAAATTGAAACCACTTATACTATTTTATCAATAATTTTATTAATCTTATCTTGTTCTAATAAAAATGTAGAGCTATGCATATTCTCTCTGAGCAATTTTATGGAAATTTAAAAAACGAT
>SDNL01000153.1 GCA_004524365.1 Promethearchaeota archaeon | reverse complement strand
TTTTTTATATTTAGCTGCGATGGATAATTTAAAATCATTAAGCAAATATATCCCTAAATTATTAGAACATTCTCAAAAAAATTGTAAAGAGCTTGTTGAAAAATTTGAAAAATTTCCAGTTCCACGACAAGAATATTCAAAAAATAGTAAAATTTCGAAATAATTGTTTATTATGATTCTAATTTTATAATAACATAGGAAAAAAAAAGTAATAGATTAATTTAATCTATCTTATATTTTTGAAGTTTATAAATTTCGTAAATATTTGCAATATTAGAAACCAGAATTACTATCCCTATTAATATCATAGAAATTTTATAGGAATCAATGAATTCAGCAGGTATCTCCATTATTATTAATTCTGTGTCAGACCAGTTAATAATCGGTACTATTTGGGGATTAAAAGCTAGAACAATAAAAATTGGAAATGCCATTAGCTTTAGAATAATTGTAATCCATTGCATGAGCTGGTGTGCTGAAATATTTCTATTTCCCAAAGCACCTCGTATAAATGAAGTAATAGCATCAACTAAGAATAGTATTCCAAATATCAAAAGAATCAACTGAAATTCAAATTTCATTAAAGAGAATATCGCCGGAACGGGTTGTATTAATAAAATTATTGCAAATAACATTCCAAAAGCACCTCCTATAAACTTTTCTAAAGGTTTTACGAATGGTTTCATTTGTTTGCCTGTTTTTGGAGATATTGGAAGTCCCATTTCCTTAGCATCTTGAATCTCTTTTCTTCTTCTCTCTTTTTCTGCTTTTGATGTAAAATCTTCTGGAAAGTAACCTTCCATTGATAGAACAACGAAAATAATAGAGATTATTAGAAAAGCAGATGAAAAAGATGTATAATATCCGATAAAATTAAATGCATCATCAAAATTTCCGGTTAAGAGATTGAATACAATTGAAAATATCGTTATTCCTATTAAAATCGGAAATACTATTAATAAAATCTTCTTATAAAGTGGCCACATTTCTTTACTAATATAAACATGAGGTGTACCACGTTGTTTATATTCTCTTGCAATACTACTGGGACTTCCCATATGAGCAATAGCTAATCTCATAGACTTTTCAGTAATTTGATTTATATCTGAAAAATCTTTTGCCCTATTTCGTAAATGATCCTCCAATTCAGCTAGGATTTCTTTTACCTCATCTTTATCTTCTTTTAACCATTCAGGTAATTTTTCCTTTACCTTTTCTAAATATTCCTCTAAAGTTTTTTCTATATTATTTTTCATTTTGTTCGCCTCCTTTTTTAAATTCTTGTTCAAGATCATAACCGCACACAGAACAAAAACGAGCGTCTCTCTGCGTTTTATCAATTTTATTGGCACACATTGGACAGTAAATATACTTGTTTTTTAATTCTACATCGATATCGATTAAATTTGAGATCGCTTGCGTAAGTTTTGAATAATATCCTGTAAGGTAATTCAAGATTTTCTCACCATTCTCAGTAATGTAGTAATATTTTCTTCTCCGTCCAGTTTTCAACTTTTTTGACTCTATTAAATCATCTCTCTCAAGATTTCTTAAAAGTGGATATAATGTGCCTTCCTCAATTATGAGCATTTTATTTGTTTCCTCTTCTAACACTTTGAGGATTTTATAACCATAGATCCCTTCATCATTAAAGCGATTAATAATAGATAAAATGCATAAAGTACTAATGCCCCGATTAATTTCCGACTCAAATTTTTCAAGAAATTCTCGAAATTGAGGTGATGCTAAACCCGCATCTGGTCTTAATTCTTTTACTCGTTTAATCATGTTTTATTCCTCATTTTTTTATATTTTTTTGAATGAAATAGTATGGAGGGTATACTATTCTCACAATACTATTTCATTCAATACTATGAATAATATAGTATCAAAGTATTTAAATGTTTCTCTTTATAAAAAAAATAATTTATAATTGTCTCCATAAGAAATTATAGTTGAGATTGAGGGAATTACCAAAAGTGAGTATATACTATTTTTGCAACCCCAATATTCCTTAAAGTTAATACTTTTAAGGTCTCTCTTCAATAGATGTTTTTAAGATATCTTTTAGATCTTTATCATAATATTTATTCTTTTTCCAATCCTCTGGTTTTAAAAATAAATTTCCAAAAGGATTCAAGGTTTTTTCTTCTTTAATCGTAGTTAAACCTAAATGACCTGCTAATATTAAAAAATTATCCGTTAATTGGGGATTATATATAATTTTTTTTGATATATTTTCAAATAAGTGCTCTTTGTTCCCTCTGTGCAAGTCTGTTCTTCCTACACTTCGTCGAAAAATGAGATCTCCCGTGAAAATAATGCCATCATATTTTTTTCCTCTAAACAATTCAATATCTTTTGAATATAGACTTATTCCCCCCGGGGTATGACCCCCTGTTTCTAATATGTTTAAATTAATTTTTCCAACTGCAAGTATATCCCCCTCGTTTAACCAACGATCTGCTTTCATTAATATGGGATGTTTATATTCCTTTTGATTATAAAAGATAGGGATATGGAATTTTTGCTGGAGTACTTTTAAACATCCAGTATGATCGGGATGTGCATGAGTTAGAATAATACCGATGGGTTTAGCATTAAGTTGAGATATTTTGTCAAGGATGAGATTAGGCTCAGCACCAGGGTCAATAATATAGATTTCTTTTTTTATACCCGATCCAATCAAATAACAATTGCATCCAAAAATACCTACTGTAAGTTTTTCTAAAATGGAGTTCTTCATTCGATTCAAATTATAATTTACATTTCTCTATATTTTAAAAGTAAGAACCAATAATAAAGTATTAGAAAGTGAAATATGCCCATTTTAATTCAACAAAATAAAAAAAAAGGAAAATTATAATAAAAAAAATAAGCAGCCTTAAGGAGCAGTTTCACTACAACCTGGTACACTGACACCAGCTGTTGCCATTGAGAGTCCATAGGCAACTACCAGTAGTAATGCTAAAGCTGCGATTGCTTTCTTATTTAAATCCATTTTATATTACCCAATACTTATTTATAATTTAATTGAGTATTAATTTATCTATATATGAATATTTAAAGCCCATCTTTTTTCATCTCGAAATCAATATTATGCAATTTAATTATTTTTTTTATTGTTCAAAAAATTAGAACTGGTTTTGTATTGGTTAATTTTTATTAAGAAAGGGAATTTACAATTAACTATCGTTAAAATAATTTTAAAAAAGATATGAGAAAAATATGGTTTTAGAGATTCAAAATGATAAAATACCCTTCTCTAAGCAATATATTGCCGTGGGCATTCTTTTAATAAATATTATTGTATATTTAATACAATATTTAGATCCTACCGGAAATATGTTGCTAGATGGGTTTGCATTTACGCCTTCTGAATTCTTTGCTGGAAAGGAATGGTGGACTATATTTACTTGTATGTTCATGCACGCCAATCCTATACACATTATTATGAATATGTGGTTTTTCTATGTCGTGGCAGATAATTGTGAATTTGCTATGGGCCATCTCTGGTTTTTGATTACTTATTTAGTTTCTGGAGTAATTGGTACACTATTACACGGTGTTACTTCTTTCTTTATTCCGATATTTTATAATATCCCTACTTTAGGGGCATCTGGAGCTATTTACGGATTAATTGCGGTTTATGCGATTTTATTTCCTAATATCAAATTACAAGTTGTTACCAGCAAGGTCCCTTATAAAATAAGCGCACGTAGCTTTGGATTGATTTATCTTATTACCGAGATAATATACGGATTAATTTCTTTTACAACAATCCCAGACGGAACCGCTCACTTTGCCCATCTTGGAGGATTTATAGCCGGTGCTGCATTTGCATTACTATTCAAGGCGTTTGATAAAGAGTTTTAGCAAATCCCTACTCTTTTCTTTTTCTTTATTATTTTTTTTTAATCTATCTTTAGTATAAAGCTAATCAATCTTCGTGAAAGGTAAATTTCTCGTCCTTTCATATATATCAAGATATTATCTCTATTGAGAATAAGATTTGTTAATAGGATTTTATATAGGTTAAAGGAATGTTGAAATATATAAATAGATTTAACTATCGGAAGAATATATTTAATTTAACCAATTAAGGGTTTAAACTT
>SDNL01000152.1 GCA_004524365.1 Promethearchaeota archaeon | reverse complement strand
TAAGAAGCAGTACCAGCAGAAATCGAAAGCGGATAATGTATTAATCGAGTACTTGGATGTGTTACAAGATTCTTTTCAAGACCTTCGAGAAGCAGAAAAAGCGGAAGAAGAGGCTGTAGAAGCCGAAGAATAGTGAACCCGTCAAGAATTTATTCTTAAATCTCAATATTTTTTTACTTTTTTTTTTCACTCTAATCGAAATTAATTCTATTAGGATAATTTATAGAAAATAGAAAAAAATTTGATATAATTATAATGATCCTAAGAAATCTTTAACTTTATTCTTAATTTTTTTTCCCAAGTCTTCAGAGATATTAGCTATAATGAATTCTCTGATAAGATTTAATCTAAAACTCGATACGTTTGATAATTTCAAATCTTTTTCTAATTGACTAATTAAATCTTTATCGTAAATTTGTTTCACACTTTCAAGAATTCTGATGGTATGTTTAACTTCTTTAATAAAGCTTTTAATATTTTGTTGAATGATAACCTTCTGTTCTCCTGGATTTATAATTTCCAAGGCTTTCTGAATAAATTGTTCTTCTAATTTTAATTTCTCATTCCATGGAGTTTGCATAATATTATTATGACTATCGATTAAGAGAGCATCTTCTCTTTCTAATTCTACTTCATTATAATCAGTAAGATCGAGAAATTCAATATCTTGAGGGTTAGAATATTCATTTTTAGTTAATTCATTGAAAAAAGTATTAATTTTTTTAGTAAATTCTTCTGTTACCCCTTCTCTTATAATATAAGAAGGATAACCAAACAATTTTGCATGAAGTATGCTAAAAACACCATATAATCCAAGCTTATTAACTAGAATGTTAATGGAAAGCTTTCTTTCGATTCCCTCTTCTGCCTCCTCTATGGCTTTTGTAGATTTATCCCCCATTAAAATATCTATTCTTTCATATCCTCGAACTAAGCCTTTAGGATCTAAAAATACAATAAACTGATGATCAGGACAGACTGCTCCTGGAGGAACTTGAATTTTGATACTTCCAAACTGTTTTTGTTCAAATACTTTTTCAGGAACTTGAATTGTATTCTTCTTTTTGCATAT
Source organism: Promethearchaeota archaeon (assembly GCA_004524365.1). Lineage (GTDB taxonomy): Archaea > Asgardarchaeota > Lokiarchaeia > Sigyniarchaeales > SOKP01 > TEKIR-8. The sequence continues at coordinate 3,134 of SDNL01000152.1, read as the reverse complement.
TGGACACGTTAATGATACTTCCCTTGTTTCATTTTCCATTTAAACACCAATTATTTTTCCTATTTCTTAATCTTATATATAATTATAAAGTATTTTAAGGTTTTTGAATATTTATTTTGGTACTATATTTTACAAATAAAACAATGAGTATCATTGGGACAATCCCTATAAAAAACACAAAATAGATTATTAGAGCAAACCAGTTTGAAAATTGAACATATAAAAATAATTGTCCTAAAGAATCAATTAAATAGTGAAGGATAATACATGGTATTAAACTCTTTGTTCTTAAAAACATATAAGCGAAAGCAAATCCTAGAAAAGCAGCATAATTTATTTGAAGTACGACAAGCCATGGATTTAATCCTACCAAAACATTTATGAAATTCATGGAATGTGCAAGCCCGAATGCACATCCACTAAGCAAGATTATACTTAATTCAGAATATTTTCGTTGTAAATTGGGAATTAAAACCCCTCTGAAGCTCACTTCTTCCCATATTCCTGGAATAAGCATATATATGAATAAAAACCAGCCAAAATTGGTAACAGTTGGAGTTCCAAATATTATTTCAGGAATAAATATATAATTTCCCAATAAAATCCCCCCTAATAGAGATATTGTAATAAAGATAATAAATGAACCAATTCCAATAATCAAATTTCTGAAATATGGTTGGTTTTTTCCTAAACCAATATTTTCAAGATATTGTTTAAATTTTTGTTCTTTATAGGGAAGTTTTAAACCGAAAGGAACTATATAAAACCATAATAATCCTAAGAATCCAAATGTAAAGCCAAAATCTATGAAAAGGAGTGTTAAGAAGGGAATATCATTAATAAATGGTAATAATATTATTCCTTCAATAAATTGAGGAGAAAATACGAAAATTGCATATAAAATGGTTAAAACTATAACTCCTAAAATGGGCGATTCTCTTAAGGCTCCACCAGTTTTATAATCACCTATCTCTTCTAGCTTAGGGAACATTTTATTAAAAATAAAAACTAAAATTAACGTGCTGCTTAACCCTACTCCTAGAATAACCATTGAAATTATCCAAAGTTCTATTGATAATAAGAGAAGTATGAGTACAATTAGAAAGTAGAAAAAAATGACTGCTAATTCAACAAGAAAAATTAAAATCCACTTAAGAACTTTATTTGAGCGATTTATTTCTTCTATTACATATTTGTATTTCATTTTTCCAAATAATCTTATCTTCAATTCAAATATTAGTAAAAGACAAGTCCAACTAATGGGTACTGTGAATAAGATTAAGAAAAAGATCATCCATGCTCCAGTAATTAAAACTAAGATTAAAGGAGGTGCTAAAAAAGAAACTGTTTGAATTATAAGCATTGTAAATATTTTCGCTTTTGCTTGATCTCTTGGAATAATTGGAAGAGATGCCAAAATTGTAGCACCAGTTTCTTCCATATTTAAGAAGCCCGAGATTAACATTGACGGAATATAAATACATGTTGAAATTGTGAATGACCAAATTATTAATATGTCAAAAACACCAATATTAGCCAAATTTAATGCTGCTGTAGAACTAAATATCATAATTGTGGGAAGAACTATTGGCATTAGGACAAACATAAATGATTGGAAATCCCTTGAAACTGTAATTAAATCTTTTCGAATAAGAGCCAAAATTGGTTTTCTAGTTTCTATATTTACTTCTTTTGGTTTTTTCTCCTTTACTTCAACCTCTTTAGTTTTTTCTTTTTTAGCCCCGATAACAGATTTCAAAGAATTTATTGCTCCTCGATACATGATAAATGTTAGTATTAGAAACAAAATATAGCCAATTATACTATTCATCCACAAACCTAAAGAGACATTGCTAGGGCTTGAAACAATAGAAATTAGAAAACTTGGCCCAAAGGGAAAAGGTATTAAACTTAAAATACTGTTTATTACGGACACATTTTCTAAGGAAAAAAAGATTTCAAAGAAAAAATCAATAGAGCTAAATGCCCATTGCATAACAAATCCTAAAGACATAGCCATAATGATATAACTCAGCATAGTAATCATTCTGATAACACTTTTCTTTTTAGAAACAGCCCCCTCACTATAAAGAACTCTACTCATTCTCTCTCCTATAAAAATTAAAATACTAAATCCAAATATTACATTGGGAACAGAAGTTAAAGCAGATACTAAAGCTATTAATGGATCTAGAGTAATTATTCCCATAATAAGTGGAAAAGAGAAAGTAATTGCTATAAGTGGTAAATCTAAATTACGAAATATGGTCATAAATCCAATATTTTTTAATCTTTTTTCAGCTATGGGAAGTGTTCGTAGCCATTTAAATGCGTTTCCCGACATAAAAGAACTTACATTTAACATCCCCACGAGAATGATATATAATAAATTTAATCCAAAGAAAATTGAAAATAAAAATGCTGCAGATAAATGAAGTCCATAACTTCCTATGAAATCTTTCATTTGGAAATAAGTGATGAGAGGAAGAATGGGGAGAAAGCATAAAACGATAGCAAAAACCAATTTCATAGCTATAGTTTGGTTTCGAACGTATTTATTACTTTTTTCCATTTTTTCTAGTATTTGGTCTTGTTTCGAGCCCGCGGTTTGTAATTGTGCATCTAAGAAAACTTCGTGATTAATTTGTTTAGCAAGCGAATATAATTCAAAGGTTTCTTTAAACATTATTTAATCATCTCTTTTTTTCTTAAATGTTTCTCTTAACTTCTTTACAATATTGTCAACGGAGGTGTCTTGTTCTGTTAATCTTAAAAATACTTCTTCTAAGCTCGCTCCTAATTTATTTGATTGTTGACGTAATTCATCAATCGTTCCAATCCCGACCATTTTTCCTTTATGGATAATTCCAATTCTATCGCAAATATCTTCTGCAATTTCCATTATATGTGTCGAAAATAGAACAGAACCACCATTTTCCGTATGAAGATCTATTATTTCTTTCAAAACTCTAACAGATTTGGCATCCAATCCTGCAATTGGTTCATCAAGAATTAATAATGAGGGTTCATGAAGGATTGCTGCAATTATCTGAATCTTCTGTTTATTACCATGGGATAATGTAGCAATTGTTTGGTCGTAATAATCGAGAGCGTCCAAACTTTCCATATAATCT
>SDNL01000002.1 GCA_004524365.1 Promethearchaeota archaeon | reverse complement strand
TCCTATTACCGCCTTTCCAGGAACTCAATTTTATGATGAGATGAAGTCTAAAGGAAGAGTGGTGACTGAAAACTATAGACGATACAATCTATTTCATTCCATGATGAGAACAAACGAGTTATCTGCAGAAGAAATGTATAAATTAGTCATGGAAGCATATGCGTCCTATTATTTAAGTGGCAAATGGTTAAAGACTGTTGCCAAACGCTACGCGAATCCTTTCGGTAAATTTAATTGGATGTTTTGGATAATCCCTAAATTTATTAGACAAGCGATGAAGGGTGGTTTAGAAATGCTCCACACTCAAGGTATATCTCGATCTATGATCTCAGACGAATTAAAAAATATGGTTGATATTTCTGAGAGAGTTAAGGAAGAAACTGGGGAAACATTCAAAATTGAAAATCAAATCCTTGCTCTTAGAGCTAAGAAATCGTCTTAATAATATTGTAGATATAATATAAATTAAGTTTTTTATATTCTTTTTATTCTTATCGATTTTAAATCTTTATGTATTGTACTCTTTAAAAATAAATTTTATATTATTGGTTTGGATGAGTATTAATTAGGTTTATAAGAAAATTTGTTATGATAGATATAATTTTTATATTCTATATTATTAAAAAAATATACTCAAATTTTTTTAAATGAATTTCTGAACTCTTCTCATTCTAGGAATAAATTTAAGAAATAAGAAAGTAAAATTTAATTATTCATTTTTCTTTTATCCAAATATATAGAAATCGTTTTTAAAACTTAATAGCATATAATTATTTCTATTCTTGAATAAATTACTAATTACTTCTGAATCCTAATAATTAACTGCTTTTTGTGAAAAAACTATAAAAAAAGAGTTAAATCAATTATGAAAATATTATATATAAATCCCGGCAGAATTCGAGCGGGACTAGATTATGTGATTCAAGGACAACCCTTAAATTTACTAACTCTGGCTGGAATGGTACCTGAGCATGAAGCATCTTTGATCGATTATAAAGTTCAAGATTATAATGAAAAAGCATTAAAAAGTGAACTAAACCGCCATGATATTGTAGCATTAACAAGTATGACACCCCAAATTTATAGTGCCCTAAATATTGCTGAAATTGCTAAAAACCAAGGATGTAAAACAATTATTGGAGGTTATCATCCGACTTTATCTCCTGATTTTTCTGCGCAAAAAGATTATGTTGATTTTATAGTACGTGGAGAGGGAGAACATACATTTAAAGAATTAATTACCTTTCTTGATGGTAATCCAACAGGAATTTCTAAAAAAGAAATCAAAGGTATATCATATAAAAATGCAAATGGAAGAATTATTCATACTGAGGATAGACCTTTAGAACCTAACTTGGATAATTTCCCTATCCCTAACCGTGATTTGATAGATTATAAAGATTATCTCTATTTAGGAGCTAGATTGGGGACATTAGAAAGCTCCCGAGGATGCCCGTATTCATGTAAATTCTGTTGTATTCATAAAATGTGGCAAGATCCTAAGCTTTCCTATAGAACGAAAAGTGTAAAAAGAATAATGCAAGAAATCTATGATATTAACTGGAAAAATGATTTTATTTTCTTCTGCGAGGATAATTTTACGATTAATGTAAGGAGAACTAAAAAGATTCTTGACACTATTATTAAAGCTGGAATTCCAAATAAGATGTTATTTAGTTGTCAATCTCGAATAGATACCCTTGATCGAAACCCATGGCTAATTGATCTTATGCATAAAGCAGGTATGAGGCAAGTATTTCTCGGTATTGAGTCTGTACATCAACAGAGTCTTAATGCAATGAATAAACAAAATACTACACCAAAAATGACGCGAGAGGTGGTAAACGCCCTCCAAGACAGGGGAATTTCTATCTTTGGAGGAGTAATTATTGGTTATCCTGGAGAGACAAAGAAAATGGTACGCCAAACAATACAATTTACCAAATCGCTTGATTTAACTTGTGTCCAATTTACACCCATTACGGCATTCCCTGGAACTCAATTCTACGACGAGATGAAAGCTGAAGGAAAAGTTGTGACTGATAATTATCGCCGCTACAATTTATTTCAAACTATGATGAATACAGATGAATTATCAGCAATGGAAATGTATGAACTCGTTATGGAAGCATACGCATCATATTACCTCAGTGGACGATGGTTAAAAATGGTGATAAAGAGATATTTAAATCCTTTCGGTAAATTTAATTGGATGTCGTATATGATCCCCAATTTTATAAAACAAGCGATGAAAGGGGGTTTAAATATGTTACGCTCACAAGGAATTTCTCAATCTAGGGTTTCAGAAGAATTAAAAAAGATGATCGAAAAATCCGAAAGGTTTAAAGTAAAAACCGGCGAAAAGTTTAAGATCGAAGAACAGATTATACCGAGTATAGCAGAGAAAATCTCAAATTAATTATCTATTATTTTATCTTCTCTTAATATGAATAAAATATCTAAGTTATAAAGAAAATTTTTTGATTCTTTTCCTTTCTCTGAACCTTTCCTTGGCTTTCTAAATAAATTAAATGGGCTAATACTTCACTTAGGGCTAAAAAGGAATTAATTTCATCCAATTCTCCAAAATGTATTTTAGATATTTCATATGGCGTCATTGGATTTCCTTTTATTACATCTGAAATTTCATGCAATCTTTTTTCGTGATGTTTTTTTATTGCATTAATCCGCTCAATAGGATCATAAATAACTTCTTGATGTGCGGGGAAAATTATTTTAGGATTTAATTTTCGGATCTCTTCTAAGGAATTTAAATAAAATTTTAATATATTTTCGAAATCAAAATCTTTATATTTTTCTCGAATTGAATCATTAATTATAAAAATACCAATATGGGGTGTGATGCGAGAAAGAATATGATCCCCAGAAAATAAATATCCTCTCTTCTCTTCATAAATACAAATGTGGCCCAGAGCATGTCCTGGGGTCCATATAACATTTAACTTATCATTTCTTATTAAAAGGCAGTCATTATTTTCAAGAATAATGTCAGGCTTATAATATTTTTTCATTTTGGGCCAAGTGAGAAAATAACGGATAATCCTTTTGCCTTGCTCTTCATTTAATCCATATCTTATCAATTGAGATGTTAATTTTTTGGTCTCTTCTTTCACTTTGGAAAAATTTTCAGGATTAGTTTCCCACTTCATCTTTTTATTAGTGATATCATGCATCGCTATCTGGATCGAAGGATTTTTACGACGAAGCTTTCCAATTAATCCAATGTGGTCCATATGATTATGAGAAATTATGCAATGACTCAAATTTTTGGGGGATACCCCAATTCTTTTAAGTGCAGCGAAAAAACTTTTTGGCCAATTACCCATATTTAAACCAGCATCAAATAAAATATATTCCTCTTTTATCTTTAAAAGGTATACATATACAAACTTTACGTCGAAAGGTACATCAATTTTAATCTGTATTACATCTTCAATCTCAGAGATCTCATAGGATAATTTGTCTTCCATTTTAAATTCAAATACTAAAATAGTTTAATAGAACTTATTTAACAAATGTATCCATATCATTTTTATTTTTCTTTCTTAAGAAATTTAAGCTGGGATATGTTATTCCTTGAATTTCTTGTTATATATAAAGAAAATTTTTATATTCCTTTTCTTTTTGTAAAATAATTAAAATTTAGTACTTTTAGCATTGAATAGTAAAATGAGTGAAGAAGAAATAATTTTGTATAAAAAAAGGAGAAGTATTGCTATAATAACTCTTAATAGACCAAAAATGGCTCATGCATTCAATTGGAATTTAATGAAAGGGCTCTATGATGCGCTTATAAAAGCCCATAATAATGGCTCTATAAAATGTATCTTGTTAAAAAGCACTGGAGAGAATGCTTTTAGTTCTGGTATCGATATAAGAGCTGCTTCTGCAGATGATACGGAATATTTAATGAAAATGAGAGACCTTGGTCGTAAAGTAACAAAAATAATGCTTTTAATGAAGAAACCTATCGTTGTGCAAGTCCAAGGGACCGCCATAGGGTTTGGTTTTGAAATTGTAATGGCAAGTGATCTTCGAATATTTGCTGATAGACCAAGAGATGAAATGTTTTTCCGAATGCCTGAAATTGCGATAGGAATTTACCCTCAAACTGGAGCTACCATTTTACCATTATTAGCTTTTGGTTTAAGCTATGCCAAGAATCTTCTTTTAACTTCCGATAAAATTGGTTTGGAAAAATTGAAAAATTTAAATTTCCCAACGCGGGTATTCCCTCTTGATAGATTAGAAATTGAAACTAAAAAATTTATGCGAACTTTTAGTAAACGTAAGGAATCGTTTATGCATCTCATTAAATCCTCCTTAACCATAATGAATAATAAAACTATTGAACGATGGTATGATCTAGAAGATAAATGTGGAGAACTTGCCTATGAGAGTTATTCACAAAGGGAATTAGATGAAATTATCAAAGATTTATACGATAAATATCCTTAAACTCAAAATCTTTAGGAGGAAAAGAAAGAGTAAATATTTAAAGTCTAATGTCTCAAGATAAAGAACATTATGAAAAAGAATATGAGAAAAAAACCAGCAATAAAGAAAAAAACGATAAAAAATGGCCAACTCTCCGCAGCTCCAAAACCTAACGATTGAGATTTTTTTTCTAATTTATTGATTTTAGCTTCTAATTCTTGTATTTTTTTATTTTTTTGTGAAAGTACATCTGCTTTATTCTCTATATTTTTTTCGATCTTTTTTGAAAATTGGGAGAGTGAAAAACCGCAATATGGACAGATGTTAAAAATCTCCATTAATTCTGAACCACATTCAGGGCAATAATTCATATATTAATTATTCAACCTCAATCAAATTTTATTCTATAAAAACTTAATAAAATAAAAAGTCTAAGAAATAATTACTTTTCCCAATAAATATAATCATAAAAATGAAAATTGAAAAGAAAATGGTTCTGAAGGGGTAATCATTCGTATTCCAACTATTTTCCCATTAAATATTTATTTTTTTGATAATTTCCTATTAGAGTATATAATTTTAAAAACTTACTAAATGATGTAGATGACGGGAAAAAATATCATTGTAAATATTATTATTCATGCCCGAGGGGGTCAAGGGGCTGTTACAGCATCCCAATTTATCGCAGAGGCGGCATTTTTAAGTGGTCAATTAATTGATGTACATGCTTATCCCTCTTTTGGTGCTGAGAGAAGAGGCGCCCCCATTCAAGCATATGCTAAATTATCGACTGAGGAAAAGATTTGGGATCGATCTTTTATCACAAATCCAGATATCTTACTTGTTTTTGATGAAAGTGTTTTAAACCAAGAGATAGTTAGCTCATTAAAAAAGGACGGAACATTTATTGTAAATTCTGATAAAAACCCCACCTATTTTAAAGAAACATATGATTTGTCAAAACAAACTAAAATTATTGTTGCTGATATAACAAAACTCGCAATAGAAAATAGTTTAACGATTGATGGTAATCCCATTGTAAATACGCCCATATTAGGGTTATTAGCTAAAGCCTTACCGATTTTAACTCTCGATAATTTGAAGAAAATAATAAATAAACGGATGAATAAGGAGTTAAGCAAATTAAATAACAAACTTATTGAACAAGGATATAACTTAGCTAAAACATTATAATTGAGTCTTTAGAACTTTAAAAGGAGTATAAACAATAAAAATTAAGATAAAATATATGTGTTCTTATTTTTCGTAAGTAAAAAAATTATATAACAAAAATGATTAGTGAATGTTGATATAAATGACGAATTCGAAAAAAGATTATCAAAAAATTTTGGGGTCAATTCAAACGCCTGTGGAGGGAGAGGCTGGAGAAACAGGAACATGGAGTAGTTTAAAACCAATTATTGATCTAGATAAATGTATTCCAGTTAAGTCTGGTAAATATGTATGTTTTAATTGTTGGTTGTATTGTCCTGAAGGAGTAATTTCTAGAACTATTCCTCCTGAAGTAGATAATAGATATTGCAAAGGTTGTGGTATTTGTATGGAAGAGTGTCCTGTACAAGCGATAACCATGAAAGAGGTGAAGATCAAATGACTCAAGCAATTAAAGTAAATAAGGAAGAAAATAGAAAGATTTTAACAGGAAATCATGCTGCTGCTCACGCATTTCGGCAAGCAAAAGTAGAAGTTGTCTCTGCCTATCCAATAACCCCTCAGAGTCCTGTTGTTGAGAAAATTTCAGACTTTATTGCTAAAGGAAAATTAAATGCTCGATTCGTAAGAGTTGAGTCTGAACATTCCGCTCTAGCTGTATGCTGTGCTGCCTCGGCAACGGGCTCAAGAGTAGGTACAGCTACTTCCGCTCACGGTTTAGAATTAATGTATGAAATGCTTCCCTGGGCATCTGGAAATAGATTACCAATAATAATTAATTTAGCTACAAGAGCTTTAGGCGCTCCTTGGAGTGTATGGACTGATCATCAAGATTTTATTACTGTTAGAGATGTAGGCTGGATTCAATTATTTTGTGAAAATAACCAAGAAATTTATGATACAAATTTGCAAGCATTTAAGATCGCAGAAGATCCCCGCGTGTTTTTACCTACTATTGTAGGTTATGATGGATATATTCTTTCACATACAATGATGCCTGTGATACTTGAAGATCAAAAGGAAATAGATAATTTTTTACCCCCTATAAATCATCATATAAATTTATCTGATATTAGTAAAGTAAAAGGCGTGGATCCAGTAACTACGCCTCACATTGTTAAAAGAAAAGAAGGTACCGCACCAGGTTATTATGAATATAGATACTCTCTACAAAAAGCCCTTGAAAGTTCAATAGATGTAGTAAAACAAGCACATGATGAATTTGCCGAAGAATTTGGAAGAAGCTACGGAAATGGAATTTATAAAACCTATCTTACTAAAGATGCTGATTCAGTAATTTTTGCAATGGGATCTATAGCATCACAAGCCCGAAATGCTTTAGAAACGCTAAGAAATTCAGGATTAAATATAGGATTAGTGAGTTTACGGTTATTTAGACCCTTTCCAGCAGAAGATTTACGAAATTTAATGGCACAATTTAAAAATATTATTGTGTTTGATAGAGATATTGGATATGGTTATGAAGGGGTTTTATCTTATGAATTGAAATCAGCACTATACGGACTGAATAATCCTCCTTTTATAAAGGGTTTCATTGTAGGGCTTGGTGGAAGGGATGTTTCAGATGATCAAATTATCGAAGGGGTCGAAAAAGGACTTGATTATGCAGAAAAAGGAGAATTTTCAAACAAAACAGAATTTATTGGTTTAAAATTAGATGAATTAGATTTTTTAAATAGAGGTGAGAAGTAGATTGGTAAATGTAATGGATCTCAGGGAGGAAGAGTTTATTTATCCAGGAACGAGGGCATGTGCTGGCTGTGGTATGGCATTAATATATCGAATGGCCCTCAAAGCGTTAGGACCAAAAACTATCGGTACAGTTCCAGCCAGTTGTTTAACCGTTTTACATGGGATGCAAGGCTTTTGTTCCACTAAAATTTCTGTTCTGCACACACCCTTTGCAACTACGGGTGCTGCTGCTTCTGGCATTCTTGGGTCCTTAGAAGCAAAAGGTTTAGATGATGAAATTTGTGTATTGGCTTTTGCTGGTGATGGGGGGACAACGGATATAGGAATTCAAGCTCTAAGTGGAGCTGTAGAACGAGGGACGAATTTCGTTTATGCATGTTATGATAATGAAGCTTATATGAACACAGGCGTACAGCGGAGTGGTTCTACACCTTTAGGTGCCTATAGTACTACCACACCGGGAGGAAAAACTACCCATAAAAAAGATATGCCTAAAATAATGGAAGCACACGGTATTCCTTATGTCGCAACAGCTAATGCCGCTTATCCCCTTGATTTGTATGAAAAATTCCAAAAAGCTAGAAAAATAAAAGGTCCAAAATATATTCACATTTTAGCACCATGTCCGCCGGGATGGGGGTTTGATCCAAAAGACACCATTAAAATAGGAAGATTAGCTAATGAGACTGGATTCTGGCCCCTATATGAAGTTGTGGATGGAATTTTTTATTTATCCAAAAAAAGTAAAAAACTTTTGAATCGCGAAAACCGTAAACCTATTCAAGATTATCTCGGATCTCAAAAAAGATTTAGAGATCTTGGGGAGAATATAATAAAAGCCTATAATGAATATATTGATAATCTTTGGAAGAATATAGAAAAGAGAATAGAAGAGTGATCTTTTTCTTTACTTCCCTTCTATTTTTATAATACTATTTAGAATTAAAATCAAAAACTATTATTAAATTATATTCTTAATATTTAATACTAATGCTCAAAACTTTTATTTATAATAAAGAAAAAGATAAATGGATAGAAGAAACTGAAATTCTTCTATTTCACGATATATTAGCTATATTTGATGAAAAATCTAATAAAATATTTCTCTGGAAAGGCCCCGAAATAAAAGAAAGCATTTTAATACAAGGTAAAGAACGGTTAAAAGAACTCATTTCCACTTATTCTGAAGATGAATGGATAATTAATGAGAAAAAAGAAACATTCCCCAATGAGGTTCATAAACTATTAAATGAGATGTTAAAACCTACTAAAGAGAGAAAAAAAGAAGATATTCTTAAATTTAACCATTTCTTTACTATTCGTTTATGCTTCCTTATTTTGATCGGAATAGTTATTTTTCTAGTCTTATCTCTTATTTCGATATTAATTCCGTTATTTAGTCCAAGATTGTGGGGATCTTATATAATAACAGCGACATTTTACGATTATTGGATTATTTCATACCAATCCTTTGTAATCATTTCTTTGATATTATGCATTATTAACATACTTTTGGGGATATATGAAAGGGATCTCGATTTAATCATCTTTTCTCTAATGGGAATTATTATTAGTATAGGCATTATTCTCTACTTACAGAAAGGAATTTTTTTATTTTTGCATCAACCGGGTTCTACATCTTCTATTTACTATATTTCAATACTTGAAATAACCGTTTTCTCTTTATTAAATCTTATTGCCTTAATGATTGCTTTAATCCCTCATATTTACAAATTATATAGCTTTGGTAAAGTATATTGGAAATTCATATATCTTTCAGCTGAGGGTGGAATAGAAAGTGAAAGTCGCTAAGCTATTACCGAAATTAGAAAAGGAAGATTTTAAAGTGCTTAAAGCAATAGAATTCGGAATGAAAAAATCAAAATTCGTAAAATTAAGCGATATAAGATTTTATGCTCGGTATAAAATGGAAGAAACACAATATCGATTAGACCGAATACATAAGTTCGGACTCACTATGAGGAATACAACTAAGACCCAAATGGCCTATAAGTTGAATTCCTTCGGTTATGATGTCTTAGCACTTAAAAATATAGTAAAAAGAGATATTATAAGTCAATTAGGCCCCGCTATTGGAAAAGGGAAAGAAAGTGATGTTTATAGCTGTATAGATGATGAAGAAAATATTTATGCATTGAAAGTTTACAGAATTGGTCGTGTCTCTTTTAAGAATGTTAAATTATATCGAAATCTTATAGGGAAAAGGGCTCATTTTAATTGGTTGCATGTCAATCGTCTTGCTGCAAAGAAAGAATATGAAAATTTGGAAATACTTTCCAATTATAATGTAAAAACTCCTACACCTATAGCACAAAATAGGCATATGATTGTGATGGAATATCTTCGAGGTAAGGAATTAGCCTACTTTAAGGATATCAACTATCCAACTTATATATTCGAAGAAATAATAGACCAAATGAAACTAATTTATCGAAAAGCTCGTCTTATTCATGGAGATATGGGCGAATTTAACGTTGTTTGCGACGAGGAAGGAAATGTTCTTTTAATCGACTGGCTCCAAGCCGTTTCTGCCGATCATCCTAACGCTTTAATGTTTTTGAAAAGAGATATTGACAATATATGTAATTATTTTGGGAGAAAATTTAACCTAGAATCTGATTCTGGTAAGATTTTAAAAGAATTTTTGCAAGAAGAATAATTAATATTATCCAAATGCAATTTTAAAGTAAGTGATTAAGCCCTTTATGAAAAATTATTTATTAAGTATACCTTCAATGATTAAATCTTCAATTTTTTGATTATCTATAATTTTCATATTTATTAATCTGGGTTTTATAAGATTTATAAAATCTTGTTGATTAATGCTTTTTTTGAGAACTGAAATATAGGTTTCTGCTTTATTTTTTAAAACTCTCAATGATTCAGAAAACCCCTTTTCTATATTTGAAAGATTTTGATAAGATGTAAATGAAAATAATGTATTAAATCTTTCTGATCTGAAAGGAAGGTATTCCAAGTCTGCTCGAATCAAATTTACTTTATGATTTAATATAGAAAATTGGCTTAATTTTTCCTTAAATATCTCTAACATCTTATTTGACATATCCACTCCTACTAAAGAAAAGTATGTAGTTCTAATTGAATTATAATTTTTATTCAAAAAATCGAAGATTAATCCAGTTCCGCAACCTGCATCTATAATTTTTTTTCCTTCTAGTTCAAAATTAGAAAAGATTTGTAAATATTTGTTAAATTGTATACTTTTATATCGACTTTCATAAAAAGGGGCTGAAGAATTATACTTTTTTATTATCTTTTTTCCCTTCTTTTTATCAAAATTCATTTAGAATCTATTTTATTTAATTAATAGAATTTTATATAATTTTTAAAATATTTTGAATATTTTCTGAAAAAATTAATTAAATTGATTAAATGGCTGAATTTTAAAAGTAAATATGAGTTTTTCATAAAAAAAACTCTTTTATAATTAATATTATAATTATTAAATTAAAATCAATACATTAAAATAACCGATCTACTTTCTATAATTTATATGGTTAAAGTTCAAATAAATTGCCCGTTGTGTAATAAATATGGAAAAGTTGAATTAAAAAAGGTTGATATATTAAAAAAAAGTAGTAGCGGGCTTGCAGCGATAAATATTAAGGAAAATATTATTTGTGAACATTCATTTGTAGCATATATAGATAAAAATTTAAATATTCGAGATAGTTTTGTTTGTGATTTTAAAATCGAACTTCCAGAAATTAAACAAGATTATGTTAAAACCTCAGAAGCAAATAAAAAAGTTGATGATATCAAAGTCGATTTGATAGTATTGAATATTAAAGCTCTAGAAATTGTCTATATCCTAAATGGCATTCTTATGAAAAAAAAGATTCTGTTCATACATGATAATGACGTTATATATAACCCCCTATATAATATGATTGAGTTTATATTTCATGATAATTTCCATTATGATTTCTCAATTCTAAATCAATATGAATATAGAAAAGACAAAAAAAGTTATAAAAAACATGAAGTCATTTATATGGACAATATATTAAAAAATAAGAAAAAAGATATGAAGAAAAGAAGAATTAAAATTGAAAGCGCAATTGTTAAAAAATTTCTTTTTGAAGAAGATCCTTCTTATGGATTACTCCTTTTTAGAAACGAGATAAATAAAGCTTTCCGAATGTCTAATGAAATCATAAACATCCTTCAAAATAATAATGGAAATCAAAAATTAAGTAAAAAAAAATTAGTCGATATACTTAGTGAAAAATTTGAAATTAATATACAATCAGAATATTTAGAATTTTTATTAGAAATCGTAAAAAATTATCATGGATATAATCTCTCAGGTTTGTCTGATTATTATTTTCCCAATCTTGGACTTTAAGTCTATTATTAGTGAAATTCAATAAACATTTATGTAGCAAAACAAAAATCTAAGCTTTATCATACTAACTTTTTTCGATATCCATAAATCATAATACCAATTCCCACTATTTTCACGCTAATTGAGATTATATGAATTAAGCTTCGTATATTTAGAGCTTGACTTGGATTAAGTGAAATAAATACTTGAACGATTTCTTCAATAAATATTAATGATCCTGTAAAAAAGAGTATATATCCACCAAATATTGCTAAGGCACGTGTACGAATCGTTTTATATTTTGCTAAAAACAAATAAGTTAATGGGATGAAAATCATTGCAAGAGTTGAAGGGATAATTGAAATCACCTGAACTGTTTTAATATCTATTGGGACAATTGAGATGATAAGGGATATAAAATAAAAGATTGATATTAAAAATCTTGATTTTTTCTTGAGTATTGCTATTTCTGAAATAAAAATAAGACACACATACCCCATATTATTTATAAAATAACCGATTTTCCAAATAATAGCATAATTTTGATATAAGCTTGAATCAAATTTGGTTAAAGGAAAATCAAAAATAACCATAATTATTCGAGATATTGCGGAAAACAAGAATAATAAGGAAGCTCCTAAGACCAATTTATTCACTTTAGAATCATAGTAAGTTTTATAGAATATGGCTGCAGCTGAAAACTTAACTATGATTAAAACAAAATAATAAATAAATGCGATTGGAAATAATATAGATTCGCTCATTTTTTATTCATCAAAATTCAAAAATCTTTATTACATTATATAAGAAATATAATTAATTTAAATCTTTTTTTAAATTAACCAGTATCAAAAACTCTTTTTCAATAATCCTTCATTAATTTTTATCATTAGGCGTTTTTTGCTTAAAAAAATAGTATTTTAACATGATTATGAAATTTTAGAAGGATATCTAATATCTCTAATTAATTAAAAGAGATCCTTAAACAAAATTAATACAAAAGGTTTTAATTCTTTAAACTCTTAATCTTTTACAAATATATAAAATTAATATTTCTTAGTTCACTTGTATTAATAACTACATATTAATAAATTTATTTTAATAAGGTTTAAGCAAAAAATGAAAAACCCACTTAAAATCCTTCAAGATGCCCAGAGCTCTGAGATTCTCTTAAGACTGAAGGATGGAACAGAATACCGTGGAAGATTAAAAGAAATTGATGCCTATATGAATATGATTCTCGAAGATGCGACGGAAATTTTGGATGGAAGTCCGGCAGCAAAATATAGTGAAATTTTTATTCGAGGCAATAATCTCCTCTTTATAAAACCCGATGCTTCCGAAATTCTCTAAGCTTCTTCCTTTTGGCTTCATTACCAAGAGAAAGTATAGAGCAGTAGAGGATCTCGGAATTTTAAAGGTCTTATAGAAGTAATTTTTCTTTAGTTCATCATCATATTATTTTAAATAATAAGCTAATTATATTTTTAAGTTTCTTAGAGATTATCTATTAGTTCAAAATATATTTTTGCCTCTAACTGTGTTATCATTAATGATAGCAATTGAGGCTGGATTCGGCATAGATTCTCCCCTGTAATTTTTGGAAGAGAAAATAGATAATAATTTTCCTTTGAAAAACCATCTATATCCCTCAGGAAAACATTCGTGGGAGCGAACAAGATATAGTAGATCATTTTGTTCCATAAAATCTTCAAAAACATCTTGACCATAAAATTTTATTCCTGGGCCTCGAAAACTCCCTGTAAAACCAGTTAATCCTTGTTTCGGATCATTCCACATAATTTGATAAATTCCTTCTTTTATAGAGTCGGGAATATTTTTCTTTACTTCTTTCAATTGTAATTCTCGTATTTCAGTTAGAAATTCAAAATTTTCTGGAATTCCTCCATGGAGACATAAAGCAAAATCATTTAATATAGCGGAAATTGGAATTGTTTTGTATAAATCTCTGATTATGGAAAATCTGTCTGATCGTGCATATTTTTGATTAAATATAGTATAAAAACCATAAGATTTATTCATCTCGACTGTTTCATGGTTTCCCCGTAATAAATAATATCTATTTGGATAGAGAATTTTTAAAGCGAGTACTATTAGAAGACATTCCAATTGAAATTGACCACGATCCACAATATCTCCGAGAAATAAAATAAATTGGGGGTTTTCCTTTTTAATAATATTTAGAATTCTTTTTAATGAGTTTAAATTTCCGTGTATATCTCCTATAATATAAGCTTCTTGATTCTCTTCAATATTTAACTCTAAAAGTAGCTTTTCCTCTTTAAAAATTGACTTTGCTTCATTAATAATTTCTCTAAGCTTATCAAAACCTAAATCAGCTATTTTTTCGGGATTTTTAATTAGAGTTTGTAAAAATGAATTATCACTCATCTAAATACACTTGATTAATATTTTATTTGCCTAATTTATTAAATTTCTTTATATTTTTGTAAATATTTTATAAGAAAAATGTTTTTACTTATAAATAATCATAATTATTAGATTTTTCAATCGGTTTAAAAATAAATAAAGATCAAAAAAGGATGGAAAGCCAAATAAAAGCGCTAATCAAGAACTTTGAGCAAAAAAAATATGATAATCCAATCAGTAGCAAGAAATTTGGAACCACATATACTCCTAAAAAAATCGTTGATTATATGTGTAAAAAAACTCTTACGTTCTATCTTGAAAAATATTTACTACTACGATATGATATAGATAAAAGTCAACTGGATCTCGCTAAACTCGACAAAATATTTTCAAGCAAACCTCTAATAAAGCAGAAAATAAGCGAATGCTTAAAAAGTATCAAATTACTAGATCCTTCTTGTGGTTCTGGAAGATTTTTAATTGCTTTAGCAGAACAATTGTTTATTATATTTAGAAACATTTATCCTTCAAAGGATGAGTTTCTCTTAAAAAAAAGAATAATAGAACGAAATATTCATGGAATAGACATAGAAAAAAAGGCTTGCCTTATCTCTAAACTTCGCTTAATATTATGGTTATATTCTGATAAGATACCTGAGAAATTTAAAAGGGAAAAAAAAATTGACCTTCAAGATATTAATAAATTAAAATTGTTATCCCAAACGGATTTTAATATTTATCACACTGAAACTTTATTGAAATACAGATCCAGTAAAAAATTTGATATTATTATTGGAAATCCGCCTTATGTTGAGAATAAGAAAATAAGAGATAAGAAATATAAAAAAGAACTGTATCGCTCCTATGAATCAGCATATAAGTTATTTGATCTCTCCATCTTATTTATTGAAAGTGCCTTAAAGTTATTAAAAGAAGATTTGGGTTTTCTCTGTTTTATCATTACAAATAAATTCTTATCTGCGGATTATGGAATAAAAATAAGAGATTTATTAATAAACAAAACCCAAATAGTGGAAGTAATTAATGTTTCTTCGCTTCCTATCTTCAAAAACAGATCCACGTATCCTGTTATTATTACAATAAATAAACAAATTCCTGGAAAAACCAATCATATTGAAATAAAGAAGTATAATCATGAAAATGATCTAGTTTCTAAGCAACATCACTCTAAAATAAAAGTTAAACAAGATAATCTCCGATTACTTCCTAAACATGTTATACCTATAAAGGGTAATGTTGGATTGATTATTGAACTTTTTTCTAAACATGAATCAATGAAAAAAATGTTTGAGGATTTAACTATTGGCTACCGACCGTATGGATTCACTAATTACGCCAAGTTTTTTGATAAAACTCATGATGAGAAAGATCCAATAGTAAATTTACCTCTCATAATTGGAACGGGCAATGTTGGTATGTATCATATTAAGTTTAATAAGCGAATTAAGATAGCTAAAAGAGATTTGAAAGTCTCATATTTTATCTTCCCACCTGATCAATCGAAAAAAGATATGATAATCTCTCCGAAGATAATGGTAAGAGAGATAGCTAAGAATCTTACTTGCGTGTATGATTACTCTGGTATTTTCACAAATGTTACAGGTCTCTATTTTCTTATAATTCCCTCTCTTTCTTCTACACAATTATTTGCTCTTATGACTGTTTTAAACTCCTCTTTCATAGATCATATTTTTAAGAGCTTATATGGAACTCTTCATATGCAAGGTCACTACCTTAGATTTAATGGAAGCTTCATCAAAACATTACCAATTCCCTCTGAGGGAATCCCCAAATCGATTGGGCACCTCGGGATGGTTTTGCAATTTCTTGCTCAATTGAATTATGATTTAAAACAAAACAAAGAGTATTATAATGATTTGAATGTACAAAATATTCAT
Organism: Promethearchaeota archaeon; assembly: GCA_004524365.1. Lineage (GTDB taxonomy): Archaea > Asgardarchaeota > Lokiarchaeia > Sigyniarchaeales > SOKP01 > TEKIR-8. The sequence goes on along the minus strand of SDNL01000002.1, from coordinate 33,051 downwards.
AAAAATCTAAATCTCCTCAATGATCTCTCCGAATCATTGATAAATGTCTTATATTTATCTGTGATTAAAAAAGAAATTAGAAATAACTTTCAAGAACTTATTCATCTTTTATATTCTACAAAACTTCTCTTATTTAAGGAATATAAATATACGTATCCCTATTTTTCTGCCTCTAAATTTCAAGCATTCAATTATGATCAAGTTTCTTTAATAATCTCCCAAATAAATTCTTTAATTAATGAATTAAATAACAATAAAAAACTAATGAAGGAAATAAGAGAATTAAAATATCTCATTTAACTTTTTCTAAGTATTAGATTCTCATAATGAATTCAAAAAGGAATAATATTCAAAATTAATAGATATATCCTACTTCACTATTTTAAATTTTTATTCAAAATTATATTAAGAAGAAAAAATTATATTAATATAACAAATCTATAATTAATATAATGAAAACAAAAAATTTGAAATCTAAATATAAACGTTCAATTATAAGGCTTGGTAATTCAAAAGCGATCACTTTTCCTCAAGAATGGACTAAAATAGCGGAATTAAAAGAAAAATCTGAAATTACCCTTTATCCAATTGATGATAAGACTCTTGTGATCCGTTCTCTTGAGAAAGGAAAGGAACATAGAATATATCGAATGGACGGCATAAAAATGCCTATAAAATTAGTCCGTCAAGCTATTTTATCTGCTTTTAAATTAAATATAGATGACATTTATTTGAAATATAATTCCCAAAAAAAACAACACCTTTATGAACTTCTCATAAATTTAAGACGAGAAATTATTGGCATAGATTTTAAGGATATGCCAGATTCTGATCAATTCTATATCAATTTCCTTTTAGATGCTTCAAAAACGGCATTTTATGATGTTGTAGAGGATTTAGTATCTGTATTTCATGTAATTATTAAAAATATTGTAGAAGGAAACGTTAATGAGACAAGTGATCTATTATTAGATGAAATAGAGCGAAAATATTCCTTAGGTACACGGATTCTTATCACAGGCCTCTCAAAGTATCCTATCTCTAGCTCAGAGCTTCCTACTATTAGATTTCTTGGGGATAGAGTTGTGCTTTTATATATACGAGATTTTATTAATGAAGCATTAATGAATTTTAAAGATATTCCTCATAATGTAATAAAAAAATATTCAGGACTTTTGCTCAAGATTCCTGAATTATTAGAGGAACTGATTAAAAACTATCATAATATTAATCTCGAAACCATCTCTGAATTCCAAGATTATTTAATTGAATTAGAAGAAGATTTAAAGGAAAAAGAATTCTCTTCAGATCAAGAAATTTGTCATATTAGAAATGTTATCAAGTATTATCTAAGAGGATTCTCTGTGTTCTTTGATATCGCGATAACTAGAATGATAGAATCCGAGGTTGGAATTTCCTAAAAATATTCATTTTCATTAATCGTTCTTTAATTAAAATACTTTTTAAAAAAGGATATTTTTAATTATTTATGGAAAATAAAGACCGGAAACAACCTCTTTTATTCAAAAATTTTCCAAGTTTAAAAAACAATATTCCTTGGATACCACTCTTAACGAATCTTCCTACCTCTATTAACGAATTACGGGAATTGGAAAAAAGATTTGAAATTCAGTCTCCTGGTGGACTTTACATCAAGAGAGATGATAAAGATCATCATATTTATGGGGGAAATAAACTTAGAAAATTTGAATTTATTTTCGCAAAAATTTTAGAAGAAGATAAGAAAGGTGTAATGACATTTGGGGGCGTGGGCACTAATCATGGATTGGCTTGTGCTATAATAGCAAAGGAATTGGGATTGAACTGCGATTTATTCCTTGCTCATCAACCCATTACATGGCATGTGCAACGCTCATTACTTTTATATGATTATTTTGATGCCAATCTTCATTATGCGAAATCATATGGAGGATTAGTGTTAAAGGGATTATGGTTTCGGCTTACTCATTCAAAATATTATATGATGTTACCGGGAGGGTCCACTTTATTGGGGTTTGGTTCTCCAAGTGGGACATTAGGATTTATTAATGCAGTATTTGAATTAAAAGCTCAAATTGAAAAAGGCGTTATTCCTGAGCCAGATATAATTTATGTACCTTGTGGTTCAGCAGGGACCGCTGCGGGGTTAATAGCAGGTTGCAAACTTTTGGAATTAAAGACAAAAGTTCATGCTGTTGCGGTAAGCACCGATCTTTTCGCTAGCAAATCTTCAATTATCAAAAATAGTAATAAAGCTTTAAAACATCTACAAAAGTTAGATAAGTCGTTTCCTTCTGTAGAAGTTAAATCTGAAGATTTTGAACTCATAAAAGGTTATTTAGGTTCAGAATATGGAGCGAAAACAAAAAGGGGTCAAAAAGCAATTGACATAGTAATGGAATTAGAAGGTCAAGAGAAGGGCTTTAAATTGGAAACTACATATACGGGAAAAGCTATGGCGGCTATGTTAGATTATATACAAAAGGAAAGTAATAAGATGAAAACAATTCTCTTTTGGAACACTTACAATTCCAATAATCTTGATCAATTTTTAAAAGAAACCAAGTTTAATTTCCAAAAATTACCCAAAGAGTTCCATAAATTCTACAATCAATATCAATATCAATGTTGGCAAATTAAAGATTGTCCAAATCATAAGGAATGTGATGCATATTTAAATCACGAATATCGTTGCTGGAAAGTAAAAAGATGTTCTGAGAACACTCGACAACGATGTAGAGCCTACGAAAAACTTAAAAATACTATTCATTTGGAAGATTCATGAGCTAATATTTTATTTTCCCTTTTTCAGTGTATTTAGCTGTTTTTCTTCAACTATTTCATTTTAGAAAAATCTTAATTTGACTTTTCATTCTTAATATATAGATTTTTTACATTTTAATGATCAATTTTAATTAAATTTGCATAAGGAGAATAATATATGCCAAAAAAAACTGAAAAGGATGAGATTCCTGAAGGCATTGTTGATGAAGATGGAGACGAAATAATAGAACTAGGGGAGGATGAGGAGGATGATATCATTGATGAAGATATTTATGAGATTGAAGATGAAATGCTAGCAGAGCCTGCAGATGAAGATGACTTTGGGCGTAGCAGAAGTGAAGTAGAAATTATGTTAAGGGATGTTGAATGTGCAAAATGCGAAGGTAGTTCTACTCGGAAGAATTGTAAGGTACGAGATGATTTTGGATGCCCCCCAGACAAGGCAAACAAATAAAACTATATAACTTTTAGTAATCTAGATTCCTAATTATAATCGTAGTTCAATTTAGATTCTCTATAAAACAATTTTCCTTTTTTGTTCTGTTTTTTACCATATTTTAAACTAAAATATAAAAAAGATAAAAAGATTATTTTTAATAATTCTATAATTTCAATATTCTTTAATAATCCCAAATAATGATTTATTTAATTTTTCAAAGTCCCCCTTTAGATATGGCTATGCTTCATTTATTTAATTATTTCTCATTCTTCTTTGTTTTATACTTATCAATTCAAGTAGGAAAGAAGATAAGGGAGGATAACTTAATTTCGACAACTACAGGATTTACCTTCTATCTAATTTGTTATGGAATCTTTATCTATACTGTGGGCTTACCTTTTATCTATTCTGTTAAATTTAGGGGTAATGAATTTCTCTTCTACCATTTTATCATAATGACGGTTTACTTCATTGGAATTATAATCTTTATTCTTTTATCAGAACTTGATCTTTATTATCACTCAAAAATAGAGAGTAAAAAACCCTTTCCATTCTTATTATCGATAATTGCTATTATTGATTTTTTAATTTATATTTTATTAGGAATATTCGGAATTTATGATGTATATATTACCGTTGTTATAATAGTCATCCCTTATGTAATTGCCTCTCAGGAAATTTTGAAAAACTTTTCTAATTTAGAGATCGTAAAAAAACAACAATTCAATTGGTTTTATTCAGGTTTAGCCATCGCGGGGCTCTCAAATTCATTGATTGGGTTTTATTTTATGTATGGAAATATTATTCTAATCATAAAATCAATTTTAATTATAATTGGTGCAATTTTGATGGTAAGATCTTGGGAATCTATGCCGCCATTAACTGAACTTAATTGGTTGCAAAAAATGGTTCAGCTTCTTGTAATTTATCGGGATACTTCATCTCTAATATTTAAATATAATTTTAAATCAGATGAAGAAACATCAAAAGAACAAGTTGATTCAGATCTCGCTGGAAGTGCAATTGGTGGGATCGATATGCTTTTGGGGGAAATTTTAGTAGATTCAGGGCATATTCAAGAAATTGATCATGCTAATAAAAAAATCAATTTTGTCCATGGAGAATATACAATCAGTATCCTTATTTCTACAGGATCTTCAAAAGAATTCAGATATAGATTGGAAATGTTTCATGCAAATTTAGAAAAGGAATATAAGGAGGAATTAGAACATTTTCAAGGAGAGATTACTACATTTAAGGATTTAGAGACGCTTATTCGTGAATATTTTTTAATTTCTTAAGTTTTTTAATACTTAGGAATTATTTTTATTGATCAAAGATTATAGGTTTAAGTAAATGCCCCTATCAAAATTTATAAAGCGTTTAATTGTTTCAATTATTGGAATAACCGTCAGTGCATTTATTTGGCATATAAATAGAAATATATTTGGGAATATAATTAGAACTTGTCTTATTCTCTCAACCACTACCTTCTTATTAGTGTATGTTCCATTTGAGATTTATTTTTCAATAAGAACTATTTGGTATGATAGATGGGAAAATATATCTTCAGATAAATTAAAGACAATAAGCGTTAAAATCCCGATTAACAATCAACAAAAATTTGGTTATATCGTAGCAAATTTGGTAAAACCCTCAATGGAAATTAAGTCAGAGTTAAAAAATAAAATTATTATCATAAGCCATGGATATTCCGATACGAAGGAAACTCTTCAATATCTTTATTATCCTTTAGCACTCCAAGGATATACAATTTTATCCTATGATTCCCGAGGCTCGGGAGGTTCAAAAAAATTAGGTAAAAGAAATCAATTTCTTAAAAGAATTGAGGATTATAGAAAAATTATTGATTGGATTCAAAATGATGAAGAGTTAAAAAAATTCGAAATTTTTTCAATAGGCTTTAGTATGGGCGCTGTAATTGCTATTTCAGCAGGATTTACTGATCCAAGAATAAAAAAAATTATTGCTATTTCTTGCATCTCTCGCTATAAGCAGAATGTTTTACGATTTAATCCAATTATTTTGATTGGATATATACTTCGTGGTATTCCGCTCTTTCCTAACGAGATTCAAAATAAAAAATTATCTCCTTATTTTATATTTAAAAGAAATAAATCTACATGTTCTGAAAATGAATTTAAGAAGTTAACTAATAAAATTTATTTAATTCATAGTAAAAATGATAGTGTGATCAAATTTAGAAACTTTCAAGAAAATAAATCGATATTAGATTTATCTGGGAACCATCAATTAATTTTTAAACGAGGCGGACATACAATGAAAAAAAACGAATTAGCCATAGTGGGAGGAATCCTTTTTTTCATAAATCAATAAAGGGTTATCATGTTAATAATTAACGGAAATTTGAAAATATTAAATTTCGAAAAAATTTAAAATTTAAAAAGATTTTATTAACCATTAAACATGGAGAAAAATAGAAATGTCAAATGAAGAAGAGGTTGTATATAAGGAGCTCCAAGAACATCTTAATAAGATGCCAATTGGTATCCCTTCGGTAAAATCTGGTTCAGGCCTTCGCTTATTAAAAACTTTATTTACCCCCCAAGAAGCCAAAATAGCAAAGTTTTTACGATTTGGATGGGAGAGGGACCTTGAATCTTTAGACAAAATTTATCAGCGTGCAAAGGAAACAGGTATATCTCTAGAAGAATTAGAGACAATTTTAGATCAAATGATGAAGAAAGGGTTGGTAATGTTTAAAAGAGAAAATGATAAAAAATTCTATGGTAATGCTTTGTTAATGGTCGGAATGTTCGAATTCCAAGTAAATGAACTAAATGAGGATTTTATAAAAGAATTCGACAAATATTTTATGGAGGGGTGGCTTCCCGAAGCTTTGAAGCTAAAAGCTTCCCAACTACGAACCATACCAGTAGAAGAAAGTATTGAACCCGAAATGAATGTGAGCATATATGATGATCTTGAATCATTATTAGAGACCACTGATGGCCCGTATTCAGTTGCCAATTGTGTATGTAGACAAATGAAAGATATGCTTGGAGAGCCTTGTAAGGCAACAGACCGAAGAGAAGTGTGTCTTCAATTTGGTTATGCTGCAAAATTATATATAGAACAAGGGAAGGGACGGGAAATAACGAAAAATGAAGTTCTTGAAATACTTCGAAAGAGTCAAGAAGAGGGATTAGTATTAGAACCTGATAATTCTCAACATTTGAGTTTTATATGCTGTTGTTGTGGTTGTTGTTGCGAAAACCTTACAAAAATGAAATTATTCCCTCGTCCAGGAGATTATACAGTTACAAATCATTATGCTAATATAGACGATGAATTATGTATTGGATGTGGTAGTTGCGTTGAAATATGTCCTATGGATGCTATTAAGTTAAAAAACGATAAAGCTCAAATAAAAAAAAGACGATGTATTGGATGTGGGAATTGTGTTGCGAAATGTCCTTCAGATGCAATTATTTTGAAAAAGAAAGATCGTCAATTTACACCATTTCCTACCATGGATGAATTATTCGATAAAATCTTAGAGAGAAAAACAAAATTGATGGCTAAGAATTTAAAATCTTAATATTAAAAATTGAGATTTTTATATTCTTAAAGGCATAACATTAAATAAATGGATTTTTATAATCTTCTTGAATTAATGATAAAATTTTAGCTTTAAATTATTTTAATACTTTTATTAAACGATACAACTCCTTTCTATATCTTTTAAAATCAAACTAATCCATTAAAAATTATCGAAAAATTAAACTAATATAAGAATTAAGGCAATGAAGAAAACTTTGGAAAAGATAAAAACAAGATTAAATATACATTATAGAGATCTTAAAAATGGAGTCAATAATGGAATAAATGGAATTAAGAGGGATGTAAGAAATGGAATAGAACGAGGGGCAAATGGGATAGAAGGGGCTAAAAAAATCGTAAAAGAACAACCCATTCCAAAAAAGCATCCTATTAGTGTAGTTTCAGGGATAGCCGCTATCGTTATTTTCTGGAGTTTCATACTCTTTGCGTTTGCCCTTTATCCGGGGGGATTCAATCCGCTTGAAAATTGGATGTCCGATCTAGGTAATTTAGTAAAAAACCCTAATGGGGCTTATTTTTTTAATCTTGGATGCATAATTTCAGGTATTTGCCTTTTTTTCTTCTTTATAGGATTATATGAATGGTATATAGGAGGAATCCGGAATAAGATACTCACTATTTTAACTCAATTTGCTGGTTTTATCTCTGCTCTCTCTTTAATGATGATTGGATTTTCACCCATAAATTATTTTAAGTCGCATATGTTTTGGGCTTTAATCTTTTTTACTGTCTCTTCCTTCGTTTCATTTTTTCCCAGTGTAGCATTATACAAGTTTAAATTTACCCGAAATACAGCAAAATTTGGTTTTCTTGTTTGTGCCTTTAATGTGTTTTTCCGATTCTTTGTAACTATCCCGATATTTGAATGGATTGCTATATTTCTATCCTTTTCTTTCATACTTGTCATAATTTATAGTATGCAAAAACGAGTTAAGCGATTTCGAGCAGTCCGAAACGGAAATATTGTTGTATAATCAAAAAGTAGTGAAACATTAAAAAAAAAATAATATGGTATACTTTTAATAAAATTTCGCACCACATTGAGTACAAAATTTTTGATTAGGTTTTAAAGTATTACCACAATTTGGGCATATTCTAAAGGATGGTTCCTTTTTCTCTTTGGTACTCTCAACTTCTTTTTCTTTTTCCTCAATCTTTTTTGGTTCAATTTCATCTGTTTCTTCTTGAGATTTTTCTAGTTGTTTTGGTTTCTGTTCAATTTCTTGTTCTTCGATAATGGGTTCTTCTTTCTTTTTGGTACTCTCAACTTCTTTTTCTTTTTCCTCAATCTTTTTTGGTTCAATTTCATCTGTTTCTTCTTGAAGTTTTTCAGATTGTTTTGGTTTCTGTTCAATTTCTTGTTCTTCGATAATGGGTTCTTCTTGTTTATCCTCAGCTCTTTGTTGTTTAATTTGAGATTTTTTCGTTTTTTTAGATTTATTAAAATCAAATCCACAGAAAGGACAACTCAACCAATTCACTTTCAAAGTTTTACCGCAATTAGGACAATCTTTTTTCAAGATCTTAGAACAAAATGGACATTTTTTCCACTCTTCTTCAATCTCTTTTCCACAATTGGGACACTTCTCCTTTTGAAGTTTACTAACGACTGGTTTTCTGAGTTGAGAAGAATTAATAGGTACAGATGTACCTTTTCCGCTTGTATGCTCTCCCAAAAAATCATCGACATCTTTTTTAGTATCCACAATGTCCGATCCCACTCCTTTTACTGTACTTGCTAATTCCATTATGTTTTTTACATCTTTAACCGCTGCAACACCCTTTGTAGCACTTCTGATATTATTTGCCATAGTCCGTGCCATCTTTATAGTCTCAATAAAGCTGGGTAATTGATCTCCTTGTTTTGTGTAATCTGGAGGTTGAATATATGAAATATCAATCTTCTTTCCGTTATCTATAGCTTCTTTAATTTCCTCATACATATTATCGAAATATAGCCGTTTAATCAAGAAAATATGGGTTATCTTGTTATCTATAAATTGAATGCTAAATAAGATTGATAAGGGAACCATTGATAAAACTCCGTATGCTATTGTGTATATTGTATAATAATTAGAATTAGTAGGTCCATATCCAATCATTATCGGTATATTACTCGCAAGTAATTCAGTAAAGATAACACTAATTACAATATAGTAAATTAAAATTATTATCTTTCCATACACCCAATAATTTCTGATATTATTAAGCTCATCGAATATTTTTTGATATTCATTAAAGAACTTTTTATCTTCTTGGTTTTGTAATGTAACTACATGTTGACCATCAGCTTGAAAGCAAATCGGAACTTCTAAAAGTTTATCAGAATTTAATCCTACCTTCAGTCCATAATATTGAGGGATTGCTCTCCCGCATATTTTGCATTGACCAATAACTGGAATATTGTTTGCCTTGTAAACATTTTCATAATCATAGTAAAGGTCCTTGAAGATGTTGGTTCCTCTTCTATAATGTTCTAATAAAACCAAAATTACTTCTAAACATACAATTATATAAAAAGCCAGAAGAACATAAGGCATTCCTAATAATAATGGGGAAGCGTCTAAATCGAATAAAGAACTTAATGATATGGGAAAACCAAAAATGAATATTAGGGCAATCAAAAGATAATCCAAATACTCGACAATTTTCATCATTCTCCCAAAATCTTTAGGATTAAAGGGTTCTGTTAAATTAGGTGGCTTAAAAAGTGTTTTCCCCATTCCGAATTTTATTATTCCAAATATCATTATCGCTAAAGGGATAATAAATAACAACACTATAATCAAGAACGCCAAACCAAAAACCAATCCAACTATCATCATTTCATTTGCCATTTTTTTCACCATTTTCGATTTTTTTTGTAAAAGATATTAAAAATCTCTTATTTCATTATTGATAATAGTTATAATTGAATTATCTATCATCGGTATTTTGAAATTTTTAACGAAAAAAATAAAATTGGCATTATATATAAATATTTCTGTAACCCCCCTTTAAGTTATATAGTGGAAATTATTGAAATAAATATCTTCCTAAATCAAGGAGCTTTTCATAAATAGGAAGATAAAAATTATAAAAAGTGATGTAAAAAAAATCCTAATTAATCTATTAATTATAAATAGAGGTATCCTTGATGATTTCCCTTAGTACTTAAGCGTAAACTCCCAACTAGCACTTTTTCTACTTGAATCTGTTCTTTATATGTTAAACTGGTAAATGAAAGAAAATAATTCTTCTCTAAGTTAATAGAAAATAATAGTCCCAATTTAATAATTTTAGATTCCCCATCCAAAAGAGCGATAAGAACATAATGGTAAGGTAATTGTATTAATTCTTGAATATTTAATTCTTTTTCAATAACTTCATTATTTTCCTTATCGTATTCTTTTTTAATAAATTTAATATCGTCCAATGGAATGGAAGTTTTTTGAAATGTTTCTAATATATTTGAAAATCGACTCTGTCTAAGAAAACGCCTATCTTCTTTATCTTTATCATAATAATTTTCATTCCCTTTTTCCATTTGGAATAATTTTCGTTTTTTAGTTTCTTTAATTTTATTTTCAATTTCTTTTAATTCTTCTATTTCTTCATCATGAAATACGATGACAATATCGGGGTCTACAGTTTTAATAAAGAATAATTTATATATTAATCCTGCTTCTGATTTGATCCATCCATCTGTATCAATTATAATAAAGTCACTTTCTGGATGATCTTCAATGTAATTTTGAATTAAATTATTACATTCGTGGGAAACGGTAAATTTAAGTGTTTCTTTAGGAAAGGTAGCTCCAATAAATTTCGTAAATTCAGGTTCAATATCTTTTCCTGAGATAAAGGGCTTTTTAATTTCTCCAATATTTAATGTTGTCGGTACAAACATTATCTGTTGTCCAAGATCGGAATCTAGATACCCTCCTTGCAGATCTTCTCTCAGAAAATTATTTGCAAGATATTTACAGAGGGATGTTTTTCCTCGACTTAATCCGAGAGGCATAATTTTAATAGGTTGTTCATGCTTTCTTTTCTTTAATTGCTTTAGGATAGCATCTTTAATCTCAATCCATTCATTCGGAATTGAATTTTCGCTAAGTTCTGATACATTTTCCTCTGGATTACTAGTATAAATATCCAATACGGAGTCTTCTACTGCATAGAGAGGATATTGATAAGCACTTTGAATTATTAGTTCATTTTCCCCTTCATCCTCATTGGATCCTCCTCCTTTTTGACTATCCATCAGTCTTCCAAAAACTTCAACTTTACCATCCACTAGTTCAATTCTACTAGGTCCTTTCACCAAAAGTGTTTTTCCCTTCTCTAACTCTTTTTCCATAATGTTTCTTAACTCTTTTTTAACTCATTTTCCAATATACTAAACATAATTAACTCTATTTGATAAAAATTAGATATTTCTATGTCTAATCCTTAATCAAAAATTATATAATACATATAATTAAGAATTACTAAAAAAATATGTAATTTTTATTAGAAGTTTTAATAGTCAGATTTAATCTCTTTTCATTAATTGACAATATTTACTAGATTATTTTTATCATATGATAGATAATTCAGATTCTTAATTCATATATTTTAAATATTTCCTCAAATCCGAACTTCGCTAAGAGCTTTTTAGCTCCATTAGTAATTTGCGGAGCTAAAGACAATCGTATTGAATCAACATGATGCCTTTTAAAATAATCGATTGTATGAGCGAGGATTGTTTCGCCAATTCCAGAGCGTCGAGCCTCTTCTTTGACTATTAAGTTTGATAGATAACCAAATCGAAAGCCCTTTTCCGAATTCTTTATTGATGCGAAGGCCATTCCGGCAACTGTATTAGTATCCTTATCAAAGGCAACAAGGACTTCGGTGTTAGTGTCTTCTCGCATATGTTTCTCTAAACTCATTCTCCATCGTGTTTCATCGAAATCTTGGTCTTTTAATGAACATAGTTTTTTCATCAGTTGGGTTATTTCATCTATATCTCTCTCGGTAAATTCTCGAATTATCATTAAAATGGTTAACCTCTTAGCTTTATTTAACTTTTCTTAACTTTTCTATCGTTGATAAAAAAAGATCGTAAGTATTTATGTTACCTTTAAAATTTTATAAAACCTTATAAATATTTATAAAAATTTCTCAACACTTTCGAAAAAATTTCCTAATTAATTATAATTAATAATACTGCAATATAATATAATATATATTTTTCTCATATTCTGAGAATAAGTGGTAATAATGATAAAATTCTTAACAGATGCGATGCTCGGAAAACTAACGGTTCTTTTACGGATATTTGGATACAATACCGTCTATGCAAATGATTTATATGAGCTGGATGTTTCTCATCTAGAAAACTTTCCAATACATCTACCCAATCCAATACCAGATGATATATTATTCCAATATGCGAATCTTACTGAAAGGATAATCCTTACAAAAGATCTCCCTTTTTATAGACGGAGTAAAGATCAGAGCTTTTTTTTAGAAGGAAAAGGGGTATATAATTATTTAAGACAGCTTAAAGAGAAGTTTGAATTAAAATATGAATTTGAAATGGAAAAAGCATTATGTTCAAATTGTAATTCTCCGATAAAGAAGGTTTCTAATAAAGAAAGTATCAAAAATAAATTGAAAAACTCAACATATGCTCATTATGACACATTTTTTCAATGCACCAATCCAGAGTGTCAAAAAATCTTTTGGAATGGCCCCCATATTAAGGATATTAAGGAAAAATTGAATAAATACATAGATTAATTGATTTTATATGTTTAAATCAAGAACAATTATATGATAAAAATAAAAAGACTAAAATAAAAAAGTGATTACTTCTTCTTTTTAAAATGAGTATTCTTTATCTCTGTAAACTTAGCTTTTGCTTTCTCAGCATCCTCTATGCAATTTCCTTTTTTATACATTGTATGTGCTTCTTTTATTAATTCAAGCGCTTTTCTATATTCCTTATTTGAGATGTGGTTTTGGGAGAGTTCCATCAAATTATCGCCTTTTTTCTTATAGAATTCAATCCATTGTCCTGATGTATCTTCTTGACTCATACTTTTTTTACTTTTTTCACTTAATTGTATTAATTGTTAGTTATATATTATTTAGATAATTTAAATATTAAAATTAATTATTAGAGTTTTTATTACTGATTAAAGATTAGAAAAATTGCTCAAATTAATTGTTTTTTCCCTCAAGCTTGAATTCACCTTGATACAATATATGATCTAATAATACAATAGCCGTAATTGCTTCCAACACGATAATGATTCGGGGGACTATACATGGATCATGCCGCCCCTCCAATTTCAATTGAGTCTCTTTCATATCACTAATATTAACAGTATGTTGGGTTTTTCCAATCGAGGCGGTGGGTTTCACCGCTATTTGAAAAATGATTGGCATCCCAGTAGAAATACCCCCGATGATACCTCCGGCGTCATTTTTAGAAGTTTGAATTCTTTCATTTTCAATAATCCATGGATCGTTATGTTCCGAGCCTTTCATTGTAGCAGCTTCAAAACCGACCCCAAATTCAATTCCTTTTATAGCAGGAATGGAAAAAACACCATGACTTAGAGTTGATTCGAGACTATAAAAAACCGGCCCACCAATTCCTGCCGGAAAATTTTTAATGATACATTTAACAATTCCGCCAATTGAATCCTCTTCCTCTTGCACTTTTTCAATTAAAGCAACCATCTCATTCGATTTTTCGGGATCAAGACAACGAACAATTGAATTTTCTCTTTGAGTTCTCAAATTTTCAAAACTTTTCTCTTCATATTTTCTTTCATCAGAGATCTCACCTATGGCTTTTGTATATGCAAAAATATTAATATTCATTTTCTTCAAGGCATGCTTTGCCAGAGCTCCTGCCATTACAAATCCCGCCGTGATTCTCCCAGAGAATCGTCCAGAACCTCGATAATCTGCGAATCCATCATATCTTTTTATACTAGAAAAATCAACGTGTGATGGTCGCAAAATATTTTTGTATTTTTCATACTTAGATGAATCTACATCTTTATTTTTAATAATCATACAAATCGGTGCCCCAGTACTTCTCTCATTAAAAATTCCCGAAAGTATTTCGACTTTATCTGCTTCCTTTCTCGAAGTAGTTATTTTTGATTGCCCGGGTTTTCGTTTGTCTAGCTCAGTTTGGATAAACTCGGTTTTAATAGTAATACCTGCGGGAAACCCATCAATGATAATTCCAACGAGCGCCCCATGACTCTCTCCAAATGAAGTGATCCTCAATTTTCTGCCAAAATTATTATCTGCCATTATATATAACTCAATTTTAAATAAATTCCAAATTTGTTATAATTAATATTAATCATAATAACAATTTATAAGTTTAAAGAATATGGATTTATCAATTTCCCCAAGCATTTTACGATTATCGGGTACAATTATCCCACCTGGATCCAAGAGCTATTCCCATAGGGCATTTATTTTAGCTGCTTTTGCCAATGGAAAAACCATTCTTAAAAATCCATTAACTTCGGGTGATGTAAAGATCACGATAGATATATTAAGCAAATTAGGGATTAAAATTGAAGAAAGAAAGGATAGGAATTATGAGATATATGGGGGGAAAAGAATAAGAAACATTTCTGAAGATATAATAGATTGTGGCAATTCTGGAACAAGTATAAGAATTTTTAGCGCTTTAAGTTTAATAATTGATGGAGGATTACGATTAAAGGGTGAATTTCTTAGAAGAAATAGACCTCTAAAACCCTTATTAAAGGCTCTAGAAGAATTAGGAGCAGTCTATTCGCTATCAGAAAAAAAATTAATCATCCAAAGAAAAGAAGAAAAATGTGGAGATATCAAAATTAGGGGTAATATAAGCTCACAATTTATTACTTCCCTTCTCATCTTATGCTCGATTATTAAATGCAAAAATAAAGATTTTTTATCTTTACAAATAACTACTCCAATAGTATCTTATCCATATGTTAAGATTACTCAAAATATTCTAAAAGAATATGGAATAAAAATTCAAGAAGAAAAGGATAATTCAAGATTTTTGGAATATAAAGTTAAAACAGGACAAAAACCAAAAGCAATAAAATATCCTGTTCCATCCGATTTCTCTTCGGCAGCTTTTATCATAGCTGCGGCGACTCTTACACCTTATGATTCAAAAGTGATAGTAAAGAATCTTGATTTTGAAGATCCGCAAGGAGATAAGCGAATAATAGAGATTTTGAAAAAAATGGGGGCCTATATCCAAAAAGATATGGAAAATAAAAAAGTAGTATGTTATGGCAATTTGCAAAAAAATTCTTTAAATGGAATCGAAATAGATTGTAAAAATATTCCGGATTTATTCCCTATTTTATCAGTAGTCGGTGCATTTGCGAGTGGGAAAACCGTGTTGTATAATGCTGGAAATCTTAGATTAAAAGAAAGTGACCGTATTAAGATAATGGCACGGGAACTTACTAAAATGGGAATTAATGTCGAAGAATCAACTGATAAATTAATTGTGTTTCATGCTAATGAGATTAAAGGAGCAAAATTTGAACACAATGGGGATCACCGAATAGCGATGGCTTGTAGTATCGCGGCGCTTTTTGCTAATTCAAAATCACTAATAGAAAATATAGATATTGTAAAAGATTCATATCCTAATTTCATAATTGATTTAAAAAAATTAGGGGCATCGACACTTAAATTAAAATAAGCACAGATTTTTTTAACGGAAAGACTTTTGTCTTCGTGCTCTTGCTTTCTTTCCACCAAATTTTTTTGGTTCTGTTCGGCGGAAATCCCCGCTCAATAAAGCATCATCGTATTCTCGTAATAAATTCTCCACTTTTTTTGATCCCAAAAACTCATTGATTACTCGGGCGATAGCAAACCGAACAGCATCTGTTTGCCCACCAATTCCTCCACCTTTGACTTTAACGTTGATATTACATTTATCAACTTTTTCATCATTGATTATCTCTAACACTTCCATAATTCGTAGTTTAGACATTTCAGGTTGAAATATTTCAAGAGGGACGTTGTTTATTAAAATTTCTCCTTTCGCGGGATACTTTAATACTGCTCTGGCAATTGCTTCTTTTCTTTTTCCCGATGATTGAATAACAACAGATGACATTTATATTATACCTCAGCTTTTTTCCACGATCCAATTCGATCGCAGAGATTTTCTAATGATATTATTTTATTGTAATATTTAAGTCGTTCTTTTTCACAATTTTGTAATTTTAACTCCTTAAGATTAGGATATCTCTTTTTAAATCGCTCCGGAATTTCGCTAATATAGACATGAACTCTTTTAGCCGCTTCTTTTCCTCTGATTGTCTTCTTAGGAAGCATTTGAGTAATAACTCGTTTTAAAAAGGTATCAGGACGTCTTTTATGAAATGGCCCTCGACGAGGATTTGTAGATGTAGAAATGTTAAGCTTGTCTAAATAATGTTCAAATATTTCTCTCTTGGTCCCACTAATTATAGTATCCTTTGCATTTATGATAACAATATGATATCCTAATAACGCTTGCTTCGCAACTTGTGTGCACATTCGACCCATAATCTTATTTGTTGCATCGATTATATAATAAAAATCTGGCATTAATCTCACATTTAATTGTTTATTAAATCCTTTTAATAGAATATTTTCACATTACTCCCATTTGGGTATTTTTCAAATAGCTCTCTGATTGATAATAGTGTGCTTCCTGAGTCTTTTATCTTATTCCTAGCTGATTTTGAACAATCTAAACAGCCAATTGTTAATGAATGGTCTAATTCCCCCACGCCTAATATTTTTCCAGGAACTATTATTATATCATTTTCGTTTGTCTTGTTATTTATCCTTTTTAGATTCGCTTCGACTCGGTCTTTTCTTGAACCTGATAACTTTTTGGATATGACTCTCCAAATAGAGATCTTCGATTTCCATAGATCTCGTATCAATTTGCGTATGTAATAGTTAGAAGGACCTGTTATTCTATGACTCACTTAAACGTCAACTCGTTTATTTCTATTAAGATAGGTTTATATTTATTAGTCATTCAAATTTAATAAAATTTTATAATTTACTATTCTATTTCCACGGTTTCCAGTTTCTCGGAAAATTCAACTATATTGTCATCAAGAATTTCGAAAGTTTTTTCAATAATGGTTTTAAATGTCAGAACTCCATCGCTTTCGATATAAAAAATATAGGCATTATCTTCGCTCCCTATTGTAACGGCATCATTGGGACAATTATCTTCACAAGATTTGCATAGAGTACATTTTTGCCAGGCATCTTTCTTCAGCGTTGGGGAAGAATTATCTGAATACTCAAAAAGCTTTTCGGGACACATTCTCGAAACAATACACTTATCAGGGCATCCCTTACATTTAGAATCATCAAATTCGATTATAGGTTTCTTTCTGTAAAAAACGTTTGATACACTTTGCCATTTGACATGATCCTTTGCTCGTCCTAATATTGCATAAGCCTCAAAAGTAAGACCTGAATCTTTTCCGATTTCAGCAATAGGAATGTTCGGACTAGTAGGAACTATATTGGGATCATTAGTTTCTAAATCACCAGAATAAATTGTAAGTATGTCATTGGAATCATTTTGAATTTCACACGTAAGAGATACTTGACATTGAGGGCAACCTGTCCCTCCACATTCGCAATCCTCCGGTAAATTATATGCTTCCAAATCCGTTTTAAGGGGAATTAATCCAATTCTATGGGCTAAAATATCATCATATAAAGTGGAATCATTTTTAAGAATTATAACCTCATCAACAGCAAAACAAGGAATCCAACTCATCATAATTCTCCTTAACGCATTGATCATCTCAATTGAGATATCTGAAATTTGGAAAGTTAAATTAAACTCATTTTTTTCTAGAATTTTAAGTTCCATAATTTGCACTATAACTTCATAATAAATTAATTAAAAAATATAGTTATTTTAATAAAAGAACCATACAAGATAAATTTTGTTGCTAAAAATAATTCAATATTCCTTTTAGATCAGATGAATTTATAAAAGTCCCACCGCGCCTCCAACCATAATAAAAATACCGTCCAATGAAAAAATTAGATTCATTGAGGTGGTGGGGACAATAATTCCAAATGAATAAGAAACCAAATCAATATTAAACACAGAGCCAATAAATGATAAAAAAATTGCGATAAAACCGAACACTAAATTAAGGCTACCGGTGAATTTATCGCCAATATTATCAAGTTGAAAATAGAACCCAAGTGAACTGAAGAATACGATTGTTAATGAAATTCCTATGGATAAAATTCGAAAAATAAAAGCATCTAAAGTGTTAATTGCGGTCCAATCTAAGAATAACCCGATTGTGGCTATAAAAATAAGAATGGTGCCTATAAAACTAATAATTGCTCCAGTTATGGGGCCGACATGTTCAATATTGAATTCCATTTTCTCACTTTTTTAATGATCTAATAGTTTAATAAAATTTAATATATTCATAAGCTTTTGGTTTAGGTGATTCTTGAAAGCAATAATTGATTTCTTGAAAATCGTCTCGGAAAGCTTTCACATCCTTTTTAACTTCTTTTGGATCTTTTCCATCAATTATTATTTGTTTGAAAAATTCCGCTATATCTACCATTTCATTCTTTCCCATTCCTAACCTCGTAACTTCACTTGTTCCCAACCTTAATCCCCCCGGATTCATATAGTGCCTCCCCTCTCGGATATCCCATGGTAATAAATTACGGTTTATAATGATATTTGCTTCTTCCAAAATACTTTCTATATCTCCTCCAAGACCCACTGTATCTTTAAATCCAGTTATATCTACTACAATTTGATGAGATTCAGTAAAACCCTTATGTTCGCATAATACATTAAACCCCCTCTCATAAAGAGCTTGTGCAAATGCTTGAGCATTTTCTATTACCTGTTTATGATATGTTTTACCATATTCAAGCATTTCTTCTATTGCTACGGCTAGCCCTGCTACATTATGAAGATGATGATTTGAAAAGAGTGCAGGAAATGCCGCATGTCGTAATTTCTTAACTAAATCTTCTCGATTAGAGAGTACTGCTCCATGTTGAGGTCCTGGGAGGGTTTTATGGGTACTTAATGACATCGCATCAGCCCCTTCTCTCAAAGGATCTTGAAAATATCCAGAACCAATTAAACCAGCTACATGAGCCGCATCATATCCCACATATGCTCCTACTTCTTTTGCTACATCACTTAATTCCTTAACGGGATGTGGAAAAAGAAATACGGATGCTCCAAACATAACCATTTCTGGTTCAAATTCTCTTATGATTTTTGCCGATTCATCAGGATCTATATTCATATTTTCCTCATCAAATGCCAAATATTGGATCTCTAACCCTCTCACGGTTCCTGCTGTTCCATAAACTTTTCTACCAGATGTGGCTCTATAGGGCCCATGAGAAATATGTCCTCCTTTAGGTATGGACATACAGCATAATTTACCATTATTTCTTGAAGTGAATGCATTATAGAGAACTAAATTTGCCATCACACCAGACACTGGTCTGACATCTGCGTGGATACATTCAAAATAATCTTTTGTAAGATCCATGCATAATGCCTCTACTTCGTCGATATATTTACAGCCTGCATAGACCCTGTTCCCCGTCCAGCCTTCGGCATACCTATGGCTGAAATCGGAATTACATGCCTCATCAACCGCTGGACTCGTAATATTTTCAGAAGCTATGAGAGGTATGGCATTTTGTATCATCTCAGTGTGCTTTTCTAAAATTGAGCGAATTCGATTAGTCATATGTTTCAATTTATTTTATATTCTTTTTCTTAATATACGTTATAAAAATGATACTTTAATTAGCGTAGGATATTAAATAAAATTTTTTTAACAAACCCTAGATAGTATTGTAAGTATATTCATTAATACTATTTAATCGCTTTAAGATTAAATAAAAACAATAAAAAGATTTAACTAAAAAGAAATGAACTGGTAAGTCTTATTGCTTATTTTTTTCTAAAATGAGGCGAGCTTCGTAAATATTGAGCTTTTTTCCTTCTTTTTGTTTTTTCAAGGCGGTTTCTAATTTGTCTTGCTTAATTTTCTCTAATTCCTTATCCCTTTTCTTATGATATCGTCTTCTCGATTTTCTACGAGAGGATGGACGTCCACCAGAAGTTTTCTTCTGTTTTCTGCGCAATTGGATAAATTTCTCATGATAATCATCAGCTTTCTTCTTGTTTTCTATAAGACCTTCTTCGATATTATTTTTTTTCTCTTTTAATTCATCGACTTTATCATATTGCTCCAGCATTCTTTTATGATATTTCTGGCTCTTATTGCTCCATTTATTCAATTGCTCGTAAATCTTATCTAAATTAATCTTTACAATCTCTATTTTTTTCTCATTTTTTAAAACTTCTTGATTGGTGTCAACTTCTAATAATTCTTTTTTCTTTTGTGCTAATTCTTGGATTTGATTTACAATATCATTTTCTTCGGCAATTGTGAGATTTTCTGTTTCAATTTGTCGTTCTAGGTTTTCGATTTTTTTATCAATCTTTTTTCCGGATATATAATCCGCTTCTCTCTGCCTTCTATTTCCGCCTAATTGCTTATTTTCACTGATTAAGTCACTTAATAAGTTTTTATATTCGATTTTTTTATCCTTTAACTTCGCAACACGTTCATTCCACCGATTTCTCTTCTCCTTCAATTGCTTAGCTTGATCGAGAGCTTCTTGAATCTCTGTCTCAACCTCTTGAAGAGATTTGATATAATCTTTCGTTTTTTGATTTAGTTCATCTCTTTTATTTTTAGCTTGACTAATCTGAGATTGAAGGTTATTTTGTTGATTCATAAAGAGTCATCAAATATTCTTAAGGGTGAAAATTTACAATTAAACTTAAATTTTATCGATCAAAAAGGACTAAATTTTTTCTTTTTGAATTATTTAAATATATATAAAAGTAGTTCTTCTCAATTAAATATGGAATCAAAAACTATTAAAAACAATGATTTTCTCTTTTTAATTCTTGATGAGAGACGGAGATGGGTCGTTCAAGCTAGAGAAGGGGAATCATTTCATACACATAAAGGAATCATTGAATTCGATGATATTATTGGTAAACCCTATGGATCATGCGTATTTTCGAGACCTCATGATGAACAAGGATATAAATTTCGAGTGCTCGAACCCCTTCCTTCTGAATTTGTAGTTCATATGCACCGAAAGACTCAAATTATTTATCCCAAGGATGCAGGACTAATTTTAATGTATACTGGTATTGGGCCCGGTTGGAATATAATTGAAATAGGAGCTGGTTCAGGAGCTCTAACATGTATCTTAGGAAATTATGTAAAGCCGAACGGAAGGGTTTTTTCCTATGATATTAGAGAAAAGTCCCTGCGACAAGCAAAAAATAACATAAAAAAAGCAGGTCTGGAAGAAATAGTTTCCGTTAAATATGGAAATATCTTTAAAGGCGATATTAACCATAAAAATATAGATGCAGTAGTGTTAGATATGCCAACTCCATGGGCAACCATTGAAAAAATTAGACCCTTTTTAAAGTTAAGTGGCTCTTTAGTATCCTTTTCACCCACTATTGAGCAAGCTAAAAAGACCACTCAAGCTCTTAGAGATAATGAATTTATAGAAATAAAAACTGTTGAATTATTAATGAGAGAAATGCAAATCAAGGAAAACGCCACTAGACCTAAGAGTAGAATGATTGGTCATTCAGGATATCTAACTTTTGGGCGTAAAATAAGGGAAGAGGAAAATCCTTACCGCTGCATCAAACCAGAAAAAGAAGAATTTATTTCTATGGAAGGTATGCCTTTAAGAAAGGATTGATTGCTAAATTCTTGTTTGAAATATTAACTTTTGGTGTTTTTATATAATACATTTTTAAATTATTCATTCTATTTATTGATTAATCATAAAAAAGTGTAATTAGATAAAAGCTATGTTAATCGACCCAAAAGTGAAAAAGTTAATAATTTTTAACCACGGTGGCGGTATTGTCGAACGAGAAATAAAAGTAAGCCTTCAAAGGGGCACAAACGAATTTCAAATTCAAAACATTCCCGCTTCATTTGATCCCAACTCCGCAAGTGTTAAATTAAATTATTTAAACCCAGAACAAGATAAAGATTTGTTTAACCTTCAACAAACTGTTGTTTCCTTACCCGATCCAGAAACCACTCGTCAAATTATCAATAGAGAGAAAAGTGCAGCAAATACCATTATTTCGCAATCAATTGATTTTACAAGAGAAATTAGAGAGGATATAAATCGTCTTTGTGAAGCTAGTAAATACAGAACCTACGATGATATGAAGGGGGCATTTGATTTTATAATCAATGCGAAGAAAGAGGGTGAAGTAATTGTACAGATTCAATATTTTATCACCGATTTACGTATTAGATGGGAGACAACATTAAATGTAAATGTTAGGGATGATGGAAACTCGGCTGAACTTGAAGCCTATCTCGTAGTTAATAATCAAACAAGTTTTTCATATGAAAATGTGGAACTTGGATTCGCGATTTTTGAACTTCCTACAAGACAATCAATCGGTACTAGAGCTCCTGGGAGCCCTCCAATGGAACCCACATCTATAAACCAAGAACAATTATCTGGCCTAAGAAATGAAATGATGAGCGAATTAAATCGAATGAAAAAAACACAAAGAATGAAAAATTTAACATTATGAGGTGAAAAAAATGAAAGCAAACATTCCGTCTCGTAAGAAAATAAAATTAGAATGGTTTAAAACTGATGCGGATTTTAAAATTGACCGTAAAGCGGATATACAATACAATGCAACATCCGTTTCAAATAATAAACATATCCATGATTGTAAAATAAAATATGTTTTGAATAAGAAGGGAGAGCCTAAAGAACTCCCAAGCGGTTCACCCCTCACTCTCTATAAGGGGGGATTACCTTTTCTATTTCTTTCCACCTCGGCGACCATAGGTAATAAAATTCTTTCCGAAGAAATTATTGATGCTGATATTGAAATAAATGATGATATTATTGAAATAAAAGAAGGAAACCCCAAAATTTCATTTGAAGATGCTATAAAACCGAAAGAACATGTAGAAGTGCGAACTCGATATGATGAAATAACTAGAAAAATCACAATAGAGAATAAACTTAGTAGTGTAATTAACTTAGTTATAAGTTTTAAACAGACTAAGGACGTAAAATTCATTAATGCTGAACCAGAACCAGATGAAGATAAAGAACCCATATATAATTTTAACATTACCGTCCCTTCTGAAGAGATTGAGAAAATCATACTCAAATTACAAGCAAAGATCATGACAAGAGTTACGAAAATAAAACCCGAATATATTCGAGAAGAAAAGAAAAACAAGAAAATATGAAAATCTCCAAAAATAATTAACACATTTTTATTATATTTTTTTATTTAAATTCTAATTTCTATTCTACTTATTATAATTGGATGAATCATAAGTAAATTCCTTGAATCGTTATTATTCATATTTATTTCAAACAAATATTTCAAAGAAAGCTTTAAATAATAAAGAAACATATATTATTCTATGTCTAATAACGAATCTCAAAAACAAAATAAAAATAAGATTAATTTTTTAGGAATCATCGCAATCGGTATGACTACAGTTATTGGATCAGGAATTTGGAGAGATCCTCTCAAGTGGGCAAATAGTTCTGGTATTTTTTCAATATTGGCCGTTGTAATAAGTTGGCTATTATTTCTAACTGCAGGGTTGTCGTATGCTGAATGTGTTAGTATGTTTCCCAAGAGTGGTGGCCCATATTCTTATGTAGGAGGCGCAGTTAATAAAAAGTGGGGAACCTTAGTTGGAATTTTATATTATATCGGTTATTTATTTATCTCTTCTCTTTTAGCTTTTTTAACTGCAAATTTTACATTAGGGATTTTTGGTGTTCAAGATAATTTAATGTTGGTCGTTTTTACTCTGCTCTTTTTAATTCTCTTCGGATTATTATCAGGAATCGTTTCGCCTCGTCTTTTTGGTTTTTTGGCGCTTGGATGGGTTTTAATAAAGATAGTCTTTTTAATAATTGTATCTATTTTGATGCTTTTGAATGCAGATGTAGCTAATTATTCTGTAAATGAATTGACTTTCTCTGGTTTCCAAGAAACTATAAACCTTTCTATTTGGGCTTTATTAGGGTTTGAAGTAATGTTGATTTTTACTGAAGAATTAAATAAAAAGGATTCATTGATTAAAGGAAATCTTAAAATGTCAATAGGAATTTTAATAGCTTTGCTCTCAATTTTAGGTGTTTATATTTTAGTCACCTTAGGAGCATCAAGTCTAGTAGGAATTAATGATCTGGGAACTTCCAATCCTTTTGTTATTATTGCTTCAAATACAGGGATCCCAACCCCTATCCTTTCATTCTTTGCGGCCTTTTCAGCAGCAGGGACTTGTTTTGCAGTTTTAGCCACTTGTATTCATCAACTAAGAGTAATGGCTCGAGACGATAGTCTACCAAAAATATTCAATAAAACTAAAAAGGGCTATCATATTGCTAATATTGGAGTTACTATTATTCTTGTAGTAATAATTGGGAGTATAATGACTCTGTTGATCCCCTTAACAGAAGGATTAATTGTTGATATTTTCGCAGCTACAGGGATTGGAATTGTTTTAATATCTGCAATGTTACCCGCTGGGATAATAGCGCTTTATTTAAGAATAAAAATGCCTATCCTAGAAAGACCGTTCAAAACAAAATTTTATTACATTGTGTTCCCATTGGCAATCCTCCTTTCAATTTTCTTGTTTTACTTAAATATTATTCAATTCTTCTAATTCTTTTTTTTTAATTAAAAAAAACCTTTTAAGAATTATAAGGATATACTAATATATATGAAATAATAGAAACAACTCAAAAAATGACATCAATTAGATTCGAATGTACTTGTGGTGAAATCATAACCTATGAAATAGACCCGAAATCCATAGAAACTGAATTAAATTTATCATCAATAGTACCAATACTTGTTTCTCATAACGATCATTTTGTAACGGTTTATGTAGATAAGAATTATAACGTCAGGGGTATTGAAAGAATTATTCTCGTGAAAGATAATGAATCCTCTGTGGTTGTAAAAACAAAAATGCCACAAGCAGAAATAATAAAAAAAGTTGAAAAAATTAAAGCAAAAAAAGACCCTTCAAAGGAATTTTTAGCATTTTTATCTCTATTATTATCAGAAATTCAAGAACCTGAAAATTTATTTATAGCAGGAAAAAAAATTGGTCATTATTTATGGAATAAAAGAAGGGAACCAGTAATCAAGTTAGGTGCCTCTTTTAAAATAGATCCAAAATTAGTTTTAAAAAATGAAATTGCCCCTATTTTTAAAAATATTTCAGATATAGAAGATATTAAGTCTGAAGATAAAACTATCGTAATTAAAGATACAATATCCCCTCAATTCATAATAGGTATTGCTCAAGGAATAATTAATGCTATATCGGAATATATGGAAAAGAAATTTAACATTGTGTTAGAATATGTAATGAGTGGAGAAACTGTTTTTCTAACTCTAAAAGATTCTTAACCCATCCTTTATTTTATTAAATATTCCTTAAAATCCTTTCATTTTACGCCCGCCACTATAGTCTTTTTTAGCTTTATAGCGCGCAGTATGGAAGAAATGTTTTTTTCTCTCACTTATAACTTCTACATATTTTTCTATTAGTTCCTTCACGGTTTCTTGTGTTGTCTTATCACTCATTATTTTGGCGGGATGATTTAGATATGGTAAAATGTTTTTATTTTTTGCATCATCATCCAATCCGAGGTTTTTTAAAGGGATATGATAAGAATGAGTGTACCATCCTTTCTTTTCTTGTTCGTGTGCCATTATTTTTAAAATATTAGATTCAAGTTTTCTTATTTTAACATCAATAATATCCTTTTTCTTTCCTTCTCGAATGATTATAGAAATGTATTCCGGGATATCATTTTTCTTATCATGAATCTTATCTATAAACTCCTTGTATTTATCGTAGCCAACTTTGGGTCCCATATTTAATCAGCTCCTACTAAACTAAATTATTGAAAATACTTATTCTTTATTATTAAAGCCCAAAAAAATAGTAATTTTTTGCTAGTTAATAATTAAAAAAAAGATAATCAAACGAACAAGATCTTAAGAAAAAATTGAAAAAAGTTCCATATTTATTATCTATGCTTTACATTTATTGATAATTGCTCATAATAAAAAACTTGTAAATATTAATATATTCTGTGGGGAATGAAGCTATGGTGACTTCTTCGCAAAAAAGTAGAAGCTCTGCAAGGAAATATTATAAGAAAAAAATCTTACTTTTAGGAGGAGTGGAGCAAATAAAGGATAGATTTCAAGAAATAGTTAGTAAAACAGGATTCTCTCTTAAAAATAAGAATACTATTGGAGTAAATATTTCTAAAGTTCCTTATAATAAAATTTATGATTTTTATCTTTGGAATATTTCTTGTAAATTGGAACGGGTTTTTGTAAGAACAATGTATTATACCGGTGCTGAAGCAGTAATTGTATTTATTTCAGAAGATAATGTGGAGCAAATGCTTGATTATTATAAAGAGATTATCATTAGACTACCTGTTATCACCATCCTTTTTTGCATTATTTTAAAAGATAAAACCGTTCAAGATATTAAAAATGCTTATTTTTCCACAAGTAAATTTCTTAGTTTACTAAGCACACATAAATTTGAATTCAATAAAATTTTTGATGAAAAAAGTGTCTTTTCTCAAATTAGCTCACTTTTTAGAAAGAATATGAAGGAAGGTAAACTTAATGATCATTTTGTTATAAATTTCATCCCTCTTATGAATATAGTGAATAATAAAAATAATATTAAATATACATGTGAGGACTATTTCGAACCAGAACAGTCATCTTCTGAATTGAATAGAAGACTTAATACAAAAATGTTAAAGAAATACCTATATCAATTAAAAATACCCTTCAGAGTCGTAGATTCTGATTGGATAATATTAGATAATAAAAATTTGGGGGAGTTCTCAATTTTTCTCAGGAATGGAGATGCTTATTTTACTCCTAAAAATTGCTTAAATTGTAAGAATTATACTTGTATGAGAAAAAAGAGGATAAATAATTTTATCTGTATTGAAGCCAAAAGTAAGGGATGGAGCAATATAGAAGGAATATACCAAAAAGAGCTTCTTGTTTTGTCCAAAATTCTGATTTTAAATGACGCCGAAGAGGAAAGCCTTCCAAAAGCCATCCTAAAGCAAATAAAGAGTTTAGAATCATGTATTAAAGAAAAAGATTAATGAAAAGATGAAATAAATTTATTAAATTAATAATAGTTTTTCTAACTTAAATTTAAAAAAATGCATTAATTATTACCATTATCCTTATTTAATTACATTTAAATTTAATTTATTCAATAGAGACTAAAAAATGACAGTAAAAATAAAAACATTTAATATTCAAACCCAACCCAAATGTGATATTCATGATATTACCTCTCAAGTTCAGCAAGCCGTAAATGAAAGTGGTATACGCGACGGATTAGTGAATGTTCATGTAGCGGGCTCTACGGGGGGAATCTCAACTACGGAGAATGAGCCAGGATTAATGAAAACGGATATAGAAGAATTTCTCGAAAAAATAATCCCCTATAATAAAGATTATGCACACCATCAAACATGGGGGGATCATAACGGAGCAGGACATTTGCGCTCCTTTCTCATCGGTACTTCCGAAACTTTTCCAGTTCAAAATGGAAAAGTCGTCCATGGCACGTGGCAACAAATAATTTACTTAGAATTTGATGAGAAGAGTAGAACAAGAAAAATCTATTGTACGATTATAGGAGAATAATCCTTATTATTTCTTTAATTAAGATATAAATAAGAAAAAAACGCTTTAAAGTTATTATGTTAACTTAAGCATAAGAGAGATTTTAGACTTAGATTTTCTGAAGATTAAGACCTTTATGCAAATATTTTTAAGAATCTATCAATATTATTTTTTGAATTGGGGAATAAGTTTAAATAAATATGGAAATATACATAATTCATAAGAAACATTAAAAATATTAAATAGTATAAATAAAGTTAAATATTAATAAAAAATAGAACTCAAAAAGTTTTTATTATTTAACTTTATTATTTAACAAACGAAAAGTGATTAAATGGTTGATCCTTTAAAGATAGTTATCGCAGGACTTCACAACGCCGGTAAGACATCTATTCTTACAGCTCTAGATAAAAAATATGATTTTGTCGATGAAGTTCACCAACTTAAACCTACAATCAAAGTGGAATATCGGAGGACAAGCTTTCTCGGTCGAGAAACAGTGTTCTGGGATATGGGTGGTCAGGAAAAATATAGGAGACTTTATTTAAGTCGACCTGGAGTGTATTTTGCTGGGACAAATCTTTTAATATATACTATAGATATCCAAGATAGGGAAAAATTCGATGAATCATTAGAATATTTGGCCACTATATTGGACTTTTTTATAGAAAATGAAATAAATATTCCCTTAATCGTTACTTTTCATAAATATGATCCAAAACTTCGTAATTATGACCAAATAAATGAAGATATTGAAATGCTTAGGGAAAAGATCAAAGAGATGTTTACATCATTTAATATCCTTTTCCAACAAACCTCTATTTATGATATAATTTCAATTGTACAGTTAATTTCATATGGACTTTCTGTATTTGATGGAAAATTCTTTGAGCTTTCTCTTTACATGGAAACTTCCTTGGATAAATTTAGTTGTTCGTCGCTTATCTTATTTGATAAAAACGGGATAATTATCTCAGAATATTATGCCGATACCCTCAAACCAGAGCTATATTTTGATTTTCTGGATAAGATAAAAGAGCACATTTATTTATTGAAGAGAATGGATGAAGAGGAACAAGAGCAGAACTTTTTCACTATTGATAAAGGATTTCTTTCTTATTTACACAGAATTGAAGTCCAAGAACGTGTTTATTATGTATCAATTGTACTTAGCGACCAAGAAAAAAAGGAATTTATGGAGAATTTTTCACCGTTTGTTGAAAAACTTAAAAAAATTTTAAAATCGCTGGATGCTTCATTTTATACCCAAGGTCAAGAATTAGACACGCTTTAATTAATATTTAATATCTCTCTTGCTTTATCTATATTCTTTTCTTTCTTCTTTCGGTGTTCCTTCACATATTCAATAATCTTTTCAACACAAGCACGTTTATGTTCACCACACATTAATTCTCCGTGAATACACTGTTCAAATTCTTCTGCAAGTTGTTGATCATCATCTTCGAAAAAATAGGTCAATATCTTATAAATCATACATTTTTGAGGTTCGCCCCCTAACTCTTTTTGCATTTTCATATTTTTTCGTCCTCCAGTAAATGCACTTCGTACTTTTTTCTCTATAGATTCAAGGGGTTCATTAAATGTAAAATAACTGTTAGGATTTCTCTTTGACATTTTCTCAGAACCATCTAGTCCCGGTAGAAGTTTATGGTATGTTGCTCCTGGTAAGAAAAAATCCTCTTGTATGATTTTTCCGTTCACTTTTTTCTCTTTATAATATCGTCGAGTGAGGTCTCTCGTTAATCTTATGTGAGGGTCTTGATCAATTCCCACGGGAACAACAGTAGGTTGCACCCCATCCATAATCTGTGGAAGGATGATATCTCCACATTGAACTAATGCGGCCAAATATAAACCGAATGTTTTTTTTCCATAAATTGCTTTAAGCATATTATTTGTAACAAGTCTTGAAACTTTAAAACATACGTCTTTTACAATTGGTTCTTCACTTTGTCGATATATATATGCATTTTCGGGATCTAAGCCTAAAGCTAAGATATCTGCTAAGTTATCAACAGCAGTGCTTTCAGCTTCTTCGTAGGGGATTCCATTGTCTTCATAACTTTCAATATCTGCAATACAATAATACGCTTTGGCACCAAGAGACTGGAATTCAACTATTTCTAATGCCGTAGTCATAGTCCCTAAATGAAAAGGACCAGAAGGTTTAATCCCCGACATTACAGCCCATTTTTTATCTTTATCTATCGCCTTGTAAATTTCGTCTAAATCTCGATTTCCAAATATAACTTTCCTCCTAATAAATCGATGATCCTTGAAACGTTCTCTCATAATATCATTAATCCTTTCTATTCCAAACTTATTGATCAATCTATCATAATCCTCTTCCAAAATGTTCGAACTGGACCAAGGGTCAATTGAATAGTTTTTTTCTGCCATATTAATTCAATGTCTACAAAATCATTCTTATATTAATAAGAGGAGTAGGCGATTTCATAAAAATTTTAGTAAACCCCCTTATCTAACTATTTACTCGTAATAGATTACTTTTTAATCAGTTAATTTAAGACTTTTAAGAATTATCTTGCATAATTTAATACATCTATAAAAAAATATTTACAAAAGAATGGATTATGAGTATTATGAAACAATTTAGTCAAAAAGAAATTGATAATTTTATTGAAATTATGGATTTTTCCAAAATTGGAAGTGGATTAGTCCCTGTTGTAGCTCAAGATTTTGAAACAAATGAGATATTAATGTTGGCATTTGCTAATGAGGAGGCAGTTCGAAAAAGCCTTAAAACAGGTTATGCACATTATTATTCCCGCTCACGACAAACACTATGGAAGAAAGGGGAATCAAGTGGGCATGTTCAGATAATTAAACATATTATTATTGACTGTGATAATGATTCAATTTTATTAAAAGTTGAACAAAAAGGTGGTGCATGTCATAAAGGATATTATTCATGTTTTTATAATGAATACGCCGAGGATGGAAATATGTTATTTATTGGTAAGAAAATTTTTGATCCAGAAGACGTTTATGATGATCCAGAATAAATCTTTCTTATAATTGCCTTTTTCTCTTTTATTTAGGTTTCTCATTTTTCATTTAATTATTTAATACGAATATATTGTTTTTTTTATATTTTATAAGATTTTATTAGAAATTTCTTATCTAAATAGCTAATAATCAAAAAATAATTAAGAAATCATTAAAAATAGTTTAAAATGGTATGAAATATCATATAATTCAGAGGTGATTTGAGGAAATATGGAAAAATCAGATAAAGAATGGAAAGAAGAGCTCACAAAGAAAGAATATCACGTGCTACGAGAAAAGGGTACAGAACCCCCATTTTCAGGAAAATATTGGAATAGTAAAGAAAAGGGAATATATCGCTGTGCTGGGTGTGGCACCCCCTTATTCAAATCTGATGCGAAATTTAAATCGGGAACGGGATGGCCGAGCTTCTATGAGGCTCTGGACCCAGAGAAAATAGAGGAGAGAGAAGACAGAAGTTTCGGAATGACGCGTACGGAAGTGGTTTGCAAGAATTGCGGTGGACATTTGGGTCATAAATTCAATGACGGGCCGAAACCAACGGGATGCCGCTACTGCATTAATTCTCTATCTTTAAATTTTGAGAAATCGTGATTTTGTGATTTTCCAAAATATAATATAAGTAAAGTTTTAAAAAAAAGTCCAAAAATATAATTTTTTGTTCATTTAGAAATTTTTAAGTTTAAAGAAAGATTTTAAAAACCATTAGATTAATATATTAGATTAACATAAATTAAACATTTTAAATACCATATTCTAGAAAGTATCGTTTCGTATTATAATCCAAGACTGTGTTTGATATGAACAAAGAAAAACTAGCAATACATAAAAGAAAAGTAGAAACGATCTCTGAAATGGTTAGAAGTGCATATGATAACGCGAAGCCGGGTGAATATTTTTCTCTCAAAAAGGCAAGCGTTTCCCACATGGCCCCACAGCCTGATAATCCGAAATATAGTGACAAGCCGATAGACGTAAGATCACTTACGGACATTATTGAGATAGACCCAGATACAAGAACGTGTATTGCAGAAGCAGGGGTTACTTTTGTAAGCCTTGCAAGAGAAACCTTAAAGTATGGGCTCGTACCGCAATGTGTTTCCGAGCTCAAGGGAATTACGATAGGCGGGGCAGTAGCAGGATGTTCAGTTGAATCCATGTCTTTCAAGTATGGTGGATTTTTCGATTCATGTGAAGAAATAGAGATTGTGACAGGAACGGGTGACATAATGGTATGCTCGAAAAGTGATAACCCTGAAATATTTGAGATGCTGCATGGGAGTTTCGGCACGATCGCAATCATCACGCTCTTGAAGTTCAAACTTGTTCCAGCAAAAAAGTGCGTCCGCATCGATTATATCCGTTACGATACTTTTAGTGAATATTTGGACGCCATCAAGCAACATTACGAAAAGCAAGACATTGAAATGATGGACGGGCTTATCTTCTCCGAAAATAAGAACGTACTCTGCATTGCAAGCTTCGTTGATGAGGAGGAAGCTCCTTACAAGAATAAATATTTCTTAGATATTTATTACAAAAGTGCAATGAAAAGAAAGCAAGACTTCCTCTCCACCACAGATTACTTTTTCAGGTATGATGCAGATTGCCACTGGTCGATACGTAATTTTGCTGGAGGAATTTTTGAGAATAAGTTAGTCAGATGGTTAGTAGGGCCCTTTATTCTTGGATCGACAAACGTTCTCAAGGCCAGCGAACGATTTCCCTTCTTAACTAAGAAGGGAGGAGAACCGGACGTGATTGTTGATGTTTTTATACCAATCAAAAACGCAGAAGAATTTTTCAATTGGTACTTGGAGTTATTTGATTACTTCCCAGTTTGGATCGTCCCATACCGCCTGCAAAAAGAAAAGTTAGAGGGGTACAAGTTCTACCCGTGGCTTAATCAAGAAATGGTCAGTCCTATCGAGGATGAGCTCTTCATAGATTTTGCAATCTACGGGTTTGAGCAAAAAAGAAAGGGATTTAACTACTATAAAGCGCTAGAAGAAAAGGTTTATGAGCTCAGAGGAATGAAAACTCTGATAACTCACAATTATTATGAGGAAGACTTGTTCTGGAAGGTATATAACAAGGAATTATATGATAAAGTGAAAGAACGAACGGATCCCAAAAACTTATTTCGAGAATTGTACGAAAAGACGAATTATAAGAAAAAGATAGAAAAGACGAATTATAAGAAAAAGACGAAAAGATTGAAGGTGGGTATACCACGTTCCCTCTATTTCCACAAATATTTTCCATTATGGGAAGGAATGCTTACAAGTCTTGGGTG
>SDNL01000151.1 GCA_004524365.1 Promethearchaeota archaeon | reverse complement strand
TTTCAAGTCTGTCTTGTTCATTTAAACTAATTTCTTGGGTTTCAAGCCAACTGTCAATTTGTTTTTTAATTCCAATTTCTTGTTCGTCATTTAAGACGTATGAGACCTCAACCTCCTCAAACTCTTCAATCTTCTCCACATAAGCCTCATCCTCATACATAGGCTTGACGATTAAGCCTAAATTGACAATTAAAGGTCCAATTTTCAATTTTTGTAAAGAATCGGTGAGGTATCCTAAGACTTTTTGTTCATTATGAGTTTTCGAATAGGTTAGATATTCTTGGATAAGACGAGTTAAAGTGTTCTTAATAAGAATTTGCTGAAAATCGTCCACAGTTTCTATTTTAAATTCGAAGGATTTCTTTATCGTAATGAAGAGAGATTTCATAAACGGTTCTATATCATTGAACATGGCAAAATAATTCAAAAATTGATAGATCTTATCAAGCAACTGGAGTAAAAACTCCTCGGAAAAGCTATATCGTTCAATAATCCGTTCTAATTCCTCATTATCGTTTGAAATCGATAGAAAATTCTTTATTTTCTGATAGGCTGAATTTAGTTTAACGGTCATTTTAAAAGTTTTTTTTACTATATAAACAATAAAAAAAAATATATATTAAATTTATGTTTTCATTCATTTTTTCTTTGTTAGTGATGAACATTCATAATCAATTTTGGAAAACGCATGATTAAAAGAGAGAAGGGGTAAGAGCTTTTGAGCCGTGTATTTTCGAGAGAATTAATATCCATAGAGCTTTTATAGTTGAGATTGGGACTAAATCGAAGGCAGAAACTCCAGATAGTTTAAACAAAGCGGTTGCTGTCTCTGCAAGATTATTACAATTATGGGAGAAATGTACATTCCTTTTACCAAATTGATCTCGCAATTTTTGACCAACTTCATCGATTGCGCAGAAACCGGCAACTAATCCTCGAATATATCCTTCAGATTTCAGCTTATCAACTAAATTTTCTTCGTGACCTTTTCCCATGACTATAAAAAAGTTACCTTCAAATTTATCTTCAAAATCATATGCTAAGACTTGTAAAAGCGCTAAGGGATTATTTTTACACCCCTCTCTGCATAATAATTCGGTTCCTTTTATTATCTTAACATCTTCCGGAAACTTTTGAAGAAGATCCCAGTCATATTTTGTATCATAAGTACTTAAATCTTTGCCAATTACGTCGATATTGTCGAGATTACCCTCTCCTAAGCCTCTTTTGTTAGCAATCCTCAAATGGGGAACTTCATCGATAGAAAACCCAAATACTCGAGCCGCTACAGTATCGACCGATACAGTATCCCTTCCACCTATTAAAATGTTAAAATCTATTACTAATTCATCTTCAAATGCCGTTGGAGGGTAATGCCCGTGAATTGTCCCTTCGGTTCCATCAATTAGTGTCATATCTGGTTTAATATATTCATACACGTCCACTAACTTTGAATGCAGATTGTAATTATGATCTTTACCTCGGTCCGAATGTTGAGGTAACCCCCATTGATTCTTGATACCTAAGGTGACGACGGCCATTGAATGTGTCTTTAGTTTTGGTAAGTCAATATAGGTAATTTTATCTCTGTTCTTAATTATATTAACAACAGTTTTAGGTAAGCGAAATGTCTTAAGAATATAACCCTTAGGATCCTCATCGACAGATGGTTTTCCTTTGAATTCGAATGTTTCTGTCTTTTCCTCATCTAAATAGATAGGAGTGGCTCCTGTTTCATCGCATACTTTCTTATATCCGTTAATCTCAAAAACTAATCTTGTGGCATTTGATTGGGTAGAATTCTCCATAACGTAGATATTTTCTGTTCTTTGATCTTGGAAATATTCAATGACTGCTTGTAAAACTTTTGGCGATGTATGGCAATGAGGTTTAAAATCGATGCCATTTGGCTTAATAAAAACTTTTCTTGAACTTTTTAAGAGAGATCCATTAGTTTCTTCTATTTGTGAAATGATTTCATATACCGCCTTTTTGACTCCTTTATCCGTGTCAGATATATACACTTTTGACATTTTTATCACTTTTCTTTATCGGCTTTTTTCCTATATAAATAAAAAAACCTTTATATTTTAAATAACCTCTTTAGTTTCATCGGGGATTGTTTTACATATCTCCTCAAGATCGATTCCCTTTTTGGAGAGCCATTTTTTTCTACATATGTAGTAAATAAATGCTATGGCATATAATATTACCACAATAATGAAAATATATAATTTGATCCCGATAATGGCAAAAATTGACAGAGAACTATAGAGTACATTAAATATTACGAGTGCTAAGAGATATTTTCTTTTAATCTTAAATCTGGATTTTTCAATTAATTCAGGATATTTTTTCCCTAAAAGATAAGGAGCAAACGCAATTACCAGCGTTGGTATTGTGATTGTAAGTGCAGTATAATATTGGAGATCCTCATAACTAGGTTGGAATAGGAGAAGAATAAGCGAAGACACACAGAAAAATGAGACTGACCAGTGTGGGGTGCTAAATTTTTTATTAACCCTTGATAAGACCGATGGGAGCATTTTGTCTCTTGAGGCCGCAAATAAATTACGAGAATATGCCAGAATGATTCCGTGAAGGGTGGATGCAACCGCAATTAAGACTAAAATTACTAAAAAGTTCAAAAAGAGCCCTTGAATCCCGATTTTTTGAAACACGCTTAATAAAGTTTCTTCTCCGGAGGAAATTTCAGAATATCCTAACACTCCAACAAAACCTATAGATACGAGAATATAAAGAATCATCACCATTAATAGACTAATAAATAATCCTAACGGCACATTTCGCTTGGGATTTTTTATTTCTCCTCCGATCTCTAGGATCGCCTGAAATCCACTATAAGAAAAGCTCAGAATCACTGCTCCAATAAATACACCGATAAATCCATTTGGAAATATCCCACCAGAAACTCCCTCGCCTGCTAAATTACCGATTTGAACATTTAAAAGACTGAAAAAGACAAATAATATTAAAATGAGGAAATCCCCAAAAATCGCTAATAATATTTGCACCCAACCCGCAAATTTTACGCCGAGAATATTGAGAACATAGAAGATTGCCAAAATGATAAACGCCACTAAATAGGTCGACCCAGGGAAAAATGATTCAAAATATGTTCCAAATCCTATAGACACGAAAGCTAAAGCACCAATTATGTGGAGAATAATCGATGATAGCACAACAAATCCTATGAATGGAGAGATTAATCTTGAAGCATAAACCCATGCCCCTCCAGACACAGGAAAAGCGGAGGACACATAATATATGAGGATCGCGCTGATGACATTCGGAATGCCTGCAATAATAAATGCTAACCAAAGACCAGGACCTGCTTGCTCACCTGCAGTACCAACTTGCAGCAAAATACCCGCACCCACGATATATCCAAATAAGAAAAATACTATCGAAGGTAAACCTAATTCCCGTTTAAGTTTTCCTTGTTCCTTTTCACTTTCAATAGTCATAAAACTATTAAATGTTAAAACCTATTTTAAGTTTCAGATCGATTCTAATTAACAAATTTGTTCAAAATTCTCTTTAAATATAATTATGCTTGATTGCTTATTTTTTTAAAATAAATAGATTCTTTTTCACCAGAAAATAAAACATATTAGCTTTTACTGAAATTACCCTCTATTTAAAAATCGTTAAAAAAGCGTTTTACTAGTTTATAAAATTCATGATCAAAACTACTAAAAATATCTTCACTCTGCGGGGTTCTTTTTCTTCCGGTTCTTTTTCTTAAGTCCACATGAGTTTGAGGTCTATCTAAGTGAGTTGGATTTCTTGAGGTTCTAGATTCATTAAAGAATGAGTCGAAAATAGATTCAAATTTGAAATTATTTCTTCCGAATCCAGTTGGACGCGGAGGTTTTCGAGATTTTCGTTCCTTAGTGTAGGGGGACTTTTTTGTTTTTTGATCCATAATAGTTTCATAGGCATTCTGGATATCTAAAAATTTCTCGTTTGCTCTTGGATCGTGCTTATTAATATCTGGATGAATCTTCTTGGCTAATTTAAGATAGGTCAATTTAATTTCTCGATCTGTAGCATCATTTTCTAATCCCAAGGTATTAAAAGCATCGTTTAATCGTCCCATCTTTCATGATAAAAATATAATTATAAAAATTTAAATTTAACGGATGGATAGAAGGCTTTTATCGGGATATTTTTTATCTTTTAAGTTTTATCAGAATCACTC
>SDNL01000028.1 GCA_004524365.1 Promethearchaeota archaeon | reverse complement strand
CTCAAATCAATATTATAATGTTCATCCATAGGAGTTCCGACAGATATGAAAGTAATATCAGAATTTAATATAGCATCTCGATTATTTGTTATTACTTTTAAGTTTCCCAACTTAAGAGCTTTTTCTAATAAGGGATTTAAATCCTTCTCGTAGAATGGCGCTTTAGCCGCGTTAATTAATTCTGCTTCCTCTTCTTTTATAGTTGTAGCTATTACTTTGAATCCATGACTAGCATAAGCCGCTGCATTTACTAAACCAACAAAGCCACAACCAGCGATTGATATTCTTGGTTTTTCCATCCTTTTTTCATTCTCTTCTAATAATTTTTTTCTCACTACTATTGTTGTAATATTTGCTATAGCTTCTAGCAAAAAACAAACCGTTTTCGCTTATTATAAGAAAAAATTCAATATTGCTTAAAAAATTGAAGATCAATAAGATCTTAGTCAATTTTCTATTAAATTATATAATGAAATTTCATTTATCGTTAAAGGTTTTCGATTTTATACTTAACAAAAGTTTATAAAATGAGTTTGCTCTATTATAAATGAAATTTAAAAACTATATTTTATATACTCTGAATTACATTATTAATCTAAATTATATTTGGATAAAATGTGAGGATTAAATGGCTAACTTTTTTGAAGATGCTTTAATGATATTAGTAGAACGTCCAGAGCTCTATTTCTATATTCTCTGTGGAGTTTGGGTTTTAGACTTAATATTTGAAGCAAAGAGGCGAAAAGGTGTATTTGGGAAGGTTTATGATGAAGATTGGGACTTTGATATTACAACAGTTTTAAAAATACTAACATCAATAAGTTGTATTGGAGGGATCTTTTTTACATTTATAGGGATAACGGGGCTCATCTTAGGTATTATTTCTAAAACGGTCTCCTATACATCGCTAATTATCCTGGGAATCTTAACATGTTTAAAACCTTTAAATGATCTCCCCATTGCCAGTATTCTTGGTATTTTGGCCTCCAGTATTGTGGGATTGATAATGGCAGTTGTAATCCATATTGCCCGTATTATATTTAAATTTGAAATCTCAAATATAATGCTTATTACTATAGTAGCAATATTGATAATTGTTTTCATTGTGGTCGCCATAATTGCGAAAGTATGGATGTTGCCTCTTGAAATTATATCAAGAATCGTCTCTTGGCCCGTTGTTGGTATTATTGGTGCTGGATATTGTCTCATAATGGGTATTATATTGACTCTTGGTATTCCAGTTTAAAATTACTTCATATTTTTCTTTTTTTTAGCTTTGGCTTTTAGCTTATTTGTTTTGAAAGCCTAAGGCTTTACTCTAGTAAAAAATAAAAAAATAAAGAGGTTTTAAAATTTTCTTGGTTTTTAAACCCACCCTATATCAAATAAGAGAAGAATCATAATTACTCCAGAGTATAGAACGATTATACTAAATATTTTTTGTATTGAATTTCCTTGAATACGTTTACAAGTAAAGACTCCAATTTGCGCTCCGATGATGGTGCCAATACACATCATTATGGGCCAAAATAATAATCCTTGAAAAGTACCTAAGAAAAGATGGAAAAAGACTGCAAAAACAGCGGTAAAAGACATAGAGAATTCACTTGTTCCAACGGCTGTTTTCGGCTCTACTCCGCATAGATGCATTGAGCTTGTTTGGATAGTACCTCCTCCCAGTCCAATTAAGCCTGAAATAATGCCACCAGATAACGAACTAAAAGAGGCTACTTTAAGATTATCAATACCGAATTTTTCATAGTTCTTTTCTGAGTCAATTGATTGCTTGATTTGGGATATTTTCTCTAATTCTTTATTCTGATTTTTCTCTTCTAAATCTGTTTCTTTCTTTTCGATGTATGAATTATTACATTTATTTTCTAGAGATTTTTTTTCTTTTCTGCTTGCCCGGATTAATAAAATACCTATAGCAATCATCACGCCACCACATATTCCAGCTAAAATGTCTTCAAATATCAATGAACTTAACACTCCTCCTAAGATAACTCCTGGAATTGAAAGACTTTGATAAAGAATAGCTAATCTATAATTAACATATTTCCCTTGAACATAGGATATCGATGCTGAGATGGTTAAACCCATCATTGCAAAAAGAGAGATAAAAATTGCATCCTTAATAGGAAATTGAAAAAGGAGAATCAAAACGGGTATTATGAGAACGCCGCCACCAATTCCTATTAGGCTAGAAACTAACCCAATAGCAACACTAATAGATAAGAAAATAAGGATAGACCAAATAGTAATAATCATGTATTATTCCCTTATTTCTTG
This sequence comes from Promethearchaeota archaeon, assembly GCA_004524365.1. Lineage (GTDB taxonomy): Archaea > Asgardarchaeota > Lokiarchaeia > Sigyniarchaeales > SOKP01 > TEKIR-8. The sequence goes on along the minus strand of SDNL01000028.1, from coordinate 14,237 downwards.
CCTGTATTTATTTAAGTTTTCTTTTGATGAAGATTCTATCATTACTTTTTTCGACGTAGATTATTTTCTTAATACTTCAATAAACAACTATTTAATTAAATAGGTATTTAACATTTAGGGAAATATAAAACCCTTTTTAATCTTTAGGATTTGAAAACATAACTTAATAATTCTCCTTAAAATTAATTCAAATCACTTGTTTTTCTTATTGAATCTATTTAATTTATTGATTTCGTAAAAATCTCAATTAAAACTTTTGAAAATACCATTTAACGATCAAATTCTACGTATTTTTAATAAATAATCCTCAAAATTTAATATAAATTATAAACAACCTCACTTTAAAAGATTATTTTTTTATACTAACCTTTCTTCTTAATATATAATATAAAAAGGGTGAATTATCTAATTATGAATCTTATCGAAATTACAAATGGAATTTCAAGTCTTATTTTCGTGGTGATTTGTATTTTCGTAGGTATTTTGATATTAAATAATTACTTTAAATTTGGTGGTAAAGACTTTTTACTTGTGGGTATTGCATGGATTGGATTAAGTGAACCATGGTGGCCCTCGTCTCTTTCTTTTATTGTAGCCATATTCAATGAAACAGGATTAGCAGATCCTATATATTTATTTATTGGTATATTTTTTCTTCCACTATTTATAGTTTTATGGCTTTTAGCGATGGAAGATCTTATACATTTTGGAACAAAACATATTATTCCAATAATATTTTCTATTGGATCACTAATATTTGAGATCTATTTCATGTTTTATTTATTTTCTGATTATACCGTATTAGGTAACATGGAAGGTCCCGTGGATGCTAATTTTTCCCCAATATTAATTCTGTACCAATTGATAGCTCTTTTACTTTTCTTTATCACGGGGGTTGTTTTTGCAATTCAATCGTTAAAGTCATCCGAACCAAGAATCAACTTAAAGGGTAAATTTTTATTTATTGCTCTCATTTCATTTACAGTCGGAACTATATTTGATATTATAATGACAAGTCCTATCACTCGTACAATGCTTGTAATTAGCGCGATTATGTTCTATTTTGGCTATATCCTTCCACCTGGAATACAAAGGATATTTCTAAATGAATTACCAGAAAATTAAGTAAAAAAAATCTTATAGTTCCTTTTTTATTTTTTTGTAGAATTCAAACATAATTTTATGGCGCTCTTCTGCTATGTTTTTAGAGATTTCTAAATGCATTCGATCTTTTAGATTAAGAATTTTCTTTTCTAAATGATTAATAACGGCAGATAAATCCCCTTGATTCTTAATCGTAAATCCTATCATACGATATAACCCTATAGCTCCAAGAGCATCAAGTTTGTCAGCATCAGATAAGATTTGTGCTTCTAATGTTTCTGGGGCTATTCCATTTGAAAATGAATGGGCTCGAATTGAATGTACAATGTTTTTTAAATCCTCAACATTAATATCAATTTCTAAATCTTCTAAAAATTTTAAAGCTTTTTGAGCTGATAATTCAGCATGATTAATGGGTTTTGGTTCTTTTCTTTCTTGAACTCTTCCAATGTCATGGAGTAATGCAGCTATCTTTAAAATTAACAAATTTGCATTGCTTTTTTTTCCAATATAAAGAGCGACATTATAAACTCGTTTAACATGCTCGAAGCCGTGAATATCGTCCCTCAATGAATTCATTTTTGCAAATTTTCTTACCGTTTCAATAATTTTATCATGATTGGAGATTTTTTGAATGTTTTATCAACTCGATTATTATTTATCGTACATCAGAAATAATTATACAAAATTTATATTTATATTATTAAGGTACTAATTTGATTGAAAAAAATGAATCGATTATTATAATTATACTAGAACAAATCAGTTGGATTTAATTAATATGTTAAAAACAGAATTTATTTTATTCATTGGTGAATGGGAAAAGATTGGAGGAGTTAAAATCTTAGAGCATTATCCAAAAAATATTTTTGAAATAGATTTAGAACATTTAGCTTGGAAAATATTTTTTTTTTACGAAAATTTTTACTTATCAGAAAACTCTGAGAAATATAAAAGAACCTTCTTTCAATTACCCATTAAGGAAAAAGGGAAAAATGCAAGGATCCTCATCGATTCTTATCCCTCAATAAAGAATGAAGACCAATCCAAGCCATATCTCATTGCAATCTTATTACCTGATTATTTCCCACAAAATCAAATGGAAGAGTTCGATGAAGAACTTAAATTATTGAATCAGAAATTTCGAAAAGAGGAAACACTTCAATTAAATGAGTATATTGAAAAGATATATTCAAAATTTAATTTAAAACAAAGACTTCAGGATTCAGAGATATCACTAGATGAAGAATATACAAAAGAAGAAGCAATAAGAGATTTTAAAAGAGGATTACAATTATTCTCAGAAAATGCCTATAAAATATCATATATGATAATTAAGAAATCTTATTTGAAATTTAAAAAGGATAATAATATTAAATTACTACTTGAAGCCACATATTTTATTTCTACAATTTTCAGTAAATTAAAAAAATATAAAACAGCCTTAGACTACTATATAGAATTAAGAGCCTTAGCTGAGAAATTAAAGCATCAAAAATATTTAGAAAAATCTATTTTTATGGCTGCTTTCTGTGCTTATAAAACGAAGCAATATTCTCTTGCCATAGAATTTTTTGAAGAAACAATTGCATTAGATTTGCAATTTATTGATTATTTGGATATTTATTTATTATATGGAAAAACCTTAAGATTAGTCGGAAAATATGATAAGTCCATTCAAATTCTTACTGAAGGTATTAATTGGATAGATATGATAAACTTAAATATTGAAAGGAAAAAAAAATTGGCACATATTTATTTAGAACTTGCTCATTCTTATTTCTTTATTACAACTGAAGAAAAGGTTAAAAAACAATTTCATAATGATACTGATTTTAATTTTCAAAAGATTATTAAGTTTTACAGAAAAGCTAATAAAATTTTTTATGAATTTAACGATTATAATAATTTAATAATATGCAATCAAATAATAGGAACCATTTATGACAAGATAAATAAAAGATCTAAGGCAATTACGTATTATCGAAGAGCAATAGAATATACAGAACAAAATAATGATGTTTTGAGTCGAATGCGATTATATGATTTAATTATTAACGATCTTATAATGCTCGATAAAAAAATGGAAGCCGTAAAGGAAATAGATGAAATTCTTTACAAAATGAAAACTTATGCATTTCTCAATCTCCCTATAATTGCTCAATATCACGTACAGTTGGGAAAAGTATATGACGAATTAAATCAAACTAAGGAAGCACTTTCAGAATTTTTAATCGCTCTAAATATTTATGAGAAATTTAAAGAGCCGCGAGAAGAAAATTTGGAGCTTTTAAATAATATAATCAAAATATATTCCAAAACTGAGGAATTGAAATATCTAGACTATTATAGAGATAAACGCTATGAATTGCGACAGAAACTCAATAAAATTGAGAAAAAACAACCAGAAAAGAGTTTTTCTGATATTATTAAAGATCTATGGATATTGACAAAGGAGGGAAAAATTCTTTTTTCTCATACCCCTGCATCTAAATCGGATCCACAATTATTAAGTGGATTTTTATCTGCCACGCTTAATTTTAGTTTCGAGATGGCTTATGAACAATTGAAAGCAATCAAATTGGGAATAGATCAATTCTTTCTTTATGGAGAAACGGATAGTTCATATATCGTAGTAGGAAGAGTTAGTATAAATGAAACTGAAAGAAGAGTTCGAGAAATGCTTGGAATAATATATAGCGAATTTAATACTACTTATGGGTCCTCTATAGAAAAGGATAATTATACTCAAGAAAGCTTTGATAAATTCATTAAATTTTTAAATAAAATATGAATCCCCTTTTTTTAAGGGATAATTAGTTTTTAATTTGAAAAAACAATAAGAATTTAAAAGCTAATTAAGATCTAATGATTATAAATTAGAATAAATTTTTGAAGTGATTGCATTTTTTTAACGATTTCGTATTTTGATAACATTTTCGGCCCCAAGCTTTTAATTTCGGTTCCAGATAAGATTCATAAAGATTTGAAAAAGGAAATCTTGAAATATATGAATATTAATGTGGAAAAAGGAATAATAGTGGGGATCTCTACTACTTTAGAAATCAAAATAATTAGTTATCCTTTTGTGATTCCTTCTGACTGGGGGAGAGGACATGTAGAAATGCTTATGATCTCTTTAGTCGTTGATAAGAATTATCGCTCAGAACTATTTCAAGATGTTATAGATGAATTAAGTGAAAGAATTCTCGAATGTCCCAACATATATAAGGCATTTTATAAAGATAATCCGGAATATTCAGCAAAAAAGGGAATAAAAGAAGCAGTTTCAAATCTTAACAATATTTTGTCAAATAATTATAAAAATATAGAAAAAATTATTGAAAATCCAAATTTAGGGATATTTCTCACGCTTGGACTCTCAAAGGCAGGAAAATCAACTCTTTTGCATTATTTAAAAACTAATGCGTTTAAAAATATGAAACCAACCTTAGCATTACAAGTAATTAAAATATTAATCGATAATAAAATATTTAGAACTATCGATGTTTCTGGTCAAAAAAGATTAAGGAATCAATGGTGGTCATATACTAAAAAGCCAGACGCTCTAATTTTTGTTATTGATATCAATGATTCTCCAGAAGGGTTGAGGGAAGCTGAAAGGGAATTTTCTAAAATCAAAAACCGAATTTTAAATGAATCGAGTCAACTAACGAATACAATCCCCCTTTTGATATGCTTAAATAAGATTGATCTTATAGATGATGCCGAAAAGAAGAAGTCAAAAATAATAGATATTTTAGATTTAAAAAATTCTAAATTGAATTATAATGTTCAATTAACCAGTGCGAAAGACGGAATAGGTATCACTGATGGTTTTAAGTGGATTTTTCAAGAACTATTGAAAATTGAATAAATTTTGTTAAAATCCTTAAAATTTTATGAATTATTTATTATAACTTAATTAATCGGGAAAAATTCTATAAGACATAACTATGTATTTTGTTATCTCTTATTTTAACCAAATATTAGGGCCTCAAATTTTCAGTTCAGTCCCCCAAAATTTGAGCGGTGATTTACGAGAAAATGTCCTTAAATTTATGAATTTTGAAAGTAAAAAGGGATTATTAGAAGGATATCTTCTAAATCAAGAATATAAAATTATTAATTACTTTATTGAAGTCCCTTCTGAGTGGGCTAGGGGAGATAATGATATATTAATGGTTTCTTTATGTTTAGAGCAAAATTATAAATTTGAGATATTTCAAGAAGATTTAGAAAAATTTAAAGCTCAACTAAAAGATATTCCGAATCTATATAAGGCTTTTTATAAGGATTCACCAGATCATATTGGAGATAAAGGAATTAATGAGATTGTTTCAACTTTAGAGGAATTAATTTCCAAATATTATAAAAAAATAAAAAGAATAACAGAGAATCCCTATTTAGGAACATTTCTTACTCTTGGATTATCTCAAGCAGGAAAATCCACTATTATTCATTATTTGAGAACTAATGCATTTAAAGATATGAAACCTACTCTCGCTTTGAAAGTAATCAAAATATTGTTTGATAATAAAATTTTTCAAACCGTTGATGTTTCAGGACAGAAAAGATTAAGAAAACAATGGTGGTCTTATACAAAAAATCCGGATGGGATAATTTTTGTTATTGATATCAATGATTCAAAAGAAAGGCTAAAAGAAGTTAAAAGTGAATTATTAAAATTAGAAGAACGTATTTTAAATGAAGAAACAGAAATTACTAATAAAATCCCGATATTGATTTGTTTTAATAAAATTGATTTACTTAAAGAAATAGAACCAAGATTGTCCAGAGTAAAGGAAATTTTAAATTTAGAAGAAATTGATTTGAACTACAAAATCCAATTAACCAGTGCCAAAACAGGTAACGGGATTACAGAAGGAATTAAATGGATGTTTCAAGAATTACTTAAAATCTCATAATAAGGATAAACTTACCTATTTGAGATAAAAAAGAAAAGAAAAATAAATTATTCGCCGGGTTCTTTACGGGATTTTTTTAGTTTAGAGCAACTAGGATCTATTTTTGTTCTTATACAATCATCCCAATACTTTAGTAATTCAAGAGGCGTTCCTTTATTTTTTTGCATTTTTTTAAAAGGATGCGTTTTTTACTTAATTATATTATTTATTATATAATATAAAAACGTTCTGATTTTCATTTGATTTGTTATATTATAGTGAACAAATTTACATAAATAACAAAGCGCTATTAAATGGAATGTAATATTTCTCTTGCATTAAATTTTATAACTTTAAATTAGTAGGGATGAATTTACAAACTTAGAAAAAAATTGTATTTATAAAAAGAAAGCACAAAATATTATTATGGTCTTAAATATAAGATTAATAATTAGAGTAAGATTGTGAAATTATAAATTGACTAAGGAACAGCATTATTCAATTATCCCTCTTTCAAAAGTAAATCCTTGTTTTATCTCCATTTGGGATGAAGAAATAGGTCCTAAAATTGAGGACTTTTATCCAAAAAAAAATATTGGTGATATTGAAGACTTAGCTATCCAAATCTTTACAACATATCAACACTTTTGGGATTTACCAGAAGAAAAGTTTGAAAGCGCATCTTTTATACTTCCGGTTCCAAAAATAAATAAAAAAGCAAGAGTGATATTAGAAACCATATCAAATCCTGAAGTAAGAGGTCAGTTCCAACCTTTTATTGTTGTTTTATTAGTCCCTGAATATTTTTCCAAATTCCAAATAAAAAAATTTGACGATCTCTTAATTAAAATTGCTCAAGATTATTCTCATAGCCGATATTCTCCTAAAGAGGAATTCACATCATTGGAACATTATTATCAAGATATTAAATATAGATTTGAAATAATAGAATTTGAAAGAGAAGAAGAACCTGAGATAAGCGAATTTTATTCTTATACTGCAGCAGTAGAAGATTTTAAAGCGGCAGTAAATCTTTTTAAGAAATCCAAGTATCAAGAATCATATGTTTTGTTGAAGAAAGTACTGGCAAAATTTACGCAAGAAAAGCATGATCGTTTGAGAATGGAAGTGATTTATTTAATTGGCTCCATTTTCGTTCAAGAGAAGAAATATAAGAATGCTCGGCTTTATTTTAAACAACTAGAAGATTTAGCAATTAGATTTGACCATCAGAGATTTTTAGAAACCGGATTATTTATGAATGCATTTTGCTATTATAATAATCAAAGTTATGATAAAGCGCTAGAGAAATTACAAAACTTGGAAAAATATAAGTTAATTCATGTGAATAATATTAGATACTTAATTATTTTTGGTAAAACTTTAGCTTACTTGAAAAATTATGAAGAGGCAGAGCGGAAATACCTAAAAGCTCTAAAGTTCTTGGAAAATGTATCTGATAAAAACAACGAAACTCAATTTGCATACCTTAATTATGAATTAGGATTGATTCATTATAGAAAAGCGTTTGAAATTACTAAAAATCTTGATTTATATAAAAATAATGATGTTCAGGTCTATTTGGAAAAGGCAATATCATTTTTTAATGAGAGTGCTAAAAGTATAGAAAAATCGGAAAACCAAAAGGATCTCCCTCAAATTTATTCATTAATTTCGAATATAAATGAAGTACTGGATAATAGAGAGATTGCATTAAACTATCTCTATAAAGCATTTAATAGTGCAAAAGAACAAGGTAAATTTCAAAAAATTCTGAGTATTTTATTCAAACTTATTAAAATACATGTAAAACGTAATGAATTCGGTAAGAGCATTCAATTAATAAAAGATTTTCTTATAGAATATGATAATTCCAGAGTATTAGATTTATATGCTAAAGGTTTATTATATGAGAAATTAGGACGGTTCTTAATTAAATCTGAAAAGGAAAATGAAGGATTAGAAAAACTAACAAAAGCTCATGCTATTTTTAACCAAATTTCCACACCTTTATCTGAGGATCTAAATCTATTAATCAAAATTAGAAGTATTTACAAAAAGCATAATAAGAGTAATAAAATAACCGAGATTTCAAATCAAATTAAAAAACTTTCAAAAAACTTGGAAAATATAGAGAAAAAAGAACCCAAAAATGTATCTCCCTTAGGCGAAGTAAAAGAGATTTGGTTTTTTTCCGCCGACGCTGGCCTTTTATTATATTCATATGCTCCAATGACCGAAGTGGATCATGATTTAGTTGGAGGGTTTTTAACAGCTTTAAAACAATTAAGTATCGAAGTAACTCAGCAGCAACTTAGTTCAATTACTGTTGGCACAGATAGATATTCTTTATATCAAGAAGAAGGTCAAAACTTATTTATCCTTGGAAGATCTAATATAAGATCTAATGAAAGAAAAGTAAATAAAATTTTAGGCATAATATATAGTAGGTTTTTAAAGGAATACTCGGGAAGATTAAAAAAATTCTCTGGAAATGTTGGATTTTTTCATTCTTTCGATTCTATTATACAATCTTTTGACTTTTCATTAATATATTAAAATCTTATAATTAGCTTAAGTAAAGAAATAGCAAAACGAAAATCGATCGTAAATAGAGATCACTCATCATTATGTGATGTATCGTCTTTCTCCTTCTCATAATCTCTTGGAAAACCTCCATCATTGTTTTTTTCTAATATTTCTTCTGATTCACGTTCAATTTCTACATCCCTATCTAAGGTTTCTGTTTTAATGGCTTTTTTCGGTTCAGATTCTTCTTTCTTTAAATTTTGGCTCTCTATAAACATCTCAAATTCCCTATCATCTATTTCTGTTAGGTTAATATAGCCTCTTGAATCTAAATGCTTTCGATATTCGGAAAGGATTTTGATAACTTCCGACGGTTTAAAATGAGTTTTGTTTATAAAGTCTTTTCGTTGTAAGATATAAGAAGAATAATATGCATAAAACACCACAGATACAACTAATATGATAAAATTATTCACTAATGAGATTTGTGGGGTATCTGAGAAAACACCTTTTAATGCCCCAGCACCAGTAATCATAATAACTTGTCCCTCTATATAGAGTAATGTAAAGGCATACAAAAAAAATGCAATGTTATATTGGTTAAATAGTTGAATACCCCGTATTTTTCCACCTAAACTTCTTAATACGGAAATTGCAACAGCTATCATCAAGATTACATCAATTAATGTCGTCAATATATCTGCTGTTGTTTGTGAAGCGCTACTAAATGCATTTATAAAACTAAAAGAGCGATACCAAATATAGAGCCAAATAAAAATATAAAATACTGATGAAAAAACATTAGGTGAGTCATTTTCCTTACTTTTTATATATAAAATTATTTGTCTAATTGATGTTAGACCGATAACGATAAATATTAGAATTATAATTATAATCAGTGTAGCGATAGTCTCAGTAGATTCATTACCGAATGCGATTGAAAAATAACTTATCGAAATTATATTTAATATAACAGGGAAAATTAACGCAATAATTAGAAATATTAAGGAGAAACGTTCTCTGTTTTTTCGTTTCATTTCTGGTGATATTATTTTCTCTTCCACTTTTGAAGCAAAATCCTCCATATAATAGCGCAAAAACCAGATTTGGGAAATATTCCATCCAAAAAAAATGAAAACGAACATAGTAGGGAGCAAAATGTCCCACCCTAAGAATTGTATTGTTAAATCCTTACTGCCACCAAATATAAAATAAATTGCCATTATTATACAACAGAATATAAATATGCTCAAAAAACTTAAAATCTTCCCTTGATCCACAAGTTGCTCTTCGGAAAATAAAAATCCTTTCATATTTGGTATAGTTGCTATAAATAGTAGAATAATAAAAGTTAAAGAAATAGTTGTCGCGAAAAATAAGATTATATTACCTGTATTTCTTATAAAACTAAGAAAGGCCATGAAGAATGCACTGAGAAGATAAATTAATGTATAAAATAGATGTGATTCATTAAATACACGATAAAAATGCTTATTTAAAAATTCTTTTATTTTTAAAGACATCTATTTCTCACCCTTTAAAATATCACTTATATTACTAATTAATTCCTTATAATTTAAAAACTAATATGATAGCTTAATGAATTTTGAGATCAAAAATAATTGGTTAAAAATGAAAAAGAAACAGATAAAAAAATAATAAAAATAAAAGGATTATTCTCCTTTTTCTTTTGCAACTGTGTGTTCTATTGCCACGTTAATGATTGAATTTAATTGATAATCGGCAAAATGATTCTGAAGTAATGCATCAGATGGACATGCAGCAGCACAAGTCCCACATCCTTTACATAGAGCAGGATTTATTTCCGCAACATTTTTAAACTCATTGAAATCAATTGCTCCAAAAGGACATAAACTCTGGCAACTACGACATCCACTACAGAGATGCTCAAGAACTACAGTATAATAGGGTTCAATTTCGAATTCTCCTTTGGCCATCAAGGCAGCTGCTCCAGAAGCCGCTCCTTTCGCTTGAGCAACTGAATCTGGAATATCTTTTGGCCCTTGGGCTACTCCTGCTACAAAGATTCCGTTTGTAAGTGTATCAACGGGGCGTAATTTAGGATGCGCTTCCATAAAGAAGCCGTCAGCAGAGCGCTGGATGCTCAAAAGCGAGGAAACTTCATCTGCGTCGTGTTTTGCTTCTAATCCACATGATAGGACAAATAGATCTACTTTTAATTCAATAGGCTGTCCCATTACTGTATCTTCTGACCGAATGATGATGTTATGATCTTCATCCTCCGCCACTTCTGCGATCCGACCTCGAATATAGTTTATTCCATATTCTCTTTGGGCAGATTCATAAAATTCTTCATATCCTTTTCCAAAAGCCCGAATATCCATATAGAATATATAAACATCAGCTTCAGGATGCTTTTCCTTGTATTGGCGGGCTTGTTTAGTCGCATACATACAGCATACTCGAGAACAATAAGTATTTCCCCCTTCTCTGAAGTATCGACTCCCCACACATTGTAAGAACGCTATACTATGGGGTGCTTTTAAATCAGAAGGTCGAGCGGGTTTACCCATTAGAGGTCCAAAAGAACTTAATAATCTTTCCATTTGCAATGATGTAATAACATTGGGATATCTTCCAAATCCATATTGTTTTAACCCACTAGGATCATATAAATCCCAACCAGTTGCTACAATTATAGTACCGACATCGACTTCTAAGTATTCTGGTTTATCATCATATCGTATTGCATCGGGTTCACACACTTCTGGTCTTGCGCAGATTCCACATTTAATGCAAGCGTCCATATCAATCGTATATTCACCTGGAATAGCTTGTGGGAAAGGTATGTACACAGCTTTCCTGGTTCCCATTCCTAAATCAAAATCATTTCCAACAGTAACCGGACATGTTTCGACACATGCACCACATCCCGTACATGCTTCTTGATCTACATAATGTGGCTTTTTCTTAATTCTCACATGAAAATTGCCTACATAGCCGCTCACATCATCGACTTCAGAATAGGTTAAAAGTTCGATATTTTCCTTACGACCAACATCTACCATTCTAGGAGTGAGAATACAACTAGAACAATCCATTGTAGGGAATGTTTTATCAAGTTGGGCCATATGACCGCCAATAGTTGGTTCTTTTTCAACCAAATAAACCTTATAGCCTTCATCAGCTAAATCTAAGGCAGCATTCATACCAGCAATTCCTGCTCCTATAATTAAACATGAAGGTTCAACTTTTACTTTTTGAACTTCTAAAGGTTTCAATTCCCGAACTTTAGCAATAGCCATGCGCAAATGATCCTTCGCAATCTCATAGGCTCCCTCTGGGTCCTTCATGTTAACCCAAGATGCATGTTCTCTAATGTTTGCTTGTTCAAAAAGGAATTGATTTAACCCCGCTTCTCTGCATACCGTTCTAAAGGTAGGTTCGTGCATTCGTGGCGAACAAGCAGCAACTACAACTCGATTGATCTTTCCTGAATCAAGATCTTCCTTAATCATATTCTGACCTACATCAGAACACATAAAATCGTAATTTTTTGCGATAGCAACATTAGGTAAGCTCTCTGCATAATCTCTAAGTTCTTCCACATCAATAACGCCGGCAATATTTATTCCGCAATGACAAACGTATACACCAATTCGCGGCTCTTCTTTGCCTGTAACTTTAATTTCGTTAATTTCTTTACTTTCAGTCATTTTTTCTTATCACTCCTAAATTAATTGTTCTTTCACCATCTCTAAAAATGGATCAATTGAGATAAATGGTGAAACTCCCGATAATTCATGATTTTTAACTAAACCTAGTCGATTGGGATCCATTCCCATCGCAACTCCTAAAAGCTGGGTGATGTAAATCACCGGAATACTAAATGGTTCACCAATAATATCCCCATAAAAGTTATTTACCTCTACTTGACCTAAGTCCAATTGTAAATGGCAGAATGGACAACAATTTACAATGATATCCACACCTGCGTCCCTCATATTAACTAATTTTTCTCTTGTAAAATCTGCAGCTACTTCCTTCACAGCGGTTCGAACTGCTCCACCGGCACCACAACACATAAATTTATCTTTATAATCAATACTTTTTGCTCCGGTTAATTCTACAAGCTCGTCAAGAAATCTGGGAGCTTCATATTCTCCTCCCCAAGGACGTTTATCACTAGGTTTAACAATATGACACCCATAGTGTACGCCAACTTTAAGGTCTGTAAATTGATGTTTTATAAAATCACTAATATAATCTATGCCCATATCTAAGTATAATCCTTGGACTATATGCTTTGGTTCGTATTTGCCTGTATAAGTTCTTCCAACCTTTGCTAAATATTCTTGAACTTCCTTTTTCTCTTCTGGATTGTGTTCCAGATCATACCAAGCATCTCTTAAGGTCCCATAACAACCATTACATCCAGTTATTGGGGATGCACCTTGCTCTTCTGCAATTGAAATATTACGGGCTGCAAGTACTAACCAAGTTGGAATATGAAATGCTCGAAACACTCCAGGTGCTGGACAGCACGAAGCACCAGGCATATCTACCAACTCAGCACCCAAATCTTCAAAAACATCCCTTATACTACGCTCGATCATCGGATATCTGTTTGGAATAACACACCCTAAGAAAAAGGCATATTTTAATTTCTCTTCTGCGTTCATAATTAATTCTCCTCCTTGGATTCTTCTTTTTCTTTTCTTTCTTGTGCTTTGACTTCTTGAGCATGATCCAATAATTTTCGAAACCCGGTCATTTCCATTAATTTATGGCATTCATCAACTGCTTCAGGATAAGAATGCACAGTTGGTGGTAAGGGTGGCAATCCATAAGATTCCCGAAGATCCCTCCATTTCTGTTGATCAGGTTGGTTTGCTGGTACACCATGACAAGTTTTATAAAAAATGGCATCAGCTAATCCCAGATGGTTGTCTAATATATGTCCCTCTTCAACCGCTATGTTTCGAAGTTTTATTATCATATCTGTTACGGGAATATCCCGTGGGCAACGCTCATAGCAATAATAGCATGTTGAACAAAGCCATATGTCAATGTCCTCCAATACGCTCACATCACCTCTTAAGGCTTTTCGAATAGCAACTCGAGTACGATATGCTGTTCTTCTGCCCGATGGGCAACTCCCGGTACATGTCCCGCAGTTTATACATGAACGTATTTTCTCTAAACCCGCTTCAGCAAACTTCTTTGAAATTCGGTCGCTAGTCCCCCTAAATACTTTTCTTTTCACATATTTTTCTACATTATCTGACATATTTGTTCTCAAATCTTTTTCAAATTAATATTATTATAGAGTTCTTCCTTTTGTTTTATGATAGGGAAGAAGTTCCATTTTTTGTTTGATCAAACTTATATTCTAAAGAACTAATAATTATTAAATTAAAAAATAATATGTAAAATATAAAATTTCTCTTTAGAGAAAATAATCACAACTTCCAATTCTGTTAAGTTTTATATTTCATCGATTTAAATTAAGAAAAAATTTCTATCGACTTTTATATTAAGAATGGATCAAAAGACTTTTGCTAATATAAAAAATAGGTTAGAATGATTCTTTATTCCTTTAAGTCCCAATCTCCCATTTATTATTATCTTTGAAAATCATAATATTGAGTCATTTATTTCTTCCTTCTATAGTATAGTCTTATAACTTCTTCGGTCACTATATTGATGAATGAT
>SDNL01000027.1 GCA_004524365.1 Promethearchaeota archaeon | reverse complement strand
TTTTCTCTTGAATTGATACTGTATGCCGTAGGTCTCTCCGAATATTCGAAACCCTCTAAGAATTGGGTGTTTATTTTTATAATTTTAGACTCTTTCGTAACAATACAATAATTTATAATACCCTTATTAAACTCTCCAGAAGTAATTCCAAAGGTTTTAATTGCTTCACTTATTTGTCGATTGGTGGATAAATAAAGCAATAGTTCCATACTTGGGCGATGAGAAATAAGAGTTTGTTGGAGGTATGCTTTTAATGAGTAATAAATAGCATAGAAGAGATGATTTCTATTAATCAAGTAACGAGTGCTAAAAAGCTGAATTATGGATTTGGGATATTGTTTTTGTAGAGTTTTTAAATAATTAAACAATTGATCTTGAGAAATAATATCCTTATTAAAATTAATTGTGTTAATGAGAACAGAATACTGAATATCTTCTCCAAGCTTCATTTTCATTCGAATCATACTGAGAAACTCCATTTGATTAATTCGGGCATAAAATTAAAATTAAGTTTTATAAAAATAGAAAAAATTAATAACGTTATAAGGAAACTGGTAAAAATCCAATCTTTATAAGTAAAATGAATTTGATAATAATATGTTCTCTCCTTTCTACTCCCAAATGCCCTCGATTCCAATGCTTCTGCTACATTAAATGCCCTTCTTATGGCACAAATAATTAAAGGAATCAATAATGGAAAGAGATTTTTAACTTGGTTAATTAATCCCTTTTTTTGTAGTTCATATCCTCTACTCTGCTGAGCATCGATTATATTTTGTGCTTCCATTGATATCGTGGGGACAAATCTAAATGCAAGGGAAAAACTGAATGCATAAGGATATGGGACCCTCATAGAAATTAGAGATAAAGAAAGTTCATTTGGATCTACTGTAAGAAAAAAGATCGAAAATGAGGAAACCATCACTAAAATCCTAATAATCATGGAAAGTGCATATGAAAGCGATATAAAAAATGTATTCAAAACAATGATCAAAATGAGCAAAAATGATAAACCTCGGATGCTTTTTAACCATTCTTTTCCCAACTTTCCATATAATATAATAGGAATGAGACTCATTAATAATAGGAGAAGCGGAATTAAATGAGTGAATAATAAAGCGCAAATAGTATAGATAAGAGCAAGTAATAATTTGGTACGAGGGTCTAAATTATGTAAAAAGGCATCCTTTTTTAAAAACTTAAATGCATCGAGGAATTGGAATGACATTTAATTCTCCTCCATATGGTTATCATTAATACTCGATGTGAATATTGTTATGAAAAAATCAATCATTTCTTCTTGGGTTGAGATATTTAAAGGTACTTTAAGACCCATCTCTAAAAGCGAGGTTCTTAATTGGATAATTTGGGGTAAAATAAGGGACGTTCTTTCCATTAATTCTTTATTTTGCAATATTTCGCGTGTCGGACCATCTCCTGCAATTTTACCATCAAACATTAAAATTGTTCTGGGGATAAATTCATAGGAAAATTCGATATTATGTGTTATTATAATAATTGTTTTATGGTTATTTTGTTCTTTTTTTAGTAGATTAATAAAGAACTCAACGCCATTTCTATCTTGACCTAAAGTTGGTTCATCAAATATTAAAATTTCCGGATCTCGACATATTACAGACGCTAATGCTAATCTTTTTTTTTGCCCCCCCGAAAGGGTTAACGGAGAACGATTTTCAAATTCTTTTAAATAAAATTTATCCAAAACTTCATCGACTTTTTCTTGAAGGCTTTCCTTATCATCAATTATAGCTTTTAGAGAAAATCGAATCTCTTCCCTAACCGAATTAGAAAAAAGCTGATGATCGGGATTTTGAAAAACAATTCCTACTTTTTTAGATAGTTCTGCAATTGTTTTTGAATTATTATTTTCTCCATTTATAAAAATAAGCCCATTTTGAGGCCTAATTAAACCATTGAGCGTTTTAACCAATGTAGACTTTCCTGCCCCATTTGAACCCATAATTCCAATAAATTCACCACGACTAATATTTAAACTAATATCCTTTAGAGCGATAGTTCCATTAGGATATGTGTATTCCACATGATTCATAATAATATGAGGCAATTGTTCTAACATTGTTTTAACCTATAATTTCTTTTTTATCACTTTTAAGGCATCTTCTAAACTAAAAGGAAGAGGTTCATCAAATATACCTTTCTCTTTAAGTGTATGAAAAATTGAATAATAGAATGGTTTATTTATATCTAAATCTTTAAATATATCTCCATTTAAAACTTTCTTCTTCTCATCATGTTGGATTACCTCTCCTTTTTTCATCAAAATAATCTCATCGGCAAGGGGTAAGATTAAATCAAGTCTGTGCTCACTGATTATAACTGAGATCTTTTTTTTCTTTTGTAACTCTTTCAAAAGAGTTATAATTTTTTCTGCGAAATATGGATCTAAATTGGATGTTGGCTCGTCTAGAATCAGAATTTCGGGTTCCAATGCCAAAATAGAAGCAATTGCAACTCGCTGTTGCTCCCCTCCACTAATTTCAAACGGTGCTTTTTCTAAAAGGGTTTTGATACCCGTTAACTCAGATACTTCTTTGATTTTCTTTCTTATATGTTCTCTAGGAAAACCCCAATTTTCGAGACCAAAAGCAATTTCATGTTCCACATTCATTGAAACTAGTTGATTTTCAGGATTTTGAAACACTATTCCAACAATCGTAGATAAATCTGCGATTGGTACCTTAGATGTATCGGCTCCCTTTACAGCAACGCTTCCTCTATAAAATCCAGAATAGAATTGTGGGATTAAACCGTTCATGCATCGAATAAGAGTAGTTTTTCCAGAACCTGTTTCTCCAAGTAAAAGAATAAATTTATTCTCCTCTATTTCTAAATTTATATCTTTAAGAGCATAATTTTCATTCCCTTTATATCGAAATGAAAAATTGTGAAAATTAATTAGAGCCATGTAGAGTATTATTTTCCTTGTATTATTGATCTATAAGGTTTAGTTATTTAAAATTTCTTTAATTTTTTCTAAAATTATAGTTTTTATATTAAGTTCTTCCTTACTTATCTTGATGGATGCAGCCCCTTCATGTCCACCCCCAATCCCATTAATATCTTTAGAAATCCCTTCAAGCATTTTTCCTAAATGAAGGTTACATTGATCACAAACTCTTCTTTTTGCCCTTAAACTGACTCTATATTCGTCTTTTCTCTCTGAAATTACAATTGATATATCAAAACCAATTTTGATTAAAGTATTTGCAACACTCGCTTCAAAGCTACTAACATAAGATACTCCAATAAGCCAGTCATTTTCCCTTATCAGCTCAGATCTCTGAGCTCCCTTAATCTTAGCAATCTTTTCGGAAATATGGGGTTCGATCTTTAACATAGATAATATTTCTTGATATTCTATATTATCTTCCAAAAGAAATGCCATTGATTCAAGGGTGTTTTTGTTAGCAAATTTAAGATATCCCGAATCGATTATAATTCCCGCGGTTAATAAATATTTAAGAGCTAATTGAAGAGATATTTGAAAATCTTTAAAAAGATCGACAATTATCTCTGAGGCAGAGGTATAATCTTCAAAAATAATAAAATCTCTATTTTTTTGTTGTTTTAAATGTAAATCTTCCGCATAGTGATGATCGATAAAAATAATTAAAGTATCCTTTAAAATATCTTCATCATTTGAGAGAAATTTACCCGCCTTACTGAATTTGTTAGTATCGGTTATGAAAATTGCATCAAAATATAGAATATTAATATCTTCCTCAAAAACTGGATCAAATTCAGGAAATTTTTCTTTTAATTTCTCAAGAAATATTCGCGCTTTTTTAGAGATTTTAGAAAAATAAAGATGTGTAATTATGTTAGGAATTAGCTTCTGTAAAAAAAAATAGAGACCAATAGCGGAAGCAAGTCCATCCAGATCTGCTAACGCATGAGACGTAATTAGAACTGATTTGTTATCTAAAAAATTGAGATAGGATTTAATTTTGGGTTTCAACATGCTTACATATTTTGTTGCTGAATTTCCTGCTGAATTTGTTGAGATAATTGCTGAATCTGATTGCGAGTTCGCTCTTCTTTCTGCTTTAATGTTTTTATTTTCATATCAAGTGAAGTTTTTTCGCTCTTTTTCTCTGGTAAAAGTTTTTCTTTACTCGCTTTAACCATTATTCCTCCTATTGATTTATAAATTTGTTGGGATTCTTCAGTCTTTTCCAACTCTTCAATAGCTAGCTCTGCCTCTCTTACCTTCGTTTCCATTTCAATTCTCTGATTAGTTAAATACTCTAGATTCGTTTGCATATTCCGCAGGTTCTGAATTTTGTTCTTGAGTTCTTCATCAATGTTTTGCATTTATTATATTCACTTTTCTCGTTATGTTATTTTATGTAATACTTTAAAAAATAAAATTTTTTGTATTTGTTAGAAAAATATTTGAAGATTTGCGTTCCTTTTTATTAGATGGTCTGAAAACCCATCTTATTTAGTTCAAAACCTCATCTACTATTAAATCTTAAAAATAATTTCTAGAAAGGTAATTGGGGTTTTAAAATAGTAGAAGTAATAATTTTTTAGCAAAAAATTAAAAAAGAATTATTATTTGCTGGTATATTTTTCACATAAAGAGGAAACGCCTTCAAAAACTTTCCCAAAACTGATAATATCATTTATTGATGCTCGAAATGCTGTTATATCCCTACTTTTAATTTTAAATTCAAGGTTTCGTGAATCTTTTTTAGACATTATAATATTTGATCGATCCGTTTTAAATATTTCTAATTCAGGATGGTATGCTTTAAAAGAAAAGTCTCTTAAATCGGAATTATCAAAGTTAAATGTAATAGTAGATTCAATAGAATAAGATTTTTGTGAGGACATATTATTACTCTTCTTCAATCATTTCAAGTTCTCGTTGTTTTCGATCAGTAACTCTAAATGATTCTGCACCTCGTGGAGTCTGAACAGAATATGCGCCGCCAGTGAATTTTGCGCCACATTTTTTACATTTCCAAATACCTGTACTAACTCTATGGACCGTATTTTTTGTTTTACATTGCGGGCAGGTGATATTCTTACTTTTCATTTGATTTAATACATCTCTAGTGCGCCTTCTATTAACTGCACCATAACGTGCGCCATACTTACCTGTAATCCCGCTCTTTTTTGCTTTTCCTTTAGTTTTCTTCGGCATAATAACACCTTTAAAATAATAAGCTCTGTTATCATAAAAAAGGAAAATTAACAATTAAATTTTTTGGAGACATTGAGTTAATTAAAAATATTAAAATGATAAAAAAGATTTAGACTATAAAATAATAGGCTTCTTTTTTTATACATTAATACTAATAAATATACCCGATTTATCATGAAATATGTTTTTTTATTAAATAACATTACAAAGGCAAAATATAATATCATTGGAGGAAAAGGGATTAATTTAGCACGTTTGTGTCAATATGATTTTTGCGTCCCTCAAGGCTTTTGTTTAACTATAGATGCTTATAAAGATTTTATTCGTAAAAATAATCTTGATTCTAAGATTAATCAGCTAATCAGTTCTTATAATTTGAAAAATTATGAACATATCAAATCCATTGCTCGAGAGATTCAACAATATATAAAGAATGGTGCTATTCCAAGAGAAATAGTGCAGGAAATTAAGAATATGCTAAATAGAATGGACTGTAAGTGCTTTGCTATTAGATCATCAGCCACTGCTGAAGATTTGAAAGAGGCATCCTTTGCTGGACAATATGATTCCTATTTAAATTTGCAAAAATTAGATGATATTTTATCTCATATTAAAAAATGCTATGCTTCCCTCTGGACAAGTAGAGCTATTTCGTATAGAATTAGAAATAATATCCCCCTAAAGGAGATTTTTATTGCAATAATGATACAAGAAATGATCGCATCTAAAACATCAGGTGTATTATTTACTATAAACCCGGTGAATGGAAAGTCTTCGGAAATGCTCATTGAATCTAATTTCGGTTTAGGAGAGTCCGTTATGTCAGGACATAGTACGCCCGATCAATTCATTATAAAATGGAATGAAAATGATAACTCTTCTTTTAAAATTCTTGATCAAAGAATTGGAGAGAAGGAATATATTATTCAACCCCATATGAAAAATGGATATGGGACAGAGAAAATAAAATTAACTGAAAAAAAGAAAATGCAAGCCTCTTTAACTAAAGCCCAACTGATTAATCTTGCCCAATTAGGCAAACAGATTGAACAAACATTTGGAAACCCGCAAGATATCGAATGGGCTCTTGACAAGGATGGCAAATTTCATATTCTACAAACTCGACCTGTTACTGGTTTAGATCGAGATCGTCAAGAGACGGCACTTGATGGAAATTGGTACACCAGAGGTTATAGTGATGACTACTGGAATGATCCTGTTACGCCCCTATTTTTTGATCTTTTAGGAGACCAACTAACATATGTCGTAAATATGGAATTAAATAGTATAATGGGTTATCGCCGAATGGAAGCCAAATTACTAAAATTACACAAAGCTCATGTGTATTTTAATTTGGATGTATTAAGACGTAAAGTAGAATATGAAATTCCATCATTTCTTAGAAATGAGAATATTTTAAATTATTTTCCTAAAGGGATTGGGCCTTATGGAAAACAAATTGTTAAAAACTTAGATTTCCATTTAATAGATCGAATTGTTGCAGAATTGAGAATAATGCTCTTTGATCCAAACGGGTCTATGACACGAACAGATAAAGCCTATTATGAATGGACCGAGCAAGAATTCATTCCTTTTTGTAAACAGTTTGATGAACGTCTAGATATTTTAAGTAAAAATGAAAATTTGGGGGCTCTTTTTGATTTAGCAGAAGAGCTAGATAAAAAGATGATCGCTCATTTCGAGTTGGTCCGTTATGGCATTCCCGTCCATAATATCGGAATGAATCTTATGTCTCAATTTTTACTTAATAAATTTATTGGAAAAAAAGAGGCTATGAGATATTTCCCCCTCCTAATATCTGGCCTCGATCATAAACTCACTCAGACGAACGAAGAGATTTATCGACTTGCATCAATGATCCAGCAATCGAAAGAATTAAAGAATATTATTTCAAATATAGATTCTGAAAAAATTTTAGCCCACTTAAAGGAGAAGGAAGATTCTGAATTTAAACTATTTTTAACCCGAGTTCAAGATTTTTTAAAAGAGTATGGTCATCGTGGATTTACAAGAGAACCATATTATCCCCGTTGGCGAAATGAGCCCAAGTATGTTTTCGACATTTTTAAATCCTTAATCAGGGGAAAAGAGGAAAAATGGATAAAGAAAAAGAAGATTAATAAACTTCGTACAAAAATAATCGAAAGAAAAGTAGAAACAAAAATTAGATCTCAATTTTTAGGTCTTCTTAAGTGGAAATTATTTTCAATTATTCTTAATTTCAGTAGAAGATATATATGTTTTAGAGAGAATCAAAGGTACAATTTAGATATTTGGATTACAAAAAATCGAAATATTTATCTTAAAATCGGTGAAATTCTTAAACGGAGTGATATATTTGATGAGAGAAAGGATATATTTTTCCTTCGAAAAAATGAAATTAAAAATATAATTAAACACAGTAAAGAACTATTGGAGATTGATAAAATTAAAGCTAAAATCAAGGATAGAAAGCAAGAATTCCTTCAATTTGAAAATAAAACCCCTCCAAAATTTTTAATAGGAGATATGCAATATAGTGATATTGAGGTCTCAAACGGAGTTCATAACATATTAAAAGGAATACCTGCAAGCCAAGGAATCAAAACAGGCATTATTCGGATCTTAAGAGAAATAGCAGATATCCCAAACGTTAAATCGAACGAAATCTTAGTAGTACCTCGAACAGACCCAGGTTGGACACCAGTTTTTTCAAGAATAGGAGGGTTAATTACAGAAACAGGCGGAGTTTTATCCCATGGTGCCGTAGTCTCACGAGAATATAATATTCCTGCGGTAACTAATATCCCAAGTGCCACATCTCTTTTAAAAACTGGTCAGCAAGTGCAAATTAACGGATTTAATGGAGAAGTTACTATCATTTCCAAATAAATTCTTTAAAGATTTATTTTATTACTTTTCGAAAACTAAAATACATAATAAGAACTATTATTCTAATAAACAAGCATTAGTGATTAAAGTTGGAAGACATTATTCATCCAAAGGAATTAACAGACGATCCAGAATGGAATGAATCCTATTATTTAGCATTTTATGATAAATCCCAGCAAATTGGCGGCGTTTCTCGTTTAGGATTTAAACCAAATAAGAAAGAAAGTATGACGTTTTTCTTTTTATTTCTTCCAGATGGGTCTGCGGGAGGATATTTTCAAGAAAAAAAACTTAAGGAATTTACACATTCATTAAATGTATCTGGGATGAGCCATAAGTGGAATCCTGATGGAACTTGGAATTATACATTTAAAGGAAATATGATCATTGTAAAAGATCCAAATGATCTCCCCACAGTTAGAAAAAATCCTAGTCTTATTTCGAGTGTAAAGAAAGCAGAAATGGAATTAAAATTTACTCCTATTAATGAAGTCTATGAATATAGCGAATATATGACTAAAGAATCTTTAGAATTAGGAAAAAAAGCTGGTGATAAGCATTGGGAACAAGTTGCTAATATTTCGGGTAAATTAATTGTTGGAGAAGAGGAATATACATTTAATAATATTATTGGACAACGTGATCATACTTATGGAGTAAGGGATTGGACGGGTGTTGGAAATTGGTTATATTATGTTATTTGGTTTAATGAACAATTAACATTAAACCCTGCAGCAATAGTTTCAGAGGATGGTCGCTTATCTACTGGAGGTTTTATTTTTAAAGATGGAAAGAATATTCCTTTAAAGACAATCACCATCCTTGAGCAAAATTTCGATAAGGATGGGATGCCCATAAATTCAAAACTTGAATTAGAAGATTATAATGGAGAGATATATATTTTAAAAGCAAATACAGGGCCCATTATACCAGTACCCTTCGAGGATAAAGAAGGAAACGAATCAGTTTTAGTCCAATCATTCGGAGAGTTTGAATTGAATGATATTAAAGGGGGGTTTGGAACCTTTGAAACTCTTAGGAAAGATTAATTTTCTTTATCTTTAATTCCTATTTCAGTATAACCGATAAAAAGTACAATCTCCTTTTTAGAATTCAGATAAGGAGTAATTAATCTATTAATAAAATTAGAAAATACAAAAAATTAAGTAATAGTAATAATAATAAAAAAAAATTGCTTATTCTTGCTTGGATTTGTATTGCCAGAGATCTAACTTTTCTCGTAAATCATCAGCAATTTCAAATGCCTTATTACTGAGCATTCTGACTTGTTCCGTCGTGAAAGTTGTAGTACCACTTTTTTGGATGCTAGTTATGTTATCCTTAGTCACAGAAATCGTAATACGTCCTTCAGAAACTAGCTGTTCGGGAAGGCAAGGATCCAAAAATAGATTATCTTCAATCTTACCGAAAGTAACTGGTATAGGTAATTCATTTATAATCTCATCTCCAGAAAAATATTCGCCTGTCCACTCGGGACCATCTTCTGTCCACTTTCCTTTTGGAATGTGGGATGAAATTAGAGATGAAAGGGCTGAAATGCCTCCACAGTCGATCATATTACCTCCATGATTTATGACATACATATCGACAAAGATAATATATACTGCTTTCTCCTCTTTAATACATAGCTTCTTAGTTTGTACACAATCTGCATGACGAATACCTCGATCTACAACTCGAGCCAACTCGATTGATTGTTGATCTGGAGGTCCACCCTCAAATAAAGGTGATGCTAAGGGTAATAATTCTGCCATTATGGTACATACACCATCGTCAGGGGTATCTGGATAAGGTTCTCCAATATCATATTTCACTCCCGTCAAAATTCGGGTATCTCCTAATGATACATCAGCAGAACCTTCTGCGGCTGCAATAGTGTCTGTTTTAATGTCAAATTCTCGATATTCCCAAAGATCCCGTCCGTCAATTCGATTACCTTTTTCAAGATTGTTTTTAATGTATTCTTTCTCGATTGTGGATATTACACGTTTAATGTCCATCATTCTTCGGGATCACCTCCTTCTTCTTGGACGTTGTCACGAATTTGCTGATATTTACGTTTTAATGCGTCTAATTGTATTTGATACACTTGACCCAATGCTTCTTCGGCCATTTCTAAGAATTCATTAAATTCATCTTTGTTTACCTTACCATCAAACTGTAAGAGCGAGAGTTCATCGTTAAACCATGTCATTGCTACTGGAAGGTCTGCTTCACCAGCTTTATCTTCGATACCTGACAAATCAGTTACTAATTGTCCATCAATTTTTCCGACCGCACATGAAGTCACTAAACTTCGCATAGGAACGCCCGCATCAGCTAACGCTAGCGCTGCAACTGTCGTACTTGCACACCGTGTACCTCCATCTGCATCGACTACCTCAATAAAAATTTCGAAGCTTGTACCAGGATATAATTCTAGAAAAAGTACTGGTTCTAAGCAATCTGCAATTATCATTGAGATTTCTTTTTCTCTTCGTCCAGGAGCAGGTCGTTTCCTATCAAAAACCGAATAAGTAGTCATTCTATAAAAGACTCTTAAAATCCCCTTATCAGGTTTTGCTAAATGATGTGGATGTACTTCTCTTGGCCCATATACTGAGGCAAATATTTTATTATTTCCCCATTCAATATAGGCACTCCCATCTGCATTCTTAATAACTCCGACTTCCATTTTTATATTACGTAAATCATCTTTATCCCGACCATCGAGGCGCTTTCCATCTTCTCGAAATAATTTTTCGGGATATTTATCTTGAATTAATAGCGTCATTTTTAATTAATACCTCTTTTTTCTTTTTCTTGCTTGAGAAATTCACCAATTCTGTCGGTTAGTCCTCGAGTATGAGCTTCTCGTTCTATTTTGTAAACTGCTTCAATTGCAAGTCTTTCATACTCGAAACGGTCACCTTTTAACCAGATTCTGCCATTTTGGGTCACGAAAATATTACAATTCGTTTCACTTTTTAGTAATTTGATCATTGAACCATTTCTTCCTATAATTCGTGGAACTTTTGGGGGATCTATCGTTAAACAAATCCCATCTCTCTTTCTTCCAAGATATTTTCCAACTAATGTTAATTCTGGACTGTTAAGCCTATCTGCAGAAATAATTTTAGCAATCAACACATCTCCAATATCAAACTTTTCAGTATCTAATTTATCTCGTCGTCTTCTTTTTTTCCGATGTTTTATAGCATTTTGAGGTCGTAAAATTGCTTGATATTTTGCGTTTATATCACACCGATACTTCACCGGGTTTTTATCAACTACTATCGCAATAACTTTATCACCCGTACGAGCAGTATAAAAACCTTGAAGAGGGATTACATTTACATAATTATTTCTAATTTGTTTTAGTCCGACCAACACCGACATGATTTTTGTCCCGTCTTTGTTTAAAATCGTCCCTCTTCCACGCTTATAGGCTTCAAGATCCGTTGTTAATACTTCTCCAGGTGCCACGATTTCCCGTGTTGTTGAATTATCTTCTATCTCGTCCTCAGTTTCTACTTCTCCATTGTTTTCCATAGTAATCACAATAAAAGAGATTTTTTTTTTTGAAATTTATTATTAAGTATAATTATTTTTATTTCTTATATTTTTTGTATATTTGTTTTTTCTAATATTCAGAAAATTAGATTTTAGTATAGGATTTCAAAAAATAAAGCAACATATATTAAGAAATTAAAAAGGTTTAAACTGGAAGTTTATAACCTTATTTGAGAATAAGAAGTTGAATAAATATAAATTTTAGAAATGTATATAGTGAAGGGATATTTTTTTTATGTTTTTAACAATTTTGTTTGAACTCGTCCGTGAGTTAGCTTATTAAGCTTATCCATAAGTTCCATTTGAAGTCCCGCAGGCATACTGATTTTAGCGACCCATGATCCATCCGATTGCCACTCTTCTTGTTTTATTTGAGCATATTGAGCAACAATATTATAACCTTTTGCGGTAAATGAGGTTGGAAGTTTAATGGCCATTTCAATTTGTTCCATTTTAATTGGAATAATTGCTCTAATTTGTTTAACGACATCATCGACTTGTTCTTCAGCATTTTTCATTAGATCTACTTTCACACTGGCCTCTTCTATAGCCTTTTTAATTCGTTTTGGTGGATGGGGTTTATTGGTTTGAGGATTAACCGCGTTTTTTGAGATTATATTAATGATTTGCTTCAGTTTTTTCTCTTTTTCTTCTTCTCGTTGAGTTTGGGTCCATTGTATCTTTCCATCAAGAAGGATATGAGCACCTATTACATTTCCTTCTGTGGTTTCGAAAACAGCTTGCATATCACCATTTGTGGCCTTTTTCCCCCGTCTTAAATCTTCAAATACAACAAAGCTCTCAAAGATGAGTTCTAATGGAATACCAGGGTCGTCTATTACATCTTGAACTGATAATCGAGATTTAGTTTTTCCTTCTTTAAGGCGTTTATTTATTTCTTCTCGAATATATTTTTTTGCATTCCATGCCCTATCAGGGTCCATCAACATTTCAAAGGTTCTACCGCCCTTCTCAATTCGGCCTACAATATTACTTCCCAAGTCCATTCTAGCTCGGTCTATCAAACTTTTTCCCCTATTTTTTAATAAAGATTAATTTATTTTTAAATGATCGTTATTGCTTGTAAGAATATAAAAAATAAAAGATCTATAAATTTTAAATAGCAGAGATCTATAATTTAGCTAAAAGTTCCTTCTTCTCGTCAAGATTAAGTAAGTGGAACTTTTGATCTTCTAAAATATAAGCCACATCGCACGAATTTTCATTAAGATTTTCTTCGCCCATAACATTCTGTAAGGTTTTTAATGGTAATAACTTTAAATCTTCGTCAGAGATATTGCGATCATAATTCTCTTCTAAGAACGTTCTGGCTTCATTAGCTCCCGACCCAATAGCAAAGGCGTAGTAAGCCCATAGAGCGCCAGAAGGATCGGTTAAATATAAACCAGTTTCTCCATTCGGATCAATCCCTCCAATCAAGAATGATACACCAAATGGTCTCACCCCTGCATTCTGAGTATAAGCTTGGAGTTGTTCGCAAATTTTTAGTGTTAACTCTTTTACTGAAACTTTTTCATCATAATTTAGAATATTGATCTGAGATTCTACACGGCCTTTATCAATTAACACACGAGCATCTGCAGTCAATCCCGCAATGGCAACTCCAATGTGATCATCAATTTTGAAAATCTTTTCTGAACCAAAGGTTTCTTGTAATTTCATGTCCTTCTTCTCTACTGCAAAAACAACGCTATTATCATTTCGGGCGCAAATTGCAGTAGTCCCTCGGCGTACAGCCTCAATCGCATATTCCACTTGGAATAATCGACCTTCGGGACTAAACTGAGTAATAGCCATGTCGTAACCTCTACCTTGCTGTGAAAACATGTTTCATTAACCTCTTTTAAGATTTAATAATTTCAGAAAATAAATTGAAATATTTTTTAATAATTATTTTAATAAGTAAAAAATCCATAATAAATTTTTTTAATATTTCTCATATATTAGGAGATTAAAAACAAGATTAACTAGAGAGAATGTTTATAATTCGATGCGATAAAAAAAAGAAAATCGAAAAAGATTAAAATTGAAATTGTTATTTCATTACATTTTGAATTGAGTTATATGATTATTCTTCAGATTCATCACTATCTCGTATACTCCCGACTGTCTCCTTAACATCTTCTAAAGTAACTCCTTTCAATTGAATGACTTGATAAATAAAGATGATTGAGCTTATGACGATTCCCGCTAAATAAAACAATTCAATTGACCAAAAGAATTCTGATATTGCGGAATAAAATATCCAATCAAAAAGATAAGAAAGGAGTCCAATTGTAGCTACAACAATAATGGAAATAAGTAAGCAAATTCGTTCATATGGTTTGGGATCTTCATCAAATACAAAAAATTTAATCCAGAACACTAAAAAAACAAATGCTATCGGCGTAAATATAAGAGAGCCTATCCCGAGCGGCAAGAGTAGATAAACTGCAAATTTACTTCGCCAAATCTCGAGAATCTCTTTAATTGTTGTTTGGTCCTGAATCTCAGCCTTCGCATATTGCTTGCGAAACGAAAAGTATTTTTTCTTAGTTTTTCTACCGACCTTTTTTGCACCTCTTTTAATTCGAGTAAAGAGACCCTCATCCACTGCACTTTGAAACTCTTCCTTTAATAATGGAATTACATAGAGGGACAGCGATATTGAGCAGATACCAAAAGCAAACAGAAGAAAGTCCATCCAAAATGATATATCTGTTGGGGTAGTTGGAGTGCCGGGGGTTAAACTGGTAATAATCTTATAAACACCAAAAATAATCAAGATTACGGGGATAACAACTTGAATAATTACAAATGCGTTCACTGCGCTTTTACCAACTTTATCTTTTGTTAAGTTTAAGAGAACGAGAAAGATATTAGCCACCGTGAGGATTAATCCAAAACCAGATAAGAATTTTAACACCCAAAAGAAAAACAAAAGTGTATAGTTTAAGAGAGTAAAGCGAAACAAGAAGAGCAACAAGAATAGGGTAATCATCACAACAGTTGAGATCCCTAAGCCTACCAGATAAAAAATGTCATATTTTTTGAGTTTCATATTAATAAAAAAAGCAAGACATTTTTTTAAGTTTTATAAATTATGGGATCATTTTTCCTAAAAAACGATCGGTTTTAAATATTATCTAATTTAGATAGAAAACGCTCTTTTATTTACCAAGACAGACCATTCTAATAGGGAAAGCCCTGATTCGTTTGAAATGTGCGCAATAAGATAATCACCATCTTTAGTAATTGAGCCGCAGATATTTCCCTTACCTCCGGTGGTATTCTTAGCCGCGAATTGTAATTCCTCGCTTTTTAAGACTGCATATCTCTGATTTCGAAAAATTATGGAAGGCTCCTTTTCTTTCCACGCTTTAATTAAATTTTTAAGCGATTGAACTTCTAAAGGCTCATGTTCGGATAAATCATACTGAAAAAGTATATCTGCTTTAGAATTAATTAAAATAATGGTTTCCACTCCTTGGAATTCGTTCAACTTGTCGATTATCTCTTGAAATTCTTGTTTTTCCATATAGTCACGACTCACTCAATTCGTAGGTTCTTTATTCATAGATAATAATCTACCCATTTAAATTTTGAGAAAAATTGAAAATTTTAGTTGGCGAGAAATCAATATTTTGATAAAAGACTATAATTTATACAAGAATATGGTAGTTAGAATAATTCTCTATGATAAACTTTATAATTTTTCAAATGAAGCACAAAAACAAAATTTGCTCTCTCGATATAAGAAATATTTGCACGGGCTCATCCAAGGATTTTCGGAAACACAAATCCAAATTCGGAAAGTAAGAAAGATCGACAACAGAGTAGAGGTGCTCATTGATGGACCTGAAGAGATTTTTGTTCGAAATATATTAAGATCAGAAGTGGGAAGTGTACATAATTTTGAAGACCTGAAAGAGGGTAATATTCTAAAAGGAACTTTAGTTGATGTTGGCAAGGTCGGATTTGGTTTGTTCCTTGATTGCGGAATAGTTAATCCCGTTACTGATCTCTTTATCCCATTATTTACCCTCCGAGAGCAATTAGCCGAGGATACACAAAAATCATTGAGAGATATTGTCAATGCTTATGACTTTATTGATCATTTCCCTTTATTTGTAGAAATTTCTAAAATCAACGGTGAAGAAGAGAATATTGAAGCGAAAATTGCCCCAGAAAGTATGAAGATATTTAGTAAGATAATGAATGAAAATATTGATGGCTTATTTTTTAGCGGAGAAACGAAGGGTCAGTTTAAAAAAGCACTCATCCAGCAAGGACATCTTCAAGATATCATTAGTCTGGAACGCTATGGATTTCTTGAGCATTTAGTACTACTTACTGAGGATACAAATGCTCCTGGAGTTATCACAGAGATCGGGAAATATCTCCCCAATTGTAAGTTTTCAGTACTTAATCCAAAAAGAATGAAGGCTCTGAAACAGCACTGAAGTAAGAAATAGGAAAAGAAATGGTGAGCCCGAGGAGATTCGAACTCCTGACCTTCGCGGGTTTTACCGGAAAGCAAATTGCTCTCAGACGTTGTAAACGCGACGTCATAGCCAGCTAGACTACGGGCTCGTTTTTATTTATTCCTTTGTAGTTTCCCAACAAATTAAGCGCTCAAGGTGGGATTTTCTATTGGAAGATGAAATATCTCCCCTTTTCGAACCCACGCGCCCGCATGGGCACTGGTTTAGCAGACCAGCGCTTTTGGCACTTTATATATTTAAGTCCTACCAAGCTAAGCGACTTGAGCTAATTTTTAAAAACTTTTTTCTAAAATTTTCATTATGTAAAATCAATAATCGAATAAAATTTTTTATATTTTGCCTAAGGAATGAATAAAGAAATAATTAATTTCAATTTTTTTTCGTTATCGATATTTGCTTAAAATTTTAATTCTATCAAATAAAAGGACCCCAATAAACACAGAACCACTAATGATCATAAGCGCAATTGTTGTTATTATACCTGTTAAACCTGGCGTTTCAATTAA
>SDNL01000150.1 GCA_004524365.1 Promethearchaeota archaeon | reverse complement strand
TTAAGGAAATTTTTAATAAATCAATTGAAAATGGTATTCTCTATTTCTCTTCCCCTGTAGAAAGTAACCAGAAACTTACTTTTACATTTGCTGAAAAATTAGGGCTAAAAAATCTAAGAGCACATTTAATTTTTAAATTAGAAGTTTAAATTAATTATTTATTAACAAAAAAAGATGATTTCATAAAATTTATCTAAAATAATTTTTCTATTAATATTAATATATATAAATAAGTTCAATAAATTTATGATTAATTAAATGACTATTCAATTAATATTTCAATTAGAATGGACAAGGCTTTTTAATATTTTAATTAGCCAATCTTTTATTATACTAATATTTGCAATTATTATCTATAAAGTATTAGCTAGAAGAACTGATCGAGCAACATTATTTTTATCTGGATTTTATATCACTATTAGTACGGGTCTAATTTTTAATATTACATTTATAAGTCTGCTTCTTGGGAATGTGACTACGAATTCTATACTTTATCCTATCTATTATCTAAGTTCTTTTTTGACAATTTTTGCCTTTATTTTCATAGTGATTTTTCTAATTCATATATATAATATTCAATCTGTTTTCTCGATAAAGAAGAGTTTAATAATAATTATTTCTTACGCAATTATTTGTTTTTTAGTTTTAGTCTTTCCAGCAGGTATAACTATTAATGAAGCAAATAATTGGACTCCAATATACAGTTGGGAATTCTTAATTTTTTTATATATTATTTTTTCCTTTATTATTTTTATGCCAACCCTGATATATTCATATAAATTACTTAAAATGATCCAAGCTCCAAGTTTGAGAAAGAAATTGAAGCAATTAATTATGGGTGTAATTGGATTATCAGTACTCTTTTATGGTGTCATATTATATAATACATGGCATAATCCGTTATTTAGAGTGGTTTGGAGTTTATTAACATTTATATTTATTATTCCATCTAGTATTTTTATCTATTATGGTATAGCACAAAATCTATAATGTTTTTTTTTAAAAAATTTCCCCCTTCTTTTAAATGTTAACCAACTTCTTTTGTTTGATTTGATAAGTTTAAATAATCGGAATCTCATTATACCGTTGATAAATATTTATCATTTCTAATAACATGGGAAGTTATGAATTCTAAGAATAATTTGGTTAAATCTCCAAAATATATACAGAAGTTATATTCTTCAATCAAAAAATGGGAAAAACATTATAAAATTACTTTAAAGATTATTAAAAATGATTATAAAATCACCTTAAAAGAAAAAATCAAAAATAATGGAAAAATAAGATTTATATTCCTTACTATATCAGAAAAACCAAAATTTTATAAAATTAAGATAATTGAAAGAAATTTAAATAAATCTTGTAATAATGATTCATATAAATTAGAAGTCGAAAATGATATTCAGATTGACAATGTAGTAAAAGATTTAGAAACAGTTATGAAAAGAAAAGAAAAAGCAAGATTTTATCCTGATTTTCCTTTCTAAAGCCTTTTTTCAATATAAAAACTAATCTTGATACATTAAAAATATTAATCTAAAATTGGAAGTGAGAAATAAAAATTACTTCCTTTATTGCGACCTTTAGATTTCATCCATATCTCTCCTTTATGTAAGTCTATAATTTTTTTTGATATGTAGAGACCTAATCCCGTCCCATCTATATCGACATCCCATCCTTGCCCCCATCTTTCTATTTTGCCAAATTTCTTAAAGAGAAATCTCTTTTCCTCCTTTTTAAAGCCTATTCCATTATCTTTTATTGATATTATAAAATGAGTATTATTTTTTTCTGATTCAATTTTAATTATACCCCCTGGAGGTGTATATTTTATAGCATTTGATATCAAGTTTGTGAGGACTTTATGAATTTGTTCTTCATCATATTTTAATGTTAGATCCTCATGAAGGTTAGATTCGATTGTATGGTTTCTCGATTTTGCAAATCCCTGCAATTCAGCGATGCTCTTTTTAACTAAATTACTCAAATTTGCTTTTTTTGTTTTGATCCTTAATTTCTTTTGTTCGAATCTAGAACTTTCCAACAGTTTATTTACAATTGTCTCTAATTTTCTACATCCTATTTCAATACTTTTTAATATCGAAATCATTTCTTCAGTTAGATTTTCACTATGAAGGATCTTCATTAGTTCAGCATAGCCCTTAATTGAAATGAGAGGTGTTTTTAATTCATGTGCAACCCTCGAAAATAATTCTGCTTTTAATTTATCCATTTCATGCAGTCTTATATTTTGCTTTCTTAAATGTTGCGTCGCCTTCCATCGCTTTTGTTCTATTTCGATTGCATCAGCGATTAAAAATAAAACTAATTGATTTTGAGCAGATTTTTCTAAATTCTCGTTAAAAAAACAGCATATTATGCTATTAGAAGTATCATCTGAAGTAATTTTCTTTCCAAAAGCAGTTACATAACGATTATTCTTTATAAAAGGATCTTTTTTTGAATAATGTGTATTATTTCTATCAATACTATAATATTGTAGAAAATCATGATTTTTCTTGAAAAAATTATTTAAAAAATAATTAGTTTCAAACTCCTTCTTGCTAAGAGAGAATTTGTTGTTTTCTGTTGATAATAACTGAAAATATTTCTTTTTACTTCTATCATATTCACTAACATAAACAACTGAGTCTGCATTTAACAATTTTTTGCATGTTTTTAATAACGTCTTGATATTGTCTTGAATCTCAGTACTGAAATTTAAGAAGTTCATATTTAATTCAGTAATAAGATCTTCGTATTTCTTACGTTCAGTAATATCTTCTAACCAAAATCTAAGTGTTATTAATTTACCTTCCGAGTTATAGTGATTCACATATTTCCCGGAGATCCACTTTAATTCTCCTTTATTATCATTAATTTTAAACTCTAGTTTCTTATTTTCGTTCGATTGAACTCTTTCTTTTAAATTATGAATTGGAACATATTTTTTGATTTCATCTTCAGTTACTTTCCCTTTCTTGTCAAACCCAAGAATTTCTATTAACTTAGGATTTATATATGAAATATTATTATTGATCAAATTTAGTTCTAAAATACCAACTGATGAAGTCTCTATTAAATTTCGATATTTTTGTTCTGATTCTCTTAATTTTTTATCTTTTTCTATTTTTTCCGTTATATCTTGGAATGAAACTAATATCCCAACAATTTTATCTTCTAAATCTTTTAATGGAACTCTATTAATATCTATAATCATAGGGGTATTATTTGATACATCCCAAATCTCTTCTCTATGATAGGTTGACTGACCCGTCTTTAATATTTCCCTTTCTTTTTCATTCAATTCATTGACTTTTTCAATATTCGTAAAAATATTACTATTTTTTTTCCCAATTAATCTTTCAGGGGAATTAAGACCAATAAGGTTTGCATAATTACTATTACATCCTAAATAATTCAGATCATTGTCTTTCCAATAAATGTATTGTGGGATGTTATTTATCACCAATTCCAGCATCTCATATGATCTATTCAACGCTTCTTCATACTTTTTAGGAGTAAATAACCTCCAAAATTTAATTTCTGGAATTGATTTCGTTATAGTGTTTAAATCTTCTTCGCTATTCCTAACTTGTTCTTCTAATTCTTTAAAACGAGAAATTTCCTTTAATACAATTAAAATTTTGTCTCTTTCGATATTATCCATATATATTGATTTTTTTATTTCAAACCAGACCAATAATCCATTCTTTGTTTTTAATCTTATGTCTTTTTCAAGTTCCCTATATTCTTTTTTCGATCTTAAAATATTATTTACTTGATCTAAAAAAGGTTCATCGATTATGTCTAAGAATGAGTTATCAATGAGATCGTCCTCACTATAATTTAAGACTTTTTTCCATTGTGTTTCATTTATAAATTCCACTGTGTATGGAAAAGATGAGCTAAAAATAGCAACCAAATCATTAATATTTTCTAAAACTAAATGAAGCTTCATCTTAGCATTGACAATTTCCTTCGACATATTACTTTGTTATTAAACAAAATCCATTATTTTTAACGATAGTCTAGTCAAATATTATAAATCTGATTATTTATATCTTGCGTGGTATAGAGAAGTGAGTTTTTTTTAGAATACTCGAATAATGCTTAAAACTATATTCTAAAAGATTCTATGTTATTTCGTTAGCTTTTTATCATATTGTGCAAAAAAAATAGAAATATCTCTATCTCTTACAATCATTGAGTAGCCTATCTTTATAATAAAAAGGAAGGAAATAATAAATATACTATGTCATTATTTAGATTAAATTCGAAATAATTTGTTGAAG
>SDNL01000026.1 GCA_004524365.1 Promethearchaeota archaeon | reverse complement strand
TCGGATCAACAAGGTTTTAGAAGGTTGATGGAGATTTATGGTTCAAATTGTAGAATGATATTAATCACTACAAAAATTTCAGGAATTATTGATCCAATCGTGTCCCGCTGTCAAGTATTTTTAGTTCCACAAGCAAATTATCAAAATTTCAAAAAATTAATGGAAAATATTGCTAATAATGAATCTCTTGAGATAGATGATAATGTATATGAATATCTCTATAGAATTTCCAAAGGTAAAATTTCAAAGGCGATTGATCTTTTACAGCTTTGTAGTGTAACAGGGAGTAATATTAACTTGGATAAATTATATTCAACAACTAAAAAGTTTGAAAGTCAAGAGATCCGTCAGTTTATTAAAAAATGCTTTTCTGATGATTTTCCAGCATTAAGAGAATCCTTTAGAGAAATATTAGATAAATATAAATATAACATTCATGACTTTTTCATAAAATTCGGAGAAGAAATACAAAAATTACCTCTCTCAACATATGCCAAAAGCCATATAATGAATCTCATAGCAAATGCAGACTTTCGTGCAATAGATGGAAGAGATGATGATATCCAAGTCTCTAACCTAATTGCTGAGATAAGTGCCTTTGCCGAAAATTTATAATTTAAATTATAAGTGATAAATAATGGTTAGTAAAGAAGATAACAGTAATAATACCCCTTGGGTTGAAAAATACCGTCCAAAGAGTTTAAAAGAAATGGCAATTCCCTCTGCAAAACTCAATAGACAGAAAGTTAATTTAGCTGATGAATTAAAGAAGTTTATATCCACTTTTTTTAAAAAAATAGATGCTATTAATGAGAAAAATAGCAAGATCAGAACTCATAATCGAAATTCAATGGAAAAAGAACAAAAAGAGGAAATTCATTTAGATTCAGAAGACTCTGCTGTATTATTGGAAGGAAAACCTGGAATCGGAAAAACCTCTATAGTATATGCATTAGCAAACGATTTAAATATGGAAGTGATAGAAACAAATGCATCAGATACGAGGACAAGGGTGGCTCTAGAAAATAAACTTAAAGAGACGTCAAAAACACGGGGCATTATGGACTTTATAACTGAAAAGAAGAAGAAAATTATTCTTATAGATGAAGTTGATGGAATTTATGGAACAAAAGATAGAGGCGCTGTGCCAGCAATCATGGATATAATTGAAGAGACCCAATTTCCAATTATTATGTGTGCAAATGAATATCAATCGAGCTTAAGTTCTCTCTATAATAAGATTCCTAAATATGAGGTCCATCCACTCTCAAAAAAAAAGGTAATGAAAATTGCAGAACATATCATACAAAAAGAAGGTTTGACAAATATTTCCAATGAACAATTAGATTTAATAATCACAAAGAATAACGGGGATTTAAGAGGTATTATTAATGATCTTCAAGCAATATCTCAAGTTCATGGAGAAGATGCTGAAGAGGAGAAAAACATGATCTATAGCCTTCATCGTGATTCCACCGAAGAAATATTTGTATTGATTCGAGATCTCTTTCAAGAAGTGGAATCATTAAAAGAAGCTCGCTCTCTTACCAATAAGTCCGACGTTGACTATAATTTTCTTTATAAATGGGTAAATGAAAATATTCCCACATTTATTAAACATAGGAATGAACTCGCCACTGCTTATAACCGGCTTTCGCTTGCAGACGAAATTTTCGGAAGGATCCGTAAAAATATGGAATGGTCACTACTTCCCTATTTTTTTGACTTATTCGCAGGCGGTGTGGCATTAGCAAGGAAAAAAAGTAATTCAAAAGGTTTTCGAAGGGTATATTTTCCACGATATCGTTCGTTTTATTCCCTTTCATTAAATAACACTGAGCAGGAATTAGTGGAAAAAATCCAAGATAAATATCCCATTTCAGAAACAGAAGCTATGCAAGACTTTGTTCCCTTTTTAAGAATGTTAGCCACAACTTCTCGTAGAAAATTGATTGAGATTAGTGACTGGTTAGATCTAAAGGCAAGGGAGAAAAAGTTATTAACCTAACACCTTTTAATTAAAAAGAAGATAATTGATATGTGATATTTTGTTCTACCCATTTTTGAGTAAATATAATTGTATATCTAATATAAGCTAAAGAAGAATCCAATAAATAAAGATAAAGATTATAGCCCATCTTGGTTTTATAACTTTAAAAACGCCTATCGAATCCTTAAGTTTCTTAAGAATATTCTATCGTCCCTGAAATAAGAATTCTATATTACCCGTCATTTATTTTAAGAATAATCTCTAAATCTAATTATAAGAAATTATTTGTTCAAATTTTAATGTGAAAAAATATGTCAGAAACAGAACCAAAGTTAAGTAAAAATGAAGGAAAGACTATAGAAGAAAGAGAATCTGGAATGAGTTCAAATACCCAGTTAGTCTTAAAGATTGCAGGTGCTGCAATTTTCGGAGCCCTCTCTATTTTATTGTCATTCTTATCCCCTATATTATTAAGAATAGGGCCTGGAATGGCTATTTTCGACCCAGTTTCAATTCCATGGACAACTTCTTTTATAATTTTTGGTCCCTTGGCGGGTATTCTATGCTCATTAATTGGATTTGTAGGATTGATTCCATTTGATACTTCTATTCCTGTTATTGGCCCTTTCATGAAATTTATGGCGACATTTACGTTAATTGTTATCTATATATTAGTTTTACGCCTATATAAAAAGGAGGAAGGTAAGTTACTCCGACCAAAACTGAAAAAACCAAAAAATTATATTTTAGTTGGATTACTTGCGATAGGTTTTAGATTAATAGTTATGGAGATTCTGAACACTATCGTTTACATTGGATTGGGTTTACCTATAGCAGGACTAACTACTTGGCTTATTTGGGTTGCAATTATTAATTCAATCCAGAGTATTTGGGATTTAGCGATTCCTTACCTTCTAATCTTTCCTACTCGATTGAACGAAATGTTTGAAATTTGGTAAATATTTAAGATATTGTTAATAATTTTTTTTCTTTTTTTTCTTTTTATCATTTGTCTACTAGGAACTCATCTTTATTATGATTTAATTTTAGATATATTTTCCCTAATACTCATAATAAATTATTGGACGATTCAACCTATTAATCTTCATTGTTAAATAATAATTTCAATTTTTAAATAATATTAAATAATAATAAGAATTAATGGGTAATTATGACGGAAGAAAAAAATACTATAAAAGTTATCGATTCTACAATCGATGCAATTGAAAATATCAAATCCTCGTTGCAAACCGCCAAAGTTGAGTTAAAAAAATTAGAAGAAGATAAAGAAAATTTAAGTGACCAAAAAGATCAACTAGAAAAAGACAAAGAAAAATTAGAGCGAGAAAAAAAGCAGTTACAAGAAGAAAAAGATCATTTAGAATTACAGAAAACGAAATTAGAACGAGAAAAACAAAAATTGGAAGATGATAAATTACATTTAGAAAAAGAGAAACAAGAGAAAGAAAAGAAAATAGGTGATTTAACTGCTGAGCAATTAAAATTATTGGATGAATATAAAAATCTGAAAAAAGAACTCAAGAAATTATCAAAAATTGTAGCTGATCAGGAAGAACAAGAATTTAATGTCGATAAAATTAAAGCTCTCTTGTCAATTTATAATGTCTTACTTGAAGAAATCTGGCAAGGTCAACCACACTTTAGAATCCTTCTCACTCTCCATGGAGAGGCAGAAGAAATGCCTCGGGAAAAGATTAAAATGACTACCGGTATTTCAGGGGCAATGGTTTTACGTGCAATTCATGAACTCGATAATATTGATTTAATTGAATATGATGAAGATACGGGAAATGTTAGATTAAAAAAGCGATTATTTGGCAAAGGTGCCCTGTTAAATAAATAAATTTTCTTTCTTCTGGGATTTTATATAACCTTATTAGATTTATTTGAATTTTTCTTTATAAAGCTATACAAAGATTAAATGACCCAAAAATAGATATATATAAAGGAAAAAAATAAAAAGACAAATTTAATTAAAATAATTTATAAACAAGAAAAAAAATTTAATATTCTTCACGAATGCCTAATACGAATTCGTTTAGACATCTCCTTATATCTCGATCTTAAAGTAACTTCTGTCACTCCGACTGCATTGGCAAGTTTCTTTTGAGTTATATTAATATTCTTAATTTTACAAACTAAGTATATCGCTCCTGCCACTAAACCTTTTGGGTCCTTACCACTAATAGGGTAATTTTTACAAAAGTTTTTTACAACCTTCATTGCTAATCGCTCTACTTCTATGGGCAAATGAAGTTTTGTAACATATCGAGGGATAAGAGAACTTGGATCTGTGTTTGGAGCTTTTAACTTTAATTCTTTAATTAAGGCTCTATAAGAACGACGAACATCTTTTCCAGTTTCAGATGTCTGATCTAATATTTCTTGAAGCGTAATTGGGATTTTTTTCTTTCTACAAGAAAAATACAAGGACGCTGCCACCATGGCGTTGATAGAACGGCCACGTAGTAATTTTTTCTTAAATGCTTCTTTATAAAGTTGAATTGCTTCTTCCTTAACATGTTTTGGCAGATTTAAATTACTACTAATCCTCTTTAATTCTGTTGTAGCAATTAATAAATTGCGCTTCTTCCAGGGCATTCGAGTGTCCCATTTTGCAGCCCTCTTAAGGTCAGGATTTTTAATATTCTTTTTATCAATAACGGTTGTTAATTCAATATCAGGAATAAGACTTGAAATAGGTGAGCCAGTTCGCTTTCTATTTTTCTTTTCTGTTTTGGTATAGGCTCTTTTTCCGCTGTGGGCAAAATCAACTCCTCTTTCACTAATAACAAGCCCACAGTTACTACACACTACTTCTTTTTTATTCTCAATTGATATTAATTGTCCATTACACTCAGGACAGACTGACTGGGACAAACTGCTTTTATCTATTTTAATTTCCATTTTTAAACCCCTTCCAACCCACAATATATATTGTCGGCATCATTTATAAATCTTTCGGTCAATAAATAACAAAAAATAAGAAGAAAATTAGGGATTGATTTCTCCCACTTTTTCAAACTCTAAATTATGTAGGTGATTTGCATCTACTTTGATGATATCGCCTTCTAAGAATTTTCCCTCTAATATTTTTAATGAAAGTGGGTTCTGAATGTATTTTTGAATTGCCCTTTTAAGCGGTCTAGCACCAAATTCAGGATCGAAACCTTTATCAGCCAGCACTTTTTTGGCTTCTTCTGTTAACTCAACTTGTACCCCGTGATCTTCTAACGTTTCATTTAATTGTCTAATTTGTATCTCTACGATATCTTTGATCTGTTTCTTGGTTAAGAAATTATAAATAATAACATCATCTACCCGATTGAGAAATTCTGGCTTGAAATAATTTCTCATTGTCCGTAATACTAAATCTTCATTAATCTCTTCATCTTGTTCACGGGCTTCTAAGATATATTCGCTTCCTATATTGCTGGTCATGATGAGTACCGTATTTTTAAAATTAACGGTTCTTCCTTGCCCATCGGTAAGCCTGCCGTCATCCATTATTTGTAATAACACATTGAATACTTCTGGATGTGCCTTTTCAATTTCATCAAGTAAAATAACAGAGTAAGGTCTCCTTCTAACTGCCTCGGTTAAGTATCCTCCTTGTTCATATCCCACATACCCCGGAGGTGCACCTATTAACCTTGCAACACTATGTTTTTCCATAAATTCGGACATATCAATTCTAACCAATGCATCCTCATCATCAAATAAAAATTCTGCTAATGCTTTTGCAGTTTCTGTCTTTCCTACACCTGTGGGGCCTAAGAAAATAAATACCCCAATAGGCCGATTGGGATCTTGGATTCCTGCTCTAGCCCTTCTAATTGCATTAGAAACCGTCTTTAAAGCTTGATCTTGTCCTATAACTCTTTGCTCTAGTCTCTCTTCCATCTTTAAAAGCTTTTCCCGCTCACTTTCTAACATTTTTGACACTGGGATGCCGGTCCACGATGACACAACCTCAGCTATATCTTCTTCGCCTACTTCTTCTTTGAGCATAGGAGATTCATCTTGGATATCTTCCAACTTTTCTTGTTTTTCCTTTAACTCCTTTTTCAAATCATTAAGCACTCCATAGGTTAATTCTGCAGCTCGTTCAAGTTCGCCTCTCTTTTCTGCTTTTTCAGCTTTTAATTTGGTTTCTTCAATTTTTTTCTTAATTTCGCTAATTTGTGTAATTAACTTTTTTTCGTTTTCCCATCGGATTTTTAATTTATCACTTTCTTCTCGAAGTTCTTCCAATTCTTTATTTATTTTCTCCCTTCGGTCCTCCACAGCTTCTCCCGTCTCTTTCTTAAGGGCTTCCTTCTGGATTTCTAATTGAATAATTTTACGTTCTAATTGATCGATTTCTGTCGGCATTGAATCTATTTCTATTCTTAATCTAGAAGCAGCTTCATCCATTAAATCGATGGCTTTATCTGGTAAAAATCGTTCCGAGATATATCGATCCGATAATTTTGCGGCAGCTATTATAGCAGAGTCGGAAATCCGTACTCCATGGTGGATCTCGTATCTTTCTTTCAATCCCCGTAAAATAGCAATAGTATCCTCCACCGATGGTTCCCCCACATACACAGTTTGGAATCGTCTTGTTAAGGCAGCATCTTTTTCTATATACTTTCGATATTCGTCTAATGTGGTGGCACCAATTGCACGTAGCTCCCCTCTTGCGAGGGCGGGTTTTAACATATTGGAAGCATCAATAGCACCTTCAGCGGCACCAGCCCCAACAAGAGTATGTAATTCATCAATAAAAAGAATATATTTTCCAGCCCCTTCTTCAACTTCTTTTAAAAAAGCTTTAAGTCTATCTTCAAATTCCCCTCTATATTTTGCACCTGCAATCATAGCGGCTAAATCCAATGCTATAATTTGCTTTTCTCTGAGAGATTCTGGAATATCATCATTTGCGATACGTTGTGCTAACCCTTCTACGATAGCAGTTTTTCCTACTCCCGCCTCTCCAATTAAAACTGGGTTATTTTTTGTTCTTCGCGAAAGAATATGCATTAATCGACGAATCTCTTGATCTCTTCCAATGACGGGGTCTAATTTATCTCTACTGGCTAAGTGGGTAAGATTTCTACTATATTTATCTATTGCTCTATATTTAGCCTCTGGATTCTGATCGATTATCCTTTTACTTCCCCTAAGTGATTTTAATGACTGTAAGATACGGTCTCGAGTAATTCCAAAATTCTTCATCACAGAATAGATAGATAATGATTCTACAGATGCCATAGCTATTAAGATATGTTCTGTACTTAAATATTCGTCCCTCATTTTTTCTGCCTCTTCCCATGCGGAATCAAACATCTTTTTGGTTTGGGGAGATATTCGAGGCTCACCAGCTCCTGGACCAGTAACTTGCGGTAATCTTTCTAATTCATGGCGCAAATCTGCCATTA
This sequence comes from Promethearchaeota archaeon, assembly GCA_004524365.1. GTDB lineage: Archaea > Asgardarchaeota > Lokiarchaeia > Sigyniarchaeales > SOKP01 > TEKIR-8. The sequence goes on along the minus strand of SDNL01000026.1, from coordinate 9,365 downwards.
GATGATCAATATTTATTCCTAACTTCTGCAATAATGGAGTTGTAATACCATCTTGTTGTTCTAATAATGAAATTAATAAATGTACGGGCTCAATTCTCTGATTATTATTACTTTGAGCTAATGATTGAGCCGCAACTAGGGCTTCTTGCCCCTTAACTGTAAATTTATCTAACTTTAACATAATTATTTTTCACCACCCTTATAAACCTTCATTCTTTAATTCTTTTAATAATTCCTTCTGCCTTTTATCTATTTTACTGGGGACTTTAATCTTAATTTCTACCATTAAATTTCCCCTCTCATTTGAATTTATTTTTGGAAATCCTTGGTTTTTTAAGCGTAATATAGTTGAGTCTTCAGTTCCCGGAGGAACCGTTACATTTAAACTTCTATCGACCCCCTTAACCTCTATTTTTCCTCCTAATACTGCCGTGGTGAATGGGATTTCAGTCTCTATATATATATTATCTCCTTTTCTTTCAAAAACGGGATGATCATTAATGTGGATGTTAATATATAAATCTCCTGGCTTTCCGCCATTATTTCCAGGCATACCCTTTCCTTTTAGTCGCAATTTCTGATTTTCTTTAATACCCTTCGGTATCTTGACTTTTACCGTTTCTGTGGCTCCCGTTATAGGGTTTTGATACTGAATTCGCTTCTTTCCGCCATAAAAGGCATCCATAAAATCTATTTCCATCTCATATTTGAGATCTTGTCCTGATTGTGGGACATTTCGGCGCCTCCCTGTGCTGAATCCTCCTCCCGGAGTTCTTCGACCCCTTTTCCCTCCTCCAAAAACATCGAAAATATCTTCTAGATCACTGAAGAAATCAAAGCCCCCTCCAGCTGAACTCCCGCTTGATCCTCCAAAAATATCACCAAAATCAAATCCTCCCCCTCCAGGAGACCCAGAAGTAGAATAATATACGGTCCTCCCATCGGGAGTTCGATAAACTTGCCTCCCACCTGGTCCTCCTGCGCCCCCAAAGCCCTCTCCTTCTGGCATTTCACCTTCAGTCACGCCAAATCTGTCATACATCTCTCTTTTTTTATCGTCTGAGAGGACGCGATATGCTTCATTGATCTTTTTAAATCTCTCGCCTGAACGATCTTCATCTGGATTTACATCTGGGTGATATTTTCGAGCTTTCTTTCGAAATGCTCGTTTTATTTCGTCTTTTGTTGCATCTTCACTAACACCAAGGATACGATAATAATCTTTTTTGGGCATATGAATTTAAAACCTCTTTCTCATAATATAATAATAATTTTTAAGTAATAATTTTAATAATTCTACAAAAAAAAAATAAAAAAATTAAAAAAAAAATACTTCATTTATTCATATTCGGCATCTACTACATCATCTTGGCCGGTTGCGCGGCGATATTGTTCTTCTTCAACTTGGTCTTTCGTTTTTCCGCCACCCGCTCTGTAGGTCGCCCCTCCCGCACCCCCCATCCCTCCGGGGGCACCACCAGGATACGCTTGCCCAGCTTGTCCTGGTTGTCCTGGCTGACCTTGTCCATACATTCTTGAAGAGACTTCATGTAATGCCTTTTGTAATGCATCAATAGCCGATTCAATCTTTTGTTTATCTTCCATGTCTAAAGCTTTTTTGAGATCTTCTATTTTTTCTTCAATGTTTTCCTTAATATCTCCTACAAGATCTTCATTTTCACGAATTATCTTTTCTGCTTGATACATTAAGGATTCTCCACGATTCCTAGTCTCAGTGAGCTCTTTGAATTCTTTATCTTTTTCAGCGTATTTTTCTGATTCTCTGACTTTTTGTTCAATTTCCTCTTCACTCATTTTTGTGGTTGCAGTAATAGTGATAGATTGCTTCTTACCAGTTGCTTTATCTTCTGCGGTGACATTTAATATACCATCTGCGTCAATATCGAATGTGACCTCTATTTGAGGCACTCCTCGAGGTGCTGGTGGAATTCCAGAAAGATGAAATCGTCCTAAGGAAATGTTATCCTGTGCTTTTGGACGTTCTCCTTGAAGAACATGAACTTCTACCGCGGTCTGATTATCAGCAGCTGTAGTAAACGTTTTTTTGGCCTGTGTAGGAATGGTCGTATTCCTATCGATGAGTTTTGTAAATACCCCTCCTAACGTTTCTACACCTAACGATAATGGTGTAACATCTAATAAGAGTAAGTCATCAACTTCACCGGTAAGCACTCCACCTTGAATAGCTGCGCCTCTTGCAACACATTCCATCGGGTCTATTCCTCGTTCAGGTTTTGTACCTAAGAATTCCGCAAATTTTTCTCGGACACTTGGCATTCTTGTTGGACCGCCAACTAAAATTACCTTATCTACTTCATCACTTTTTAGATTAGCATCACTAAGAGCTTTCTTAATTGGGCTTTCTAATCTTTTTAAGACTGGTTGAATCAATTTTTCTAATTTAGCTCTGGTGATCTCCATATTAAGATGCTTTGGCCCAGTATCGGTTGCCGTGACATATGGTAAGTTAATCTCTGTCTTTAGAACTGACGAGAGCTCGATTTTTGCCTTTTCGGCGGCTTCTTTAACTCTTTGTAATGCCATTTTATCTTCTCGAAGATCTATCCCTTCTTGATCCTTGAACTCTTTAACAATGTAATCTACAAGCTTATCATCCATGTCTCGACCGCCTAATTGTGTATCTCCTGCTGTGGAAATAACTTCGAATACACGCTCTTCCATTTCCATAACAGTAACATCAAATGTACCGCCTCCTAAATCTAAGACCGCAATCTTCATCCGATCGCCTTCCTTATCTAAACCATAGGCGACTGCAGCAGCTGTTGGTTCATTAATCAATCTCTTAACATTCAAACCTGCTATTTTTCCGGCATCTTTCGTTGCTTGACGCTGATTATCATTAAAATAGGCAGGAACTGTTATGATTGCGTCTGTGACTTCTTCACCTAAATAGTCGCTCGCATCCTTCTTAATCTTTCGAAGGATCATCGCAGAAATCTCCTGTGGCGTAAACTCCTTATCGTCTATCTTAACCGTATAGGAAGTACCCATTTTTCGCTTTATTCCAGATATCGTTCGCTCTGGATTTGAAATTGCTTGTCTCCGCGCGGGCTCACCAATTAGTCGCTCTCCATCTTTCGTAAATGCTACGACGGATGGAAATGCTTTTCCATATAAGGTGATCCCTTCAGCAGACGGGATAATTTCCGTACTCCCGCCACTTAAAACTGCGGCAGCACTATTGCTCGTACCAAGATCAATACCAATTATTTTTCCCATAATATTTTCACTTCTTTTGTTAAATTTTGATTTTAATTTCAATTATAATTTTAATTTGATTAATAATATTATCTTGATTTTTACTTGGAAACCATCACTTTCGCAGGTCTCAATACTTTATTCTTAAATATATATCCCTTTTCTAACTCCTCAATTACCGTATTCTCAGGAACGCTTTTATCATCCTTTACTAACATCACTTCATGCTTGTAAGGATCAAATTTTTCCCCTTCGCACTCTATCGGTTCAATGCCTTCTTCCTTTAATAATTTCTCGAAGTTTTTGAGGATCATCTTGAATCCTTTCTCAATGTGTTCATCAGCATCGATGGAATCAACCACTTTTTCTGTCCGCTTTAAATCATCGAAATGTGAGACTAACTTTCTCAGAATCCCCTCTGTCGCATAGTCTTTGTACTCTCTGTTCGCTCGATCCATTCGTTTCTTATAGTTTTCGTAATCCGCCTGTAGATGTTGAAGACGATCTAAATATTTTTCATTCTTCTCTTGTAATTCCATTACGTCTTGCTCTAATTCGGCTTTTTTCTTTTTTAAGTCTTCGTTCTCTTGTTTCAATTCTTGTGCCTTTTCTGCCTTTTCTCTTAAGGTTCTTAACTCTTCTAATGAAATTCGACCTTTTTGTGCTTGAGAACTTGACATATTTTTATTCATATTCATTTTCGTATTTATTTGGTTTCCAAATATCATTTTTATATTGATTGAAAATCTTTGTTGTAAATAAGTTGTTTACAACTCTTGTGTTACAATAAAAATTGTATATATTTAAATGTTTCGATAATAGTTTTTAAAATGTTTTGTTCAAATTTATTATTAAAAATTAGGGTAATTAGCCATAATGATTATATTCCATTAGAATTGAATTTCCGTATACGTCATAATTTCGGTGGATGGGTTTTAACTGCTTGATAGTTAATGACTGTTAAGTTTAAATAGGTGAGAGTCTATATGATAAATATGGAGGCTATTGGCTTTTATTGTTGTTTTTCGTCCATTGAGGACTATTACAATGCAAAAGATTGGATTAGTCTTAAGACTTTCTTTACAATATCCTACTATTTCATCCTAAAAGAGTCAATCGGGTGTGGCGATGCCCAAGTCGAGGTAAAGGAAGGAGAGACGATGTTCTGCTTTGTGTGCTGGAATTTATATCATAAAAACACCCCCGAAAAAGTGATGCACTTAGCCTCCGAGATACAATCGCTCGAGTTTTTCACCGACCCATCCCGCAACAATTATATTTATCCGACCACCGCCTTCGAGTGTGAGTGGGACGATGATCTCCGCCTAAAAAAGGCCAAATATTTCGAAGACGATTTCGAGCTTACGGGGTATTGTTATACTCATGATTTAATCGATATGGAGTCTCTCTCAGAAGATGCAAGGGAAACAGTTTATATTCTTAAGGATGACTGGGAAAAATATAATAGAAGATACCAAATACGTTAAAATCCCTATCCTATTAAAGGAGAACATATCGAAAATAATCAAATAACACCCTTTTCTTATTTTAAGATGAAAAAAATAAAACTTAGGTATTTAAAAATAAGCGAGATTTATAATAGGAGATTCCAACCCTTTAGGTGCTTTAATTTACTCAAAAAGATCCCATAAAAATATTTTGTGGAAACTGCTTTTTTTCTTTCAGAGTTTTTTTTAAAAACACCTGAGAGAATCGCAAGGAGAAGATTGAAAAAGAAGAATTAGTTCAGATATTTTAGAAGAAGACTTTAACATTCCATCCTATATATCAAAAATCTAAAAAATCTTTTCACTAGTAAAAAAATTTACCGCATTATGGTTTTACCATATAAGTGTTTTTTATGATTTTCCATTTAAGAATAAGTAAAAATCCTTTAGATGTGTAGGGGAATAATTGAATTCTTAAAGAGAAAATATATTTTCGACATCACAATTTTATTTTTTCTTCTTGTCGAAAGAAATAAATTGAAATAATAAGAAATGATAAAAAATTAATTCTAATCTCCGTATTTGAGGCTTAAAAAGAAGAACACGCTCTATTTTTTCAATAACTGGGCTATATATTTTTTCAAAAAACGGTTTAAATTTCTTTTATATTAATTCAAATCATTTTTAAAATAACAAAATAACACAATAAAAGTGAAAATAAATATGAAAAAATCAGTTTTAATCTCTATATTGGTTATTTCTGCGGTAATTACAGGAGGAATTCTTTCCTTTATCTTTATCAGCTATGGGACCCAAGGTGCTATTCATAGTTCATCGAATTATGCATATACAAGCTCATCTCCAAATAGTGAAGACATCTTGATCTCCGCGGATATGTGTGATGTTATCATCAATTATAATAACAGTCCAATGGACTATAATATGGAAGCCTACTTTACAGCTAAGATTGAAGGGTTATTTGTTAAGGGTAGAACATTTGAAGACTTTTTTCAATATCCACAGACACAGAATATGACAAATACGAAAACGATTTTGCTGGCCACTCAGGAAGATCTTTTTAAGAATCCATTGAATTTCTTTTCAAATAAGGAAATTAAGCTTCTAATAGTACTGCGAACAGATGTTGTCTATGATATCAAGATTGATGTAGCAGTGGGAGATATCACCATAAATATTCCGGAGGGTGTTTCAGTGGGAAATCTTGACCTGGAAACAGATGTTGGGGATATCTCAATATATCTTCAAGAAAATAATAATATTGGACAGCTAACTCTACATAGTAATGTGGGAGAGAGTCTGGTTTATGGCCAAAATACCTATTTTATGGAAGACATTTCTATCTCAACGACTACAGGAAAACTAACTTTGAGTTTATATAATTCCGACATTGCGGGAAACATTGGAACAGCAACTACGACCGGAGCGTCAATAATATCTCTTGTAAATCTCTCATATATGAGTGATTGTGCATTAAATGTCGATGCCACCACAGGTTCCATTCAATTAACTATAGATCAACGTGTAAATATGGGTTCTAATGTTTCAGGCTCGGTGTCTTTAATTACGGGAAATATTGAACTCGAATATTATGATGATAGAGATGATACAAGTATAAATTGTAGAAGCTCCACAGTCACGGGGAGTGCCGATCAATATACATCTCCTGAGCATCCAGCGCTTTATTATTATGATCTGCAGTTGCAAACCACTACTGGGAGCATAGATATTACCACATTTGAAAATTAAATCTTTTTTTATCTTTTTATTTTTAAATTTACTACAAAAGAAGAATGAAATAAAAGCACTGATTTTGAAATTCTTTATTCTTCAGATGACTTTTCCAGTATCTCTCCAACATAATACAATCCGACGAGGTTTCCTCTCATTTTAAATTTTCGGGATACTAGAAGGATAATAACATGTTCATTTTCATCAAGAGCATTAATATCTACGGCAAACTTTACGGATTCTTCTATGATATTTTCTGCATCCATCTGAAAGAAATCGATGTTTGCAATATGGAAGGGCTGTACTGCCCACATTAAATTTAACTCTCTTGCAGTTTTTTTAAAAGGAGTTATTGCAATTATTGGCAATGAAGGTCTATACTTAGCAATCATTCGTGCTCCATATCCTCCTCTTGTGATAACCAAAATCTTTCCTCGGAAGTTTAACTCTTCCATTTCTTTAGCAAGCGCATGGATAGCATGTCCTAATGTTTGAGTGTGGGTTAATCTATCTGAATCATATTTATCTGGAGCTCTTACGGGCATATTTTGATAGGCAGTAAACGCAATCTTATTCATGAAAAGAACCGCATTCACGGGGTATTTTCCAATTGCAGTTTCTCCGCTTAACATTACTGCATCTGTACCGTCTAAAACTGCATTAAATACGTCGGCAGCCTCAGCTCTTGTGGGAACTGGAGAATTAATCATAGATTCTAGCATTTGAGTAGCAACTATAACTGGTTTTCCTTCTTTATTACATCGATAAATTAAATCTTTTTGTTTTAATGGGACTTTATCCGGAGAGATTTCAACTCCTAAATCACCTCTTGCTATCATGATTGCATCGGAGACTTCAAGGATTTGGTCAAAATTTTTTAAAGCGATTGGACGTTCAATTTTAGAAATTAGATGGACATTAGGGTTTCCATAATTTTCTAAAATTTTTTTCACACGCAAAACATCGTCTCCCCCGGAAACAAACGATATTGCGACAAATTCTATATCCAAGCCCGCAATAAATTCTAAATCTTTTATATCTTTTTCTGTGGGAACTTGTTGTTTCAAACTTCCTGTTGGGATGTTAACGCCTTTATTGTTGCTGATATTTCCACTACTCTGAATCTCTCCGATTAAATGGTCGCTTTCTTTTTCTTTAACCTTGACAGCTATAATACCATCATTAATATAAAAAATATCCCCCTTATTTATTGAGTTAAGAAAACCTTTGATTGGAATTGAAAATTGTTCCTTATTACCTATTATTTCTTTTTCGTATATTTTTACTTGGTCACCAACAGTTAAATGAAAAGTCTCATCATTTTCAAATTCCCCTACACGAATTTTTGGTCCCTGAATGTCAGCTAAAATGGCTATATCATCATCTATCTCTCTTATTTTTTCTATTAACTCTCTCTTATTTTCATTTGTTCCATGAGAAAAGTTTAATCGAAATACATCTACTCCTGCTTTAATTAATGCTTCGAGCATATCTTCTGATTCACTAACTGGTCCTACAGTTGCTACTATTTTAATCGTATTTTCTCTAAATGACATTCTTGAAAAAATTTATTACTTTTGAGTATTGAATTATCTTAAATATGGTTTAGATTTATTTATAGTTTTTGAGATCATTTTATCAAATTATTTTTCATCTTTTCTAATCTCCTTTTCATTATTTTTTTATATTGTCTCAGAATTTCATTAGTCTCTTTAAACTTTCCAACTTCAGTAATTTCTTTCAAACTTAATAGATTTACTCGATTATGATAGGGAAATATACTATATTGGATTAATTTTAAATTATTTTTAATCGCAAAATCCTTAGCTAAATAGACGAGAAGATCGGATGATTGACCTACGAGTGAAATTGCAATAAAATATCTATACTTTGGGGGTTTTTTGTAATTTTTTACAACGATAAGATATAATCCTTTTAAATCTTGTGTTAAATTATACACTCCCTTCACTTTAAGCAATTTCCTCTGATTTTTTACGATTTCTGAAATTGGTGAATGGTCACCCTTAATCTTTTCCGATTTTTTTTTTAACGATTTGATAAAGTCTTTTATTGTTTCTGTACTCATATTCCATACACTTTGTTTTAATAATGTTACTAATATATTATTCTTTGGTTATTTCCAGCCATTAACATTTTATATTTTATTGTCGGTAGATTTAAATATTAATCGAAATATTTAGTATTTGGTACTTAGATTAACCCCCCTCCCACATTGGAAATCGAATGTTTATTGATTCTCTTTAAATCGGGTATATATAAAAATTCAATTTATAGATCTATCTAATTAAAATTTATAGAAATTACGAATAAAGTGAATTTCATTAATTTATGTCATTACTAACTCCATTAGATGAGAAGGATTTGAAAATTAGCAGATTTCTTGACTTGGATAAAGATAAAAGCCGTTTTTATAATAATATTTATTTGGAAAATCTTGATCTTGTGATTAAAATCCCATTCACCGAAAAACCTTCTGAATCTCCCCATAGAATTAAAATCGAAAAATTTGATTTAACTAAATACATCTATCTCGTTGATTACTGATGAAATATTTGAATATTATTAATAAATCGTTTAAGGTACTTCTGCTAAAATTTTAATTTAATCTCATTTAGGTCGAAAATATTCCTATTTTAAAATACATTGAACTTAGATGTCCTCTTTCTTATGATAGATATTCCAACACGAAAAACACATAAATGTGCCATCCTCAAGATGGACTAAATCTTTTTTTGCTCTTATCATATTACATTTTTTACATTTTCTCTTTAATGTATCCGCTTTATCATTTACCATAATTTGTTATAACCTCAGTAAAAGGTATTTAGAATGTGTTAAAAAAAAATATAGAAAAAAAAAGAAAGATAAAAACTTAGTTAAAAAGTTTATTTCAAAAGCTTATAATTC
>SDNL01000149.1 GCA_004524365.1 Promethearchaeota archaeon | reverse complement strand
ACTGGACGTTTGGTATATTTTTCAATGAGAAATAAGTCTATTAAATTTCGACCTAAAGCAGTTTTCTACTATTATTCTTCAAAAACACATTATTATATACAATGCAGATGGCATGATTTTAAAATCATTGAAAACGCCACCAAGCAACACAGAAGCCAATATTCCCCTACTCAATCCAAATTTATTATCAATTTCTATAATAAATTAAGTATATTAAGGCATTTTCTGGAAACTGGAAAATTTTCAGAAAGTTTTCGAAAACAAAAATTTAATAAAAAAGGAATTCCTAGAGCTCCCACAGTATTTAACAATATGAGTTTTAGAGAAAGAATTATATATTATCTTTTTTCTAATATGACAATTGGAGGTTTCGTCAAATTTTATAATCTCTCCCCTAAAAAAATTGGATTAGAGATTAAGTATGACACCTCTGATCTGCTTAAATCTAAAGATAAAAGATATAAGTTTCCATATCAAATGAAAAAAAGGAATTAGAAGAGTTCCATTATAAAATTCTATCTAAAATATCTGAAATTTCATTTTCTAGAATAATTTCGTCCTTATGAAACAAGGTCATATAAAAAAGGATCTTCATAACTCTGCTTGAGTTTCGAATTTTTTCTAGCAAGTATTTTACTCCATCTTTCATCGTGTATAAATCTTTGGGGTTATATAAGTCATTAATTTCATTTTCAAAATAGTGGTCTATCTTTTTATTAATCTCGTCTTTATACTCATTTGAAAATATCTTATTAATATAATCATCTCTCATCGAGACTTGGAATATATCCTCTAATATAGTCCGAAATGCATTTATAATCTGTGGTATTGATTGTCTATCCTCCATAATTCTAAAAATGAATTTAAAAAATTAAATCAATTCACTTTATCCTATAATCATAAAAATTATAAGGCTAGAAAAAACCATTTTAAATTTCAATTTAGAGAGGAATAAAAGTATTAAATGAATATTATATTGTTATAATAATTCTAAGTAGTAGAAATCCGCAAATTTTTGTTATACAATAATTTCCTCTTTAGTTTCTTCAATCGCAAGTCTTGTTCTTTTAAGTAACTCAAATGCTAATTTTGGGGGTTTCCATCCAGATAATCCACAATCAGGTCCAATAAATCTCAAACGATCTTTATAATGATTTATTGCCTTCCTTAAATTTTGCTTTATTTGTTCCTTGGTATCTATTAAACTTAATAATCCTTTATACGTTTTTAATTGCGCGTAAGTAACACCAGAATCCAATGCTTCTGCCATAATACTATTTATATTAGTTCTGGTGATTCCAACTCTTATAAATTTATCATATTTATCGAGAAGTTGCTTTGGAATAACATTTGAGTTATCCGAGGCATATTCACAGGTTAACGTATCTATATTTTTAGTTTTTAAGGGAATAATCGAACGAGTCAATGAATGAAGATGAATTTGATTTATACAATTTATACTCTCCAAACATCTATCAAATATCTTTATCAGATCATCATCATTAACATTAATTAAATCAACATACCCAAAAGAAGGTTCATCAATTGAGATTACTGAGGTATTGAGATATTTATTATTGCGTAAACTATTTTTAATGAAATGATTTACGGATTTTGCGTAGTTTAAAGCCATATCTTGATATATCGTAAAAGAATGTCTTTTTATATAAAGCTCTATTGGTCCTGTAACACATATCTTAATATTAAAGGGGTTATCTAAATCTTCATAATTTTCTTTAACAAAATTTTCAATATAATTTATTTCTGGGATAATAGCTTTTTCTTTTTCTATTAATCCTGGTGATGTTTCATACTTTTGGATAGGTTTTAAGAACTGACTATACATATCTATGTGTTGCGGATAATTAATAACTTCAACACCCGCATCGACCTTCATTCTAAAAGAAGATCTTATGGGATTAATTACATTATTGTGAATTCCTCTATGAGTTTGAATATCAATATTATTTAAGATAGCAGAATAAGCACTCCAATAAAAATTATTAAAAGTTTCTGAGTTTATGTTTACAGGTAGTGGGAAACTTCCAACATCATCAAATAGCAGAAATTATATCACCGTATATATAAAATAAATTAATTGAATACTATTTTTAAGATTCATGAATTAATAAGATTTTTTACATTTACTTTTATATTCGTTTTCTTATAATTTTTTATAAATTATTTGAAACATTTCGGGTTATAACATATAGAACTCCATTTAAAGAAGGAATTAGGCTAATGAGAGGAATTAAACTTTATGATTTGAAAGCTATATAAATTAAAAATTATCATGAAATTACAGGGATCAAAATAATAAACTTACTTCCTTTTTTATAGTCCCCTTTAACACGGTCTTCAACCCATATCTTTCCGTTGAATATCGTGATTATTTTATATACTAGTGATAGTCCTAAACCTAAACCTTTTAGATCAGTTTCTGAATTAAAAGCTCTGGAAAATATCGAATTTTTCCGAAGATCTTCAATTCCTTTCGCATTATCTATAATTTCTATTTTATTATAAGTTTGACCGTCTTTAAATGTTCTTCCAACTTTTATAATAATCTCGATTTCGGGACTGGTATTATGTTTAATGGAATTATTTAATAAATTTTCGAATACTTCTCGTATTAATTCATTCGCTTTAATGTAAATTTTATTGGAATCACTTTCTAATTGGATATCAATTTTTCTACTTATATTAAGATTTTTAATTTTTTCTATTGTTCTCCTTATTATTTCTAAAATTTCTATTTTTTCAAAGATAATCTCTTTTTCCTTGATTTTTGAAAGTTTTTGCAAATTCTTTACCAAATTAGATCCTCTATGTACTTGATTTTCAATTAATGTAAAATATTCTAATTCTTTATCTTCATATTTGTCTTTTTTATCTACTAGAAGAACTTGAATCGCAAATAAGATTACTTGGAGCATGTTATTAATATCATGGATGAAAAGATCTTTATAAAATTCTGCACGATTAAAAGATGCTAGGAATTTTTTTTCGGTTTTTTTCATTCTATCTTCGATAGGAGCTGATAATCCAGTACACAAAAGAGTTGAATAGAGCATAATTTTCATAACATACGCCAATTCCCAAGAACCATATATACCTATATTATGAAAAACTGAGAATAAAAGAGTACAAAAAGAATAATTTACTGTAAATAACATAAAAGTGTAAGTTATAGATTTCTCCTTATTATACAGTTTCATCATAACGCAAATTATAATTATTAAAAAGGTCATAAGTGAGGATTGAATTATGTTTATTAGAGAAATTTGAAGGAATAATAATATAGTTGCCACAAGAATTACTGAGCTAATGATAATAGAGATGATGTAATATTTTGATCTAATACTCTGATTTGAAATTACTTTTTGAAAATATTCTGATAAAATTGAAGAACCTAAGAGAATTGCAGTCAAAAAATAAAATACATTTCCAATCATGCGAAAATCAGGATTAATATGGCGAAACATAAAAGTAATCGAAGCCACTCCCAATGATATAGATGCAATTATCCAAAATTTAGGATAAGCACGCTTTTTATACATAATAATTAGGGTGAAAATAGTTACAAATGAGTAAACTGCTAGTATTAGATCAAGAAAATTTTCCTCAAGCATTATTAATCCCTATTATTGCACTATTTTCAAAATATAAGAACAAAATTTGTATTTAAAAATATATAGATTTACAAAAAATAGGACTGAAACATATTATATGAATTTTTATTCATACTTTAAATAGAATAAATACAAATCTATATTATAGCTTTTTGGAGTTAATTTGTTATGGAAAAACGATTTAAAATAACATTGATAATATCAATAATTTATATCCTAATTATTCTATTTCTTCAATTTGGACTTCCCCTAATAATTGGAGGAGGTTTGAGTGGTGATATTGTTCCTATACTACCTGGAGGTGCAATTACTGATCTATTGATATCAATATCAATTCCTTACATTTCGATGTTAATTGTACTCTTTATTGGACCAACTTTAGGATTAATTTTTGTATATTTTCATAGATTAATGAGACTAAACAAGTATGATTACTTTAAGATTTCTTATAATAAGAAAATGCCCGCGAGTAGAATACTATTACGTGTAATATTTCCAGGATTACTCGCAGTTAATATTGCCATCTATTTAAGTTTATATGGAATATTTAATCCACTTTTCGTGGAAAATGGAGGAAACCCTCAGAATTTACCTATAGTGATTGAATGGATTTCGATAATTATTGGAGCTCCTATCGCATCTTTGGTCATATTACCTCTTTGGATGTTAGAATCATCTGGTTTAATGTGTAGAAAAAAAATTGAGTTATATAACCGACCTGTTAGCCCTGATATAGAAAGTGTT
>SDNL01000148.1 GCA_004524365.1 Promethearchaeota archaeon | reverse complement strand
TGTAGAGAGTTCACGCTCTCAATTTATGGATGATATAGGAGATTTTGAATTATGCGTTCCTCATTATACCTACTTAGTTTCATCAATGGACATTCATGAAGATTTCTCAGATGTAATGACGACGGCACACGATGTGTTCGAATTTGAATCGGCAGAGAGAGAGGTATGCGAGATTGATATGGGCGGCGATAAAAAGCCGTATAGCCTCTTTAATCATTCGGATGGAGGCAAGGAAAGCATCTTAAATTCTGTCGGAGCAGCAATCACTAAGAAGGTGACCGATCCTATGGAAAATGCAATTACTCCTTTTACAGGGGGAGGGTTGAGACCGTTTGCAAATTTAGTCTTTTCTCTTGATGATATCGTGAAAGAAGATCCTCTCTTAAATGGGACGGGAAATACAACAAGGTTAGTTTCAATTGAAACAAAAAATTATCCAGTGTGGGGGGGAAATGCAATTTATCATGATCCCTCATTGAAAGCATATATTGGATTTGGGAATCAAATACCCGGTATTAACATTGGGATTTTTCTTCTCTCAGGATTAATGGGAATTTCCGTAATCTTACTGTTCCATAGAAAATATAAAGTTCAAAACTAATTTTTTTATAATCTATTTTTATTACCATCATTATATTTAGTGTTATAGCCTTTTTATAATAATTTTCATCGAGTTAGCTTATACGGTAGCTCTAAATCGTTAGATCATTTAAAAAATTTCTAAAGCTCTAATTTCTAAATTAAGAATTTTACAGGATTATTAGGATTTTTTCCATGAAAATTAAAAAAGAAATGAGTTTAATATCAATTCAGATTGTAGAAAATTTTCTAAAACCATAAGAATTTATATTAAAAATATTATTACCGATAATAATTAAGGATTTTAGGAAATTTCTCAATAAAATTAAATTTATTCTAGGAGATTTTTTAGTAAAAATTTCAGATTTTATTATTAATAAAGGATAGGAAAGTAAAGGAAATATGGATATTAAAATTAAAAGAAAATATTGTTATATAGTAGAGAGTGTTTTTTTTATATATACCATAGTTATAGGATTATCCTTCACCCTATCATATGATTCGATATTTGACTATTTTTTGACGATTTGCGCGTTTCTGGGGTTTACCTCTTTATTTTTTACCACATTAACCGGTCAATCATCAAATATATATAAACTCAATAGAAATGAGTCTATCAAAATCTCACTTGCATTTTCCATTACAAGTATGTGTTTTATTATAGTCCATGTGGTCTTGATCTTGAGTAAGTTATTGTCAGAACAATTTTTTTCTTTAAACTTTATTTTAATAGATTCAATTCCGGTTTTTTTTGGTTTTGGGGCTTTCTTTCTGGTTCTTTTTGTTAATTTAGGGAAATTATTTAAGAATCATTTAAATCTTAAAACATGGAAAATACTATATCCTTTAAACTATCTAGCCCTGATCACTATTTATATTCACGGAATTTTATTCAATATATTTTTCAGTAATATTAGTATATTGATATTATTTACAAGCCTATTGATTATTTCATTTCAGACGATTATTTATGGAAATTATAAAATTGAAAGGAGAATTGAAAATAAAAATAAGCTTCAAAATATCATTTCAAGATTCTCTTCAAGTTTTTTGTTAAAAAAAAATATTGACGATGATATAAATAATTTTCTACATGACATAGGAAAAATCAGTGGAGCGGATCGCTCTTATCTCTTTTTATTTGACAAAGAAAATAGAAGTATGACCAACACTCACGAATGGACTCAAAAATATATTACACCTCAAATTCAAAATCTTCAAGACTTACCATTTGAAGAGTTTCCTTGGTGGATGAAAAAATTAAATAATCGAGAATGTATCCATATTAAAAATGTTTCAAAACTTCCATTAGAAGCCTCTGCAGAAAAAAAAATCCTTGAAGCGCAGGATATTAAGTCTCTTCTGGTTTTTCCCATACTTATTATGAATGAAGTCTCGGGATTTTTGGGGCTTGACAATATTCAATATACCGATGTATGGGATACTGATGACTTTAAATTATTAAGAACTTCTTCTGAATTGATTGGGCATGTATTAGAACGTAAATTGATATTAGATCAATTGGATTCCTCTAAGGAAAAATATGAAATTATTACAGAAAATGCTAATGATTTAATTATAATTCTTAATGAAAAATATCAGCTGGAATACATTAATGAAAAGACCAATAAAAAATTGTTAGGAACGAATGGAAAGGAAGTACTTGGATCTAATCCTATAAAATATGTTCATCCTAATGATAAGAAAAAAGTTTTGAAAGCATTGGAAGAAGGCAATCGGAAAGGTGAAGGGACTATAGAAGCCCGTATTCGAAATAACATGGGACAATATTTATGGTTTGAACTCAAAGGTAAAAAGATTTTTGATAAAAGAGACAGAGAATCTAAGGGAATAATAGTAGCGAGAGAGATTAGTGAACGAAAGAAAGCAGAAAAAGAATTAAGAGAATCAGAGGAGAAATATCGGCAGTTAATTAAAAATAGCCCTTCTTTTATAGTATTATTAAATTCAGAAGGAAAGATAGTTGATTGTAATCGAGCGACAGAAAAAATCACGGGGTATAATAAAGAGGAGCTAATTGGTGAAAAATTTGAAGATCTTTCTATTATTCATACAAAACATATACCGATTATTTCAAAACGTTTCAATTTGGTAAGAGAAGGACAAAAACTTGCGCCTATTGATATTCAAATTTACATGAAAGACTCGACACCCATCTGGTTAAAATATTCCTCTTCTATAGTAAAAATTGCCGGAAAGAACTTTATACTTATTATGGGCTATGAAATTACAAAGCAAAAACAAGCAGAGCTTCTCATTGAAGAGGAATTAGAAAAATTAAAAGAATTAGATCAATTAAGAAAAGATCTTATTTCTCGGGTATCTCACGAATTAAAAACCCCGTTGGTCTCCATACGAGGAGTTACCGAACTTATTATGCAAATCTATCAAGACAAGTTAGACAAAAACGATGTGGAGTTGTTTAAGATATTAGAGAGAGGAGAAAAACGTCTAGAAAAGCTAATAGAAAATTTAATTGATATTTCACGGATCGAATATAATGAATTTAAATTGGAAAAACAAACCACAGATCTATGTCATCTAATTAGAGATTGTTCCACTATGATGAATCATCTAATACTTGAAAAACGGCTCTCTATTAATTTAACATTACCCGATTCTTTAATTCTCCATATAGATCCTATGAAAATAGAACAAGTAATTTTAAATTTATTACTAAATGCGATTAAGCATACTCCTCCCGAAGGAGAAATAACCATAACTGTAAAAGAAAATAACTCTCACATCGAGATTTCTATCCATGATACAGGTATTGGAATCACTAAAAAAGAAAAGGAACGATTATTTACCCAGTTTGGAAAAATTGAACGATATGAGGAAGGATTAGAAGAGATCAATATTCAAGGTGCTGGATTAGGATTATATATTTGTAAAAATATCACAGAAATGCACGGAGGCAAGATCTGGGTAGAGTCAGAGGGCAGAAATAAGGGAAGTACCTTCACTTTTTCTCTTCCTAAATGAAAATGATAAAAATATATATGACTCTAGTTTAAATTGAATTGATTTCAAAATACAATAAATCGTTTATAATTGGTTCTCAATATATCGTTTAATTTCAATGGGGTTCTGCTTTTGAAATGTTCCATTTATAAAATCTTCCGTTAGATGATATGCTTGATCATCCGTGAGCTGCATTGGGGGGTGTTTCATAAAGAAGGCGGAAGGTGCATAAAGAATTCCACCTTGTTTGTTTTCTAATGCTAATTTCATACAACGAATAGCGTCGATTACCACTCCTGCGGAATTTGGAGAATCTTGAACGGATAATCGCAATTCTAGATCAATGGGCATGTCTCCGAATATTCTTCCTTCCATCCGTATGAAGCACACTTTATTATCTTTTTGCCATGGCACCCAATCGCTGGGACCGATATGAATATTTTCGTCTTTTAACCTGGTAGAAGTTTGAGACTGGACTGCTTCTGTTTTAGATGTTTTTTTAGATGCTAACCGGCGTCTATCAATCATATTTAGGAAATCCGTATTTCCTCCGGTATTGATCTGATAGGTTCGGTCTAATTTAACCCCCCGGGTTTTGAAAAGATTTGTAAGAACTCTATGAATTATAGTGGCTCCTAATTGGGACTTAATATCATCACCAATGAGTGGAAGATGTGCATTTTCAAATTTTTGAGCCCATAGAGGGTCACTTGCTATGAATACAGGCATACAATTTATAAAACCCACATTAGCTCTAAGGGCACAATCGGCATAAAACCTCACGGCTTTTTCGGAACCAACGGGGAGATAATTTAACATAATCTCGCATTCAGAGTCATTGATTTCCTCAATTATTTCTTCTTTGGAAGGTTCCGC
>SDNL01000025.1 GCA_004524365.1 Promethearchaeota archaeon | reverse complement strand
TTGATAGCCTTATATAGTTGCTTCTGGCTTATATCAAAAGGATCTAAATTCTCGGGTTTTTCATTCATTTTTGAAATTCTAGTTTAAAATATTACTATTAATTAATATAAATAGTTCAACTAATATTATAAGTTATACGATATATATCTAATATAACTAATATAGCCAAATAATATTATCAAATTATAAAAAACCCTTTAAAACGTTTTAAAACTATCATCTATTCGATTTTAATTTTTATTTAAAAAATTTTATTTTTTTTGTATGAATAGAAAAAACCTTTTTCACTATCAATCTTAACAGTTTTAATTCCGAATTTGTTAATCTCTGTAGTACATTTATAGATTAAATTGATTTAAATTTTCTAAAACATCCTTAAGTCCCGGACCCATCGTTGTGGGATGTCTTTCCCATTATTGTTTGTGATCCGTATATATTGGCTATATTATGATAACTCGTTATATATATTTAACCAAAATTATAATAAATAACTTGTTTTATATAATATAATTTTAAATAAAATGGGAAGTGAGTAAAAAATTACAAAATTTAATATGGTGACACACAGAAGTAGTATGATAGGAACTCGAACCCGTGTAGAAGATTCATGCGAAAGTGGACTATGTCCTATTTGTTTAGCAGATTGTCCTGTTTTTTGTGAAGTAAGTAAGGCTGCTTTAAGAGGTCGAGAAGTGCTCTATCCATTACGCCAATATTTTGGAGACTCTACAGCAGGAACGCCGAAAGATTTTGGGTTTTCTTATTCCGATTTTCAAATTCAATTTGAGGTACGTGGAGCTCAAGGAATTGAAGAACATGAAGATTGTGTTATCTTTCCTAACGCCGATGTCACCTCTAAGTGGGGAAATATCGAACAAAAACTCCCTATAGTGATCGCGGGGCTTGGAAGTACCTATGTGGCAAAACAAAATTGGGAAGGTCTTGCAAAAGGTGCTGCTATGTCGGGTATAAGTATCACAGTAGGGGAAAATGTTGTTGGAATGGATCCTAATGCGCAATTTGAAAATAGTAGAGACTATCCTAAAGTTATTGACACAGATGATATGAAATCTCGTGTAAAAGCATATAGAGAATTTTGGGATGGAACACATGGGGATATCATCGTTCAAAAGAATGTTGAGGATACTCGGTTAGGAGTATTTGACTATGTCACTTCTGAGTTAGAAATCGATTCTCTTGAGATAAAGTTTGGTCAAGGAGCTAAAGCTATCGGTGGAGAGGTTCGTCTCAAAACACTAGAAAGGGCTCAATTGTTACAGAAAAGAGGGTATTTGGTTATTCCCGACCCTTCAGATCCCGTTGTAATTGATCAATGGAAGAAAGGATTAATTCCCGATTTTGAAAGGCATTCAAGAGTTGGATTATCAAGTACGGATGATGTCTTAGAGGAAATAGATTCTCTTCGAGAACATGGAGTAAAAAATATCTTCATAAAAACAGGAGCATATCGACCTGCAGCAACTGCATGGATTGTAAGGCTCGGAGTAGAAGGGGGTGTTGATGGTATGACATTTGATGGTGCGGGAGGGGGGACCGGAATGAGTCCTGTGAGTATGATGAATGAAGGTTCGATCCCAACGGCATACTTGCAAGCACTTGTGGTTGGTTGTTTAGATATGATCAAACGAAAGAATCCAAATGCCGATATTCCTACAATCGCGATGGCAGGAGGGTTTGCGAGAGAGACGCAGATGTTTAAATCCTTAGCTATGGGAGCACCTTATGTTACTTGTATCGCAATGGCACGAGCACCGATAACCGCCGTAATGAAATCGAAATATGTTGAAAGAACAATTAATAATAAATCAGCTACACCAGCAATGTTAATGAATTTAGGGTTTCCGCGAAATAAAGAACCCAATACATTGACAATTAATGAAGCTTTCGTTGAATATGATCAATTAGAGCGAAAATATCCCGAAAAAGAGATTCCACCATCCGCATTGGGATTATATACTTATTTCACAAGTAAATTAGGAATTGGATTAAAGCAACTTCTTGCGGGAACGCGAAAATTTAAGTTAGATCTTATAGACCGTAAAGATATTGCCTGTATCTCTCAGAGAGCAATCGATGTATGTAATCACTGGGATTTGGGAATTGATTCTCAAGAAGCACATGATATGGAACTCGTGAAGAAAGAGATTTATAGTGGAAATTATTAATCTTAAATTTCTCTTAATCCTTAATTTTTGAATTTTGAATTTTTAACAATTTTTTCTTTTCTCTATAGCTTTTTTATTGAATTACTTTGTTTAAGTTTATTCAAATTCGATAGTTGCTGGTGGTTTATTAGATATATCATAAACAACCCGATTAATGCTCTTGACTTCATTGATTATTCTAGTACTAACTCTTTCAAGAAAATCCCAGTCTAGTTTTGCAAAATTTGCGGTCATAGCATCTTGTGATTCGACTATTCTCATAGCACAAAGGTATTCATACGTCCGATAATCACCCATAATTCCCACTGTTTTTAGGGGAAGAAAAACACAAAAGGCTTGCCATATTTCTCTATATATTCCTTCCTTTCTGATCTCTTCTATAAGAATAGCATCTGCCTCTCTTAATATTTCTAACCGCTCTTTATTAATTGTTCCGACTATCCTCACAGCCAATCCTGGCCCGGGAAAAGGGTGTCGATGTACAATTTCTTCAGGTAATCCTAATTTTAATCCAATTTTTCGAACTTCGTCTTTATATAAATCCTTCAACGGTTCAAGTACTTTTAGTTTCATATCTTCTGGAAGAGTGAGATTATGATGGGATTTGATTTTCGCCGCAGTTTTACTTGTTGCGGCAGTCTCAACTCTATCTGGATAGATAGTCCCTTGAACTAGGAATTTTATGCTTGGATATTTTTTTTCAAGTTCAATGGTTTTATTTTCAAAGATTTCAATAAATTTATGGCCAATTATTTTTCGTTTTTCCTCGGGATCTTCAATTCCTTGTAATGATTGTAAGAATTCTTCTTCGGCATCCACATAATGGAAATTTTGAAACCCCAACTCATCTTGGAAGGTTTTTTGAACCTCAAAAGCTTCATTTTTTCTTAATACTCCATTATTGACAAAAATACAATGTAATCTCTCCCCTATTGCTTTATGGAGCAAAACTGCGGCAACAGAAGAATCGACTCCTCCGCTCAAACCGAGAATGGCTCTATCATGAGAACCAATTTTTTTATATATAATATTGATTGAATTCTCTATCCAGTTTTTAAGTTCCCATTCCTTTTCTGCGTGGACGATATTGGAAATGAAATTTTCCAAAATTTGGGGTCCTTTCTGGGTATGACTCACTTCTGGATGAAATTGTACGCCATATAATAATTTTTGATCATTTCTGTAAGCAACAATTGGACACGTTTCTGAACTTGCTAATTTTTCGAATCCCTCTGGCATTTCTTTCACTTGATCGCCATGAGACATCCAAACAATTTCAGTTCGATCTAATCCTTCAAATAACCCCTCTGATTTGATAATTTTGATCTCTGTTTTACCATACTCTTTAAGTGTATGAGATTCAATCTTTCCGTTTAAGTGATGTATAATGAGATGAAATCCATAACAAATACCTAGAACTGGCACTTGTTCTTGAGAAATATAATTATAAAATTCATCTGATAAATGTGGACTTCCTTTTTCGTAAACGGAATTAGGACCCCCTGAAAGGATTATCCCTTTCGGACTTTTAGCTTTTAGATTTTTTAATTGAATATCATAAGGGCATATTTCAGAAAAAACTCCTAAATCTCGTATTCTTCGTGCGATTAGATGACAGTATTGCCCACCAAAGTCAATAATTATAATTTTATCCATAATTTTCTCATTTAATTTATCAAATACCTTAGTATTATTTCAAATAATGTATACTAAGAGATTAATCTTACATTTAACACATAAATTTTAATATAGTCTTACATAAAATATTATTAATACGTTTACTGAAAAGGTGAAAAAAAATGATTGAAATGTTAATGATAATAGTGGGAGCTGTCGTAGGAGTTATTAGCTTCATAATTATCTTATTAGCATCAAGCTTAAAGACCGTTACAGAGTATGAAAGACTTATTGTTTTCAGATTTGGGAAATATAATAGAACTATTGGACCAGGATTAGTTTTTATTTATCCTATTATAGAAACAAAAAGTCGGGTTGATATGAGAATTAAAACTCTTGATATCTCTAAACAAGAAATAATCACGCGTGACAACATACCGATTACTTTAGATACATCAGTCTTTTACAAGGTGATAAATCCAGAATACGCAACTACAAGAATAGAGAACTATATGAGAGCGGTATTAAATTATACTCAAGGAGCACTTCGAGATGTAATAGGAAATATGGAGCTAGATGAAGTTCTTACCCAAAGAGAACGGATCACAAAAGAGATCCGAAAAGTTGTTGATGAAGAAACAAGAGATTGGGGAATAGAAATTACTCAAATTAAGATTCAGCAAATTGAATTACCTGAAAATATGAAGAGAGCAATGGCCGTCCAAGCAGAGAAGGAGCGTGAAAAAAGAGCATCAATAATTGCTTCAGAAGGAGAATTTGAATCTTCAAAAAATATTGCAAAAGCCGCAGAAGTCTTAGCAAAAACTCCAGGTGCGATTAAAATTAGAACCCTCCAAACGATAAAAGATATTGCTCAAGAGCCTTCACAAAAAATTGTTATCTTTCTACCTTCTGAAATCTCCGAGCTGGGAAATGCACTTAAAAAGTTTGTAGAATAAAGTAATACATTTAAATCTTTTTTATTTATTGAATATCCTAATTTTTTTTAATTGTTTTAAAACTTGTTTAGAGTCCTTAAATACGATAATCTAGAATATTCTCTTATATATTTATTCCATATTAAAAGATAAAATGATTTTAATGAAAAAATAGTTTTACTATTATTAGAATGGTTGACCACATTTAATACAAAATTTATTAGAACTTATATTTTTCGTTCCACAAGATGTACAGAATTTAAATTCTTGATTTGAATTGGGGGATTCTTCTTTAGTGGGAGTAATAGTTGAAGACGAGTCTCCTTCATTACTTTTTAAATTCTGACCAAGAACCATTTGCCATGTTTTAATACAATCTTCTCTTCTTACATTATATTTTTTTTCAATTTTATTCCAATCAATATTTGCCAACATTCCATCATAAAATATATCATTAATAACTTGAGCAATTTTATTTCTTTTTTCTTCATCATCTGTATATATCGTAATTTTTAGAACGTGATTTTCTGCTCTCCGTGCTACACCCGCAAATACAACAGTATCTTCGAGATATATCCTTTCTTTAGGAGAAATAATTGAATATGTATGTGATGCTACGCCGCCAGATCTTCCCTTAATGAATGAAGGATCTAATTGTTTAATATAATTTTGAACGGTTCTATCAATATTAGGTGTACATCTAACCAATGTTTGCCTAACCCCACTGGGTTGAGCATAAAGTACTGTTTTAGGAAGAACAGTTAAACCTAATTTTTCTGCTTGTGCGCGAATTGGATTTCCCATTCCATATCACTTCGATATATAATTAATTAATATATAATATAGAAATATTTATGCATATAAATATTACTAATAGAGAAAAGAATGAAATAAAAGAGGGAAGAGATATATTTAGATAAAAATTTCCTTTAATCCTATATAAATGAGCTCTAATGTTCAAACAATCATTTTTTTCATTAATCAGAATGGTTGACCACATTTAATACAAAATTTATTAGAACTTTCATTTTTCGTTCCACAAGATGTACAGAATTTAAACTCTTGATTTGAATTGGGGGATTCTTCTTTAATGGGAGTAATAGTTAAAGACGAGTCTCCTTCATTACTTTTTAAATTCTGACCAAGAACCATTTGCCACGTTTTAATACAATCTTCTCTTCTTACATTATATTTTTTTTCAATTTTATTCCAATCAATATTTGCCAACATTCCATCATAAAATATATCATTAATAATTTGAGCGATTTTATTTCTTTTTTCTTCATCATCTGTATATATGGTAATTTTTAAAACATGACTTTTTGCTTGTTGTGCCCAACCCACATACATATCAGTATCCTCGAGATAAATTTTTTCTTTAGGAGAAATAATAGAATATGTATGCGCTTTTACACCACCAGTTCTTCCTTTGACAAAGGATGGATCTAAATGACTAATATAATTTTGAATGGCACCATCGACATTTGGTACACATCTAGAAAACGTCTGTCTAACACTGCTTGGTTGGGCATAAAGTACTGTCTGGGGTAGTTTAGTAAAACCTAATTTTTCTGCTTGTGCGCGAATTGGATTTCCTATTTCCTATCACTTCTTTAAAATTATTTTAATGTTTATAATAAGAATAGTTATGCATATAAATATTCCTAAAAGTTAAAATAGGGAATCAAAACAAGAAAGAGATGCATTAAAGCAATATATTCCCTTATATCTTATATTCTTAAGATGAGTTGGTTCAAACCATCAAATTTATTAAGAGAAAATAACATATTTATATCAATTATTTATGAAATAGAAAAAAAAATTGATATAAAAATTGCCAGTTGTTAATGTTAAAGTATGGAAAGGGATCTCAGAAGAGTATATTAGAAAAATTATCAGTGGAATCACGGACGTATTTGTAGATCTTGGGATCCCAAGGGAAGCAGTAGAAGTAATAATACAGGAAATTCCTAAAGGTCATTGGGGTATTGGTGGGAAACCAGCTACAGAAGCCCTTCCCGATGAACACCCTCCTAAATAACTAAATATATTTAATATATTATGAGAAAAAGTGGGTAATCCAATAATAAGTGGATAATATTATGGAGAAAACATTATATAATCTAAGGTATGCATTTATCTATGAAGCTCAAATAAGATCTCTTTATGAAGCGTATGCAAAAAAATCGAATGAAGAGGGTTATTATGCTTTATCTAATTTTTTTAAGGATATAGCTCAACAAAAAAAACAACATGCTAATTGGTGTTATTTAATGTTGCAAAAGCTAAAGCCCAATGATTTAATATCAACTCCAATTGAAATCGGAGAAGTTCCTCCGTTAGAATCAACTTCAGAAAATCTTAATACGGCGTTAAGAATTCAAGACAACGATTGGCGGATACTATTTAATGATTTTGCAAATATTGCTAATGAAGAAGGACTTTTAGAGATATCTTCTAGACTGAAAACTATTTCTAACAGAGAAAAGCAATTTTTTGAACGGTTTAAAATCTTTTCTAGCTTATTTGACGAAAATAAACTCTTGAAAAATGAAAGTGTTATAGTATGGGAATGTCAAGGATGCGGATTTCAAATTTCAAAAATGACATTACCAGATGATTTTAAATGTCCATCATGCGGTCAGTTAAAGAATTATTTTCAAAAAAAGTTTTTAAATTTATCAAGTGAGGAAAATGTAGTATGGGAATGCATGGAATGCGGTGAGGAAGTTTCAGTAGAGCGACTTCCTACTGATTTTAAGTGTTCAAATTGTGGAAAATCGAAAGAATATTTTCGCCGTAAAAAGATGGAAAGTGTTTCAGAGAGAATTTTTGGATCATCTAATATTCCATGGGTATGTATGGAGTGTGGAAATGAGGTATATATGCATCAATTACCCAAAGAATGGACATGTATTAATTGTGGGGCGTCTAAACAGTATTTTAGAAGAAAAAGTAAATCGGAGGCACACGGAAAAAGTAATTATTCTATTGAAAGGCGAGAACAAGCTATATGGAGATGCCCGGTTTGCGGAAAGGAAATAAAAGTAGATTTGCCAGATGATTGGAAATGCCCCTCTTGTGGGAATCGAAATATATAACTATTTTTGAAAATTAGATTTTAAGTCATTTCAAACTTAATTTTATAAAAATCATATTTAATTGAAAAAATTAAAATTTTTTCATAAATTGAAATGAATATGGCATTTGAAAAAGAAATAAAAAACGCTAAGACGCATTTTGAGGATTTAATAAAAGAGCAACTAGCACGAGTTAAAAGACTAAAAGAAGAGGGCAATTGGATTGATTATGCCTCATTAAAACCAATAATCATAGGAATTGTCCCAGGAGATGGGATTGGTATTGAGATCTCAAAACACGCAAAGACGGTACTTGAATTTATGCTAAAAGATGAAATCAAGAAAGGAAAGATACAATTAAAGGAGATAGAAGGATTAACTATTGAAAATCGTGCAAGAGTTCAGAAGGCAATTCCTGATGAAATTTTAGAAGAAATAAAAAAATGTCATGTAATCTTAAAGGGCCCAACTACTACCCCAAAAAAAGGGGATAAATGGCCGAATATTGAGAGTGCTAATGTATCTATGCGTCGTGAGTTAGACTTATTTGCAAATATACGTCCTGTGAAAGTACCAGAAAAGAATATTGACTGGATCTTTTTTAGAGAAAATACGGAAGGTGCTTATATGCTAGGTTCAGAAGGTATCAATATAACCGATGACTTAGCCATAGATTTTAAAGTTATCACAAATCAAGGTGCAGAGAGAATCATTAGATTAGCATTTGAATATGCAAAAAAGAATAATGTAGATAATGTTACAGTAGTCACCAAGGCAAATGTTGTAAAGGCTACGGATGGTAAATTTCTCTCTATAGCAGAAAAGATCTCTAAAGATTATCCCAATATTAATTGGGAAAATTGGTATATAGATATAATAACAGCAAAATTAATTGATCCCTCTCGACAGAGTCAATTTAAAGTATTTGTTGCTCCTAATTTATATGGAGATATTATTACTGACGAAGCTGCTCAGATTCAAGGGGGGGTTGGGACAGCAGGGAGCTCAAATATAGGAAAGAGATATGCAATGTTCGAAGCAATTCATGGTTCAGCTCCTAGAATGGTTAGGGAAGGTAGGGCAAAATATGCTGATCCCTCAAGTCTAATACGGGCAACAGCAATGATGTTAGATCATATTGGATATGAGAAGAAAGCACATAAACTGCAGATGGCTCTCGACATTTGCGGAGCATATGAACATAAAATAAAATTAACTGGGAGAGACACGGGAGGAACGGGGAAAGAATTTACAGAGTATTTGATGAAAACCTTAAAAGATCCGAACCTAAGGGAAAAATGGACAACTTATCAATAGGTCTTCAAGGGAACAAACTTATAATTATTATTATTGTTCTGTAAATATATCTAACAAAAAACTTTTCTTAAATCATTATTTCTTTTATATCAATGGAAATCTTTATCCTAATTATTAGTTTTATAATCTTCGGATTAATTATAATATCATATTCAATCGAGAGGTTAGATTTTGTTGCGATATCTCTCCTATTGAGTTTTATCTGTGCCGCTATAACAGGCCTTACACTTCAATTAGGGATCTCGACATTTATCGGACATATAGAATTTGAAGCAATTATTACTATATTAGCAATGTCAATTATCACTAAAATAGCTGAAGATTCCAATATTTTAGAATATCTCGCGGTTGAATTATTTAGATTTTCAAAAGGAAATCAACGAGTATTTTTCTACTTGATTTGCATTATTACTACACTTCTCGCTGCTGTTATTACAGATGTTGTGGTAGTATTAATTATTGCCCCTGTAGTTATTCGACTCTGCCATTTCTTAAAGATCCGTGCAGGCACTTATCTTTTGGGAATGACAATTTGTATTAATATCGGTTCAATTATCACACCCTTTTCTAGCGGTGAAAATATTATCATCTCCAGTGCCTTTAATCTTGATACTATGTATTTCGTTCAAAATTATTGGATTTTTTCATTTTTTCTATTATTTTTAACTATATTTCTATTAGATAATAAAATTTTAAACTTAGAAGAAAGAGTGCATCAAAGAGAAAAAGTGTTAATGATTGATTTGATTAATAGTGATATTTTATTGAAAAATAAGAAAATGTTTTATCTTAATTCCATTGGAATAATCATAACCATTATTCTTTTTATTCTGCTTCCAAATTTATATTTAGTTGCGGTGATTGCTAGTATGATTCTCGTATTACTAAATAAAGGTTTTACAAATAAGAGGATGAGTGATTTACTCAGAGATGTGGAATGGGAAGTAATATTCTTTTTTATATCTCTTTATATAGTCATCGGATGTTTACTTGAAGCGGGATTTCGAGAACTTTTTAGTAGTATCCCCTTTTATTTGTTTCCACGAATGTTATTATCCATCATTATACTTCTTGTAGTAAGCTTATTATCGGGATTCGTGGCAAATACACCAACAGTATTGATATTTATTCCTATTATCCAAACAATTATAACAGAATTTGGATTCCCTGCAGTTCCTTTAATATTTGCATTAATAGTGGGGGTAAACTTGGGGGGAAATTTTTTCCCCCAAGGAGCTGCTGCAGACTTGATGACATTAAAAGTTGCTCGAGATTCTGGGGTTGATAATTTAAATTATAAGCGTCTTCTTAAAAATGGTGCCCTCTTCGCCTTTATTCATATTATAGTTGCCGTATTTTATATAATTATGTTAAGTCTTTTCAACTAGTATTTAAGTGAAGAGAGATTTTTAACGAAGTTGCGAAAGAAGTCCCCTCCCTTTATTCAGGGCGGGGAGACTTCAATCCTTTTTCAATAATAATTTAAATTATCGAGAGAGAAATAACTTTAAAAGAAAAATATCAAGATTGAGTTTTTTTAAAAGATCAAGATGGTTTATAATATAGCTATACAAGCCTTCCTCTAATAAAGCATAGATGAAACTTTTCTGTGTTAGTTCATTTTTTAATATCTTAATTACATGTTTAATTAAACGAATCAATTGACGCTCTACTACCATCATATCACAGCCTCTTGGATTAATATCTATTATGTTAAAGCCTGCCTGTTTTGAAAATGAGATATTTTTTAGCTCGGGATCGCTTTTAAAACTTGAATCATTTTTAAAATCTTCAAACATTAACTCAAGTTTATCTAATATTATCTCCTCATTTTTTAACTGCCCAATCGTGTTAATAACGATATTTAAAATTTGTTGAAAAACGCCTAATATATCGAAAAATTCTCCCAATGTGGTAATATTTTCAGCTTTTTTCCATTGTGAGTAATATTCATCAATCGTTTGTTTAAACTCTTTAAATAAATCTGTATTTCCATTCCATTCTCCTTTCTGATAGATGCCCGTATCTTGATATTCTTGGAGAAATGCTTTCATTATAATATTCAACCGAGCGGATAAGATATCAGCTGATGCTTCTTTAGAATCTGCTGCGATAAAAAGGAGGTCAGATTCATCATCATCAAGATAAACCCATCTTAATCCTCCCATTTCAATACTTTCTATCCCTTCATTGAATTCAAAAACAGTAAATCGATTTAAAGCTGTTAGTAATCCTGAAACCAAATCTTCATTAACCATTAATTCTCGAAACGATTTATATAATAATGTGATCCCCGAACTTGCTTCTAAGATCCATATATTCATTTTATTGCTTTTGGAACTTAATTATTTCTTATTTAAATAATATTTCTCATCATTTTTTACTTTTTGTTTTTTTCTTTTATAGATTCCTATAGAAAATCTTTCAAAGTATTAGACTTGCAATATTTTTGAAGCCCTCTAAGAATCTCACTAATCTTTCTTCTGAGTATTAATTCGCTTGTGTCACCAAATAGATTCAAGAATTCGCTAGTTAGTTCAAATGTAGTAATAAAAACACCAATCTTCGTTTTATT
The DNA here is from genome assembly GCA_004524365.1 of Promethearchaeota archaeon. Classification (GTDB taxonomy): domain Archaea; phylum Asgardarchaeota; class Lokiarchaeia; order Sigyniarchaeales; family SOKP01; genus TEKIR-8. The sequence goes on along the minus strand of SDNL01000025.1, from coordinate 5,648 downwards.
TGGACCAAGCGATTTCACTCGTAATCTTCCATCCAATTTTTTTACATCTTTATTTTTTCGAACATTTAATTCAATTAATCTTCCCTTTCCTTCTTCTTCTCCCTTATCCACCATTACAAGTTCTCCACTCATTTCGATGGGCATTTTCACCAGTTCAACCTCATCGTACATTTCGCTGAAAAAAACATTGGGGGCAGTAAATTCTACAGTAATTTTTTTTACAGGACTAATCGTTTCCCAAATTTTGGGTTTATAAATTGATTCCAAAAAATCATTTTTAGCACAATCTACTTCAACTACTTTTGAGCATATTAATTTAGCCATATAATATATAATATAGTATTATATTATAATTTAACATCAATAAATCAATTTAAAAGTAAGAGGTCTGCAATTAGATGATATAATTAAAAAAAAAGAAATTATATAAAAATAAGAATAGAATATCCAATCCAATAGACAAGTCCTCCAAGAATTAGAGCAATCATTATTTCAAGGAGAGCAATTTCGATGGCATATTTCCAATTCGTTTCGCGAGCAATTATTACAATCGTCGCAAAGCAAGGGATATATAACATCGTCACCAAACTAAAAACAAACATTTGTAATGGGCTCAATAGTGCGGGAATGGTCGTTCCTGCGGTTGCCGCAAGATCTGCTAATAAAACTAAAGTTAATTCTTTTCGGATAATTCCATATACCAAAAAAATTCCACATATTGCTGGTAAACCTAACCATAAAGTAAATGGTAAGAGGAAAAAATTAATAGAACCTAAGAGATCAAACATATACAAGAATTCTAATACAATTCCCAAGATAATTATTATAGGCATTGCTTTATATACAAATTCCCTAGTTCTCATCCAAGTTTGTTTTAAAATAACTTTCACATTGGGGGCACGATATTCATGCATTTCCATTATTAATTCTGTACATTCGCCTGGCATTCTTTTATTTAATATTTTTCCAATCAGAATGATTACCGCAAAATTAATTGCAAATAATAGGGCAACATAAATTGGGCCTAGATAGCGCCCTACCAATCCCATAACTACAGTTAAGACCGCTGCGCAAGGCACTAATGATGTTAAGGCAATAGAAATCTTTTTTTCTCTCTGAGTTTCCATAATTCTACAGCCCGCACATGCGGGAACATTGCATCCAAATCCAAGTATCATCGGAATTATAGTCTTTCCATGTACACCTAAAAAATGCATAAATTTATCTAATAAAAATGCTGCTCGTGGGAGATATCCAGAGTCTTGTAGGATTTCAATAATTAAAAAGAATGGAACCACATAAACCAAAACACCTCCAACCGCCCCAAATACGCCCCCTATAACACCATCCCATAATAATACTGTCCATATAGAGTCTTCTCCAAATTGAATATATATTTGGTTGCTCAATAGAGAGAAAAGGTCCTCAAGATATCCCCCTAAAAAGTCTCCAATCTCAAAAGTAAAATAATAAGTTCCAATAAGTATTAATATTAAAATTAAATATCCCAATACTTTGTGGGTGGTTATATAATCCAAAATCTCTACTACCGATTTTTTCTTTTTCTTTTCTTTTTCACTAACCAGAATTAAACTAGTTATTTTATGAATTTTGTTATAAATTTCAGATGAAATAATAGTGTGAATATCCTCACCATGAAAAACCTCTAATTCTTTTCTGTAAGATTGAGCGAGGCCTTTAATATAAATGGTTTTATCATTACTCTTAAATAATTTTTTTATTTCTTTATCATCTTCTAATAATTTTATCGCTAAAAATCGAGAGGGATAATTAAATTGAGCAAAATAATCTTCAAATTTCTCTATTTCATTCAGTAAATTTTCTATTTTTTCTTCCACTTCCCGTCCAAATTTCAATATAGGTTGTAAGTCGGGAAATTGAAAAGCTTTTTTCGGTTTCTCATGTCTTTTCAATTCATTATTAAATAATTCCCGAGTTCGTTTTGAATGAGATAAGTGATGATGAATTTCGTGAATCTTTTTCCCATTCCTCCTATAGTGCGCATGTGGGTGATGATATACAGATAATTCAATCGCCTCTTCTAGTAGTTGATGGACGCCTTTACCATGAATTGCTACACAAGGAATTACAGGTAATTTGAAAATATCTTCTAATTCCTTAAAGTCGATTGTCATATTCCTTTTAGAGAGAATATCACATTGATTGATTGCAAGTATTATTGGTACCTTCAATTCTAATAGTTGAAATGTTAAAAATAAATTACGTTCCAAGTTAGTCGCATCAATAACATTAATAATTACATCAACATCTTCAGATACTATATACTCCCTACTTACAATTTCTTCTAAAGAATAAGTAGAAAGGCTATAAATTCCGGGTAAATCTACAATATTAAAATGAAATCCTAAAAATTCTAATGATCCTTCCTTCCTTTCTACGGTTTTCCCTGGCCAATTTCCAATAGTTTGAGAGAGACCCGTAAGCTGATTAAATATTACTGACTTCCCAACATTTGGATTCCCCGCAAGAGCAATATTTATAGAATGTTTTTTGCTCATACCCTTCCTGTCATGAGGTCTCATGGTATGTTTAAATAAGTGATGTTTATCTTGTGTGTTTTTCATATTTACTTACGCTCGTCTTTTCATTTTAAACTCAATATTGCAACCTTTTTTCGAATTTACAAATAACGATATAATTAAGAGCTTTGTTATTTTTAGGTTATTTTTCTTCCATATAATTCAAAATCATTTAATTCAAGTTTATATGAGGTAAAATTTGCAAATTCAGTAGTTACAAATGTTAATTATTTTAAAAAGTGAAGCACCATATTTAAAGTTTTTAGATACGGCTAGAATGAGTTTTTTTATAAGTAATTAAATTGACAATCAACCAAGATTCTTAAGATTTAGAAACTATTGAATTATGTTTTAATAATTAAACATATATGTATCTCTTTTTGTTAATTTAATAGCAACAAAATCATATCGAAAAGATTTCTAAGTGAATTATCCAAAAGTTTTGTGGCAAAATTTATTGTTAATTTTAGAATTAAATTAGAGAAGATATAATAAAAATTTCTAACATTGATCGCATTTAACAATTACTTTTGCCGCAAGTCCTCTTCCAAGAACAATCTTACTACCTTTAACGCTGACTTCTACTGGACCATTAAAGACTGCTGAGCGTGTCTTTGTAATTTTGGTTCCTGGAACAAGACCTAAATTCGCTAACCTATGTTTAGCCCCTCTACCAGCATTTACAGAGACTATTTCTACATCTTTATTTTTTGAACATTCAGTTAAACATTTTAAAAGAGAACTAGTTTTATGATGTGGGGTTTGAGGTTTATCGTTATATCTTACAGTCATATTTACTCTGTACCTAATGTTAATATAATGAATATATATTCTAAATCGGAACTAATAATTCATATTCAATCTAGTTAATACAATCAATTATTTAAATTAGACTACTCTAAAATATAAAATAAAAATATTGAAGGAGAGCGAGAAAGGAGTAATTTCGATTAAACGGGTCATTCAAAAATTAATAATTTATCTTTTTTCTTCTTATATTTGCCTCAGACTTCCTCATATTTTTTCATTAGGAGTTCATTTCTAAGAAATTTCATCATCGGCATAGGATTGAAGGAAAAACAATTATATAAAAAGATTGGCGTAATCAAGTTTTTTCTCTAAATAATCTACTTTCTTTGATGTTATTAATATTATCACAGCTGGGACATTTCCATTCTTTATCATTGACAATTAGTTGTTCTATACAATCACTACATATAGCGATATCACAAATACAGTAGTGAAGAGTTCCTAGTTTATCCTCAAAGCTTTTCTTGCAGATGAAGCATTTCGGAGGGCGCACTTCATTCATTTTTCAATTGATATCTATTATACTTTTCTTTATTATAATTTTAATTGAATTTAATATTTAATTATATAATAATTTAGATGATTATATAATATGAAACTTGAATTTAAAAGTACTATTCGCTTATTAAGTCTATTTTCGCTATTTTTTATATGGAAAATTATTGATGAAGCTTTAAAAAATAACGATGAAGCTACTTTCTTCTGGTCTATCTTTTTGATAATTTATCTTGTATCATTAACAATTCTATATATTGTAATGTATGGGTATCAAAATAAAAAGCAGAGAAAATCATCCTAAGTATGAAAGACCTATTAACCATCAAAGATCTAAGTACTAAAAAAATATTCGGATTATTAGACTTAGCAAAAAAAATTAAAAAAGCACCTGAGAAATTTTCCTCTCATTTAAAAGGAAAAACCCTCGCTTTACTATTTCGAAAAACATCTACAAGAACAAGAATCTCGTTTGAAAGTGGGATGTATCAACTTGGTGGAAGTCCTCTTTACCTAGATTGGACTACTACGAACTTGCATTTAGGCTCAATTGCAGATGAAATCAAATGTATATCTCTCTATGTAGATCTCATAGTTGCTCGGGTATATAAGCATGAAAATTTAGAAGAAATGGTAGAATTCTCACGAGTTCCAATAATAAATGGGCTTTCAGATAAGTTCCATCCTTGTCAAATTCTCTCAGACTTAATGACAATACAGGAATTATTTCCGGATACTTTTAGGGATATAAAGGTCTCATTTATCGGTGATGGAAATAATGTTTGTAACTCCCTTATTATTGGTTGTATCAAGCTTGGAATTTCTATTTTGGTTGCTACTCCAGAAAATTATGAACCAGAACAAGGTGTTGTTGAATGGGCGAAAGCTCAGAAAAATTGTCAATGTTTCAAATTATCTCATGATCCAAGAGAAGTTGTAAAGAACGCAGATATCGTTTATACGGATACATTTGTATCAATGGGGCAAGAAAATGAGAAGGAGAAACGATTAACCACCTTTAAACCATATCAAATAAATGATTCTTTACTAAAACATGCACATAAGTCTCCTTTTATAATGCATTGCTTGCCTGCTCATAGAGGGGTTGAAATCACAGATAAAGTTATCGAATCCAAAAATTCTGTTGTATTCCAACAAGCAGAAAACAAGATTCACCTTCAAAAAGCAATTCTCTTAGATTTTTTATTATAATTCAATATTCTATTCCCTTCCTTGCTCCAATTCCCTCATAATAAGGATGATTTATACAATTAAATTGAACCGTATAATGTGAAATGTCTTCTATTTGTCTATAATACATCGCGCCCGTGCATATAATTTCCATATTAGTTGGTTTATTTTCCAAAATCTCTATTAATTCTTCCAATTCAATAAATCCCAGAGAGATTAGGTTGATAATCTCATCCAAAGCCACAATATCATAATTGCTTTCTGTGATGATTTTTTTTGTAAAATCTAAACCATCATTCACTATTTTTTTCACTGACTTTTTTGCCTTATTATCAGCATTGATAAAATCTCTTGTTCCAAATTGCTCGATCGGTATAAAATTATTCAGAAAATTTATTTCGCCGATAAAATAACCTTTTCCATTATCATTATCATCATGTAATTTTAAGAATTGAATGAGAATTGGTTTTAACCTATGTCCTAACGCCCTAATTATAACTCCCATAAGTGTGGTGGTCTTTCCCTTTCCATCTCCATAATAATAATGGATTAATCCTCGTTTCAGTCCAGCATTTTTTCTCTGTGGACTTT
>SDNL01000147.1 GCA_004524365.1 Promethearchaeota archaeon | reverse complement strand
GCATTCGCCATTGCAAGAATTCCAGGTTTATTAAATGTCTTTCCACTTTGAAATTCGTCTTCAAAAGGATAAGAAATTTTCGTATCATTGTATGGAAAAGAGCTAATGTTTTTATTTTTTGGACCTCCACGTCCTGTTCCTGTAGGATCGCCTCCTTGAATCATAAACTCATCAATGACCCGATGAAAGGTCACTCCTTCATAAAAACCTTGTTTTGCCAAATATAAAAAACTTGCAACCGTTTTTGGTGCATCATTGTCAAATAATTGAAGATTAATATCCCCTTTTTCTGTAATCATTTTTATTTTAGTCATATTTAGAACCTTAAATTTTTAATAAGAAAAGTTATAAAACAAAATAAAAATTCGCCTTCTATGATATAGCCATTTAAATATCAAATAATATCCATTGACTTGTTTATATTTTAAATATCAAAAATTAAATAATTACTAAATCTTAACTATATATAAAAATTATTTATATAATTAACTTTAATTTATTCAATATGCCGCTAACGGAATTCTTTAATCCAAAGTCTATTGCTGTAATTGGGGCCAGTAATACAGATGGCAAAGTTGGAAACACGGTTTTAAAAAACATTATTAATTCACAATATAAGGGAGAAATTTATCCAATAAATCCCAGTGATAATGAGGTTTTAGGTTATAAAGCCTATGAGAGTGTGTTAAATGTTCCAAAGGAAATAGATATCGCAATCATAGTTATTCCAAGTAAATATGTTATAGCTGTTGCTGAGGAATGCGGCGAAAAGGGGATAAAGGGATTAATTATTATTTCTGCTGGTTTCAAAGAAATCGGTGGAGAAGGCGCAGAACGAGAAGAAAGACTCAAAGAAATCGCGAAAGAATATAATATGCGCATATTAGGCCCTAATTGTCTTGGGTTTATTGGTGATAAATATAACGGTTCATTTGCTATTGATACTCCAAAAAAAGGAGATATTGCCATGATATCTCAATCGGGAGCGATGTTAACAGGAATGATGGATTTTTCAATGGATAAACCCTATGGTTTCTATTGCAATATAAGTCTAGGAAATAAAGCGGATTTAGGTGCCGTAGATTTTATAGAATATTTAGCTGATGATGATAATGCAAGGGTAGTTTTATGTTATTTAGAAAGCATTAAAGATGGAGATAGATTTCTAGAAGTTCTTCCTCGAGCGACTCGAAAAAAACCTATTATTATTTTGAAATCTGGTGTTAGCGAAGCGGGAGCCAGAGCCGCATCAAGTCATACAGGAGCTTTAGCAGGCTCCGATAAAGCCTATGATTTAGCTTTCAAGAAATGCGGAGTTATCCGGGCTAAAACTATTGAAGATCTATTCGACTATGGAGAAATCTTCATTAGTCAACCCATACCAAAAAAAAATTCCTTTGCTATTATTACTAATGCGGGTGGACCTGGTATTGTGGCTACCGACGCATTCTCTGATGAAGGACTAAAATTTGCAGAATTTTCTGAAAAAATTCTCCATGAATTAAGAGAAAATTTACCAGAAGAAGCAGCAATTTTCAATCCTGTAGATATTGTTGGTGATGCGACCCCTGATCGATACATTTTTGCATTAAAAACTATTTTTGGACTTAATACTCAAAAGAATGAAAACACAGACAAGGATCTTGAAAATTATGTTTCAACATATGGGGCTTTAATCATTTTAACCCCTCAAGAACAAACTAAACCAACGAGGGTAGCCGAATTAATTTATGAGACCGCTTCAAAATTCTTAGATGATAAGACTATTGTGTGCTCATTTATTGGAGATAAATCGGTAAAGGAGGGAAAAAATTATTTAAAAGACCATAGTATCCCATGTTATGCTTTTCCTGACAGAGGTGCTCATACTCTAAGGACTCTTGTAAAGCGGAGTGAATATTTGGATACAAAACCCTTAAAAGAATTTCAAAGTTCTAAGTTTGATGTTGATGATGCCCGAGTGCGAGAAATTATTAATAAAGTGCAAAAAGATGAAAGGACTGTTTTATTGAGTTCAGAAGCCGCAGAAATCTTCGAATGTTATAATATTATTGCCCCGAAATCAAAATTAGCACGAACTCCACAGGAAGCAATGGATTTCCAGCCAGAAATCGGTAAAACAATTATGAAAATTGTAAGCCCCCAAATTATTCATAAAACAGATATTGGAGGGATCGTTAAAAATATTGAATCTCCTGAAGATGCTTTTGAAGCCTATATTCAAATCGTTGATAATGCGAAAAAATTTGGACCCCAAAATGCAATTATTTATGGTGTTGAATTACAAGAAATGATTGATTTTGCATCAAAAGAAAAGGTTAATGAACTCATCCTTGGAATGTCAAAAGACCCGCAATTCGGGCCAATGCTTATGTGTGGTTCAGGTGGGATATATGCAAACTTCCTTAAAGATGTATCATTTAAACTCTCCTATAAATTCAGCGAAGCCGAGGCGAGAGAAATGCTTCAAGATACAAAGATTTATAGATTGCTTCAAGGGGTCAGGGGCGAACCAGCATCTGATATTGACAGTGTTATTGAAGTATTATTGAAACTTTCTCAATTAGTAAATGATTTTCCGGAGATCGTCGAAATGGATATCAATCCACTATTAGTATTTGTGGATGGAATTAATGCTGTTGACATTAAGATTACTATATCAAAAACATGAAAATAATTCTAATAATCACACTTAATAATGAATAAGTTAAAAATTATCATAAAAAAATAAATAATACAAATATTATTATAAAATTAGATAAAAACAGAAAAATGTTGGAGGAATAAAATGGCAAAAGCAATATACTTAGTATCACTAGAAGAAAGAGTGGGAAAAACCTTATTATCCATTGGAATTATTAAAAAGCTTCAAGAAGAGGGAAAAAAGGTTGCATATTATAAACCTATTGGAAGTCCTAAAGCTCCCTTTTCAAATAAGGCAGACCTCGATGTTGGATTCTTACAAAGCTGTCTCGAACCCACAGATCTCCCGTATGAGATATTATCTCCGGTCTCCATTCCCGATTGTTTTTATATTGATCTAATAGACGCTGAGAAAAAAAAGGAATATCTAGAACATATTAAGAATGCATATGAGAGAATAAAAAAGGAAAATGACTATATCATTATTGAAGGAGCTCCAAGTATTAAGAAACATATTCGAGTTGGAGTTGATGATCTTTCCATCGCTCAAGAACTCGGAATAAATGAATTAGTCTATATAGAAAAAGAATCCTCAGATAAGTCCATTGATAATATCTTCTTCACCAAGAGATATTTTGATTACAGAGATATCAAAATCAAGGGCTTAATTTTCAATAAAATCGATTTCGATTATTTACCAAGAATTAAAGAATTAAGTGAAGCACATATCAAAAGATACGACCTTTCAATTATCGGAATTATTGAAAAAAGCCTTCAATTAATATCACCCCGAATTTCTGAGATTAAACAAGCAATTGGAGGGAGTTTAGTGAATGAATCTGCATTAGAATCACTGGATGGCCGAGCAGAAACCTATCTAGTGGGCGCAATGGGTCCCCAATCGGCTCTTAAATATCTACGGCAAGCAAAAAAGGTTGCATTTATCACAGGTGGTGATAGATCAGATTTAGCATTAGCCGCTTTGAATACAGATGTTTCATGTTTAATTTTAACTGGATTTATGCAACCAGATACTTCTGTAATAACAAAAGCTAATGAAAAGAACATACCCATCTTATTAAGTCCCAGTGATACTTATACAACTCTTAGAAACATGGAAAGAATAAAACCCGGAATCCAACCAGATGAAGTAGATATGGTTTTAGATCTGTTGAGGGATAAAATCGATTGGGATTTATTATTAAGATAATTCTTTTCTTTTTCCCCTTTCTCCTTATTTAAAAATTAATTTTTAAGTCATTCTTCAAAGATTAATCGATAAAAAATTGAATTTTTCATCCAATAATTTAATATTAATCCATTTTTTATCTGTTTCACTCCACTGCAAATTTGTTAGTGGATTATATTGATTTAAGAAATCAAGATCTCCATAAGCCTTCTTCAATAATGCTTTACCATCAATCAAATCATGAAAAATTGCATAATTATTAATTCCCAAAAGAGTAAATATCTCGTAGAAGGCATTATAGAATTCATGGATAGCACAATCTGGTAAAAATAATTTAATAAAAATACCTTGTCGACAATTTTTTATATCAAACATCCCGTCAAGATAATAATCTCCTTCCACTTCATATAAAAAACAATAATTAAAAAAGCTAAAAATGTTAATAAGAGAATCTAATTTTTTCGGGTTTGTATTAGGAATAAATATATATACTATTTCTTTAAATCCCAGATTCTTTAATTCTATATACGGAAAAATTAGACTTTTAGAATATAAAAGTTCAAAAGAATCAATTTTTGAATATTTTTTACGGAACAAGAAGGATTTTAAATCTACGGGCTTATAAGAAAAGATATCTTGGAGACTTTTAAATTCT
>SDNL01000146.1 GCA_004524365.1 Promethearchaeota archaeon | reverse complement strand
TAAATTTAAAAGAGAGGTAGAAAAGCGTTGGAATTTTATGAAGTAGTGAAGAAACGTCGTAGTTATCGATTTTTCAAATCAGAAATGCCAGAAAAAGATACTATTAAAAGAATAATTAAGGCGGCGAGATTAGCTCCTACATGGGCCAATATGCAAGGGGTTGAATATATCATAATTCAAGATCAAGATACTGTAAATAAAATTTGGGAAGCCATTGGACAAGGAGAAAAATTCAATAATGCCCCCATGTTTATTGTGGGAATCATACCAGAAAGTGGTTCTGGAAAAAATAAGAATGGTGAACCTTATTATCCCGTTGATTTTGGAATTTGTTTTGAGCATATTATGCTCGCGGCAACTGCCGAAGGACTTGGCTCTTGCTGGATAGGATTTTTCAATGAAGATAAGATTAAGCAAATTCTAGAGATTCCAAAAAAATATCGTGTGCTTGGTTTAACTCCATTAGGATATCCTCAAAAAGAAAAAGAAGAAATATCATCTCGAAAAGACTTGGAAGAAATAACCCATTGGGAATCGTTCTAATTTTAATTTTAAAATCTTTTTTTTAAAAATTTATAATTTTAAATCTCAAATTTCTAAATACAATATTCTTTACTAATAATTATGATGCGATTAATTCGAATAAATACCAAAACTGATGAAATTAACTCTCAAGAGATTAATAAAGATTCAAAATACTTTTTGTTAGGGGGGCGAGGATTAAGCTCGCAAATAGTGCATGATGAAGTTCCCCCTAAATGTGATCCGCTTGGGAAAGAAAATAAATTAATTATCGCTAATGGATTATTAACTGGATCTCCATTTCCTAATTCTGCTCGTACTTCATTTGGAGGTAAGAGTCCTTTGACAGGAGGAATTAAAGAGGCAAATGTAGGAGGAAGAGGAGCAATGATGTTGGCTCAGAATGGAATTAGAGCGCTGGTTTTGGAAAATATCTCAGAATCATGGAAGATAATCATAATCGACAATAAGGGTATACATATAGAAGATGGAGAACAATATAAAGGACTAGGTAATTATGATCTTCATAATAGTTTATATGAGAGATTTAATGATCGAATCGCTATTTATTCCATTGGACCATCTGGTGAACATAAATTTAAGGCATCAACTATTGCAGCAAATGATTTACAAGGATATCCTTCGCGTCATGCAGCTCGTGGAGGATTAGGATCAATAATGGGTTCAAAGAAAATAAAAGCTATTATTATTGATCGTCCTAAAAAATCTAAAGTTCAAATTAATGATATTAAAAAATTTCGCTCACATTCAAAAGATTTCACTAAAAATCTTGCGACTAGTAAAGAAACCTTTTCTATTTATGGAACTGCACTTATGATACAAGCGATGAGTGAGTATGGGGGGCTTCCGACTAAAAGTTTTCATAAAGGGTCCTATGAAAAAGCAAGTGAAATTTCAGGTGAAAAATTACATGAATTAATAGTAGAAAGAGGGGGAAAGAACCGATTGTCATGCAGCCCTACATGTGTTATTAGATGTTCAAATTTAGTAAAGGATAAAGAAGGTCATCATATAACCTCAAGTTTAGAATATGAAACTATAGCAATGAATGGTTCTAATCTCTTAATCGATGATTTAGATATTTTAGCACGAATTGATCACGATTGTGATAATATAGGAATAGATACGATTGAGTTTGGATGTACGATGGGAGTTGCTATGGATGCAGGACAAATTGAATGGGGTGACGCGGAAAAGGTTTTTGAATGCCTCGATGAAATTAAAAAAGGTTCTGACAAGGGAAAATTATATGGTAATGGAGCTTGTCATTTTGCTAATGAGATCGGTTTTGAAAGGGTCCCCGAAGTTAAAGGTCAAGGGATGTCTGCCTATGATCCTCGTGTCTTCAAAGGAATGAGTGTGACTTTTGCTACTTCTCCTATGGGCGCAGATCATACTGCAGGAGCGGCGATTGCTGGTAGAAGAGCTAGAAAAGGTAAGAATTATGGAGAATTAACGGACAATGAAAAAAAGATGGAATTATCATATGAATTGCAAGTTTATACGACTGTCCTTGATTCTATGGGCTGCTGCTATTTCATTGGACCAAGTTATGAAAATATGGAACTTCTTGCCAATGTTTTAAATGCAATGTATGATATTGACTTAGAAAGAAAAGATGTTATTTCTATTGGAAAGAACATTCTAAAAAATGAGATTGAATTCAATGAGAAAGCAGGTCTTTCTGAAGCTTTTAATAAATTGCCTAAATTTTTCAGAGAAGAAAGTTCCAAACCTACAGATTTAAAAGTTAGTTTGAATGAAGAAGAATTACAGAAATTTTGGAACAAGTTATATAAATAATATATTTAGAACATTTTGACTTTTTTTTTAAACTTTTTATTAAATAATAAAATAGATCATTAGATTTATTTATTATAATAATTAATTAAAGATATTTGAGCAATCCTTTCTTAAACATTAAATATTCTCCAAAAAAAATACAGAAAATTCCAGATAGAAAAAAGACAAGAGAAATTATGACCCAAAACCATATTTTAGATAAAAAAATCAGAAAAAATATATTTAAAATACAATAAAAAATTCCAAAAAGTAGAGTTATTACTTTACGTTTTTTATAAATCGAGAAACAAAAATTCCAAGATAGTAGAATTGTGAAGATTTTAATAATTTGGAATAACCAAATAACATAGTCATTTAAATGTATATTATTATTAATTAAAAAAAGGGGAACTAAACAAAAGAAGCTTGAAAGGGTAATCAGAAGAATTAGAATTATTTTAACTCGGTTGTTAATTATAGATATTGTTAATTTCCAAATTATATAGAATATAACCCAAGGAATAATAATAACAAAATAAAAGATTCCTAATATCAAATATTCTATCAAAATGCAATCTGAAATAAAAGTAAAAGGGATAGCTAAAGTAATCAATAGCAAGCCTAAAACCCGTATTATATATTCAATTTTTGCTTTAATCATTTTTTTCAATTGAATCTAATAGTAATCCTATATTTTCATATTTAATTAATTAGTACAAACTAAATAAAATCTTGATAATACTTATTTTTCAATTCTAATATAAGGGTTAAAATGGCATATAGAAAAGATCTTAGTATCATTGGGGCTATCATGGCAGGTTTATCTTTTGGTTCAATTCCCGTCATTTCTGCTATCCTTAGAGATTTAGAGATTTCTTCTATTGAGCAGACATTTTTAAGAGTTTTTTTTGGCGGTATTTTTGGTTTTTCTATATTAATTCTTTTTTATTTTAAACACAAATCCCGTTTAAAGGAAACCATAAATGGGCAATTACAAAAGGGGTATATAATTCAAGGAGTTTTATTTGTCTTGATGATTTTAGCATATTTGAGTTCTATTGCTTTAGATGTACCGGTTGGAGAGGCTGTCCTTTTAGTTCAGATTCACCCATTTATTACTTTAATATTAGGGTGGCTATTTCTGAATGAAAAGCTGACTTTTAGAAAAATAGCCGCAGTAGCTTTGGCAATTACAGGATTAATATTATTAACAGAACCTTGGAATTGGGAAAATTTTTTATCCACACTTGCCGGGGATCTCTTTGCACTTTTAAATGGATTGATTTATGCTAGTTATATTCTCTCTGGTCGAGCACTTTCAAAACATAGGGAAAGAATCCCATTTACTCTCTCCATCTCTTGGGTATTGGCCTGGAGTTTAATAGTCGCTATTCCATTATTATTACCCATTTCTCTACTCCCTATTCTCCCCTCTATATCTTCCTTTTCAATAATCTCAATCTTTACCCCCGATATTATTATTTTGGGATTATTTTTTGCCACTTTTGGGAGCATTCTACCCTACACTTTAATTATGATCGCATCAAATTATATTGAGTCTTCTAAAACTTCAATACTGTTATTAGGAGAACCAATAGGTGCGATTATATTTGGAGCATTAATATTAGGAGAACCTATTACAATTTGGTATATTATTGGAGGGCTTTTTATAGTTTCTGCTGTAATCGTAACAATAATAGCTAGAAAAAGTAATAATAAGTCCAAAAACATTGATAAATAGGGATATTAATCCATTTCTGAAGTTTATCTTTATATTATACTAATTATTTTTAAAAATTTTGATGAATTACTGCTATCCATAAGAAGTCAAAACTATAAAATAAAAAAGAGTGAAATGAATTAATGAGATTAGGAGCACATATGAGTATATCTGGGGGCAAATATAAAGCATTGACACGAGGAGAGAAAATTGGATGTGAAACAATTCAAATCTTTACCGGAAATGTACGAAGTTGGGCATCTAAACCCTTAAATACTGAAGAGATTCAAGAATTCAAAACTTTTAAAGATAAGCTGGATATTTGGCCATTAATGTCTCATAATAGTTATTTAGTTAATTTAGCCAATCTGGATTCCGAAAAATTACAAAAATCCTATGACTCGATGATTGATGAATTAAATAAAGCGAAACAATTAGGCTTAGATTATGT
>SDNL01000145.1 GCA_004524365.1 Promethearchaeota archaeon | reverse complement strand
AAATAAGGAACACGGATATGAACAAGCCCCATATGAAGAGATTACTAAAGAGGAATATGAAAAAAGAATATCTGAATTGAAGCCACTAAAATTAAGTGAAACTGTTGATGAAGCGATTGGAGAAAAGTTTTGTGATTCTGAATCATGTCAAGTAGATTTTAGCGTTACTGAGAAAGATTAAAATTACATCCTACAGGTTTGAAGGATACATTCTTTTTGAGAATGGGGAGAAAGGAAAGAACCTTCTCATCACATTCTTTTGGAGTAAATGTAGTCAAATAATTACTCAGTTTAATGAGATTTTCATTAATCTTTTGTTTTTTATTTTTGAAGAGACCATTAGCAGATATAACAAATGGACTATTAATAATTCTCTTAAAATGTATGTTACAATACTCTCTATAGTCATCATTATTTTCTAAAAGGCTTTTATATAATAAACAAATAAATGGAAGAAATCTTTGGATCATATTGCAATACAATTTTGGTATTGAGTGGTAAATCTTTAAAACCGAAATTAAATCGTCTATATGTTTTTGAAAAATATTTTTAGAAAGTTTGCCATCAATAAGCATGAAAAAGGGATGTTGTTTATGGATTTCATTAAGCGCGATTTGTTGACCTTTTAAATTAACTTCTAATCTTAATTTCGGTTTTATTTCCATTTTAGTTAATGTATAGACGAATAAGGAAATTGCTAATGACCTTCGATTTAATATTCGTATAAAATCACTAAAATGAACGTGTGTGGGAAACGATTTGATCGCTGATGCAACATAGTCTTTATGATTCCAAAAGAGCATCATTCCTTCTTGAATGTTAGCAATATACTGAGATGTTTCTAAAATCTTTCGATATTGCTTTTCATAAAGGATAAATCTGAATTTTTTAGAAATTATCTTAAATAAAAGATCATAATCGACTTTCGAGTTCAGCAATAAAACTAGTCTTGAAATTGGAGCTTCTTCATATAAATCTATTTTATCTAATGGTAATTTCGAAAAAATCTCTCTGGTCCAATCATCTACCGAAATCGTTTCAATAGTCCCCAAAACTTCCAAGAATTCAAAGAAAGAATCGCTAAACTTTTTTGAAGGGTCTTTTATTTGACTCAAATCATTTAATAATATAGATTTTAATTGAGTCAAAATCTCTAATATAATGGGAGGGTGAATATTTTTTAAAATTTCAGTTAATTCAGTTAAAAGTGAAAAATTTCTCCCTAAAGAATCATTATATGAAGAGAAACTACCTTCAATAGATGTCTTAAAATAAACCTTAAGTTTATTAACAAAGATTGGAGCAGTTCCCTTAAATAAGAAATTAAATTGAGAAGCTTTCGGAAATCTGTTGTATGTAATAAACTCCTTAAAGTCTCTCATAGATAAATTGCCGAATTTTGTTTTAATATTTTTTCTAAATGGTATTAAATAGGTTTCCAGTTCATCCTGAGTAAGTAAATCTTTTAAATCATCTAAAGTGTAAAAAAATGAGCTAAGCTTTATAGATTCCATATTTTTATTTAATAATTCAAACATTGAGGGGAAAAAGATATCCTTCCATCCAGATACAGATTCCTTTGGAACTTTAGTTAATGCATATAAAATATTATAATAATTATCATAAAAATCATTTTCCTCATTTAATACAGGAAGAATATAGCTTTTTATGAGGGTTCGTTGGACATTGATAAGCAATTCAAGATTATCATTAAAAATGTTTGAGAGATTTCCAATAATATACCTGAATCTTCTTGGATAATGCTCTATTTTACATAAATCACAGATTTTAGAATTTACGATATCAATTAAGGAAGGGTTTGAAATATGATAATTTTTAATGAGTTTAAATAAAAAGAATGTAATTATACTCATTTTATTTTCTTTAGGATACTGATATAGAGAGGGTTCAATATTGTTTAAGAAATCAACAATAGAAAAATCCTCAAATTGCTTTAAGAAATTGAAGATCTTTATCATTGTATTTATATCATTACTATCCACCCATTTCTCATAGTCATAAAATCGGTTTTCAATCCTTTTATTTACTAAATTCACTTTTTTGGAAATATAGCTAGGTCCAAGATATAGCCTTGCTGTTTTTAATAAATCAAATAGAAATAAGATATCTTCTTTATTTACTAATTTATCAAAATTTTTTTTTAATATTAATCCTAAAATCGTTCCGAATTCAGTTTCTTTTAAAAAATCGTGTTTATTCATAAAATGGAGCATTTCATTGGGCTTTTCTTTAGTTAATATTTTCTCTATATGTGTTGGAAATGTCTTTGGCATCATTTTTATTAATTGAGAAAATTTCTTCTTATTAGACTTAGCTGGATTGTCTAATTTTTCTGGTTTTGCTAAACTTCTCATCAAATCTATGAATGGATAAAGATCACTATAATTAATTTTCTCGAACTGTTTCTTAATCTCTTGGATAAATAAATTTTGATATCTTCTGAAATAAGTTGATGCTCGAGTAGGATTTAATGCAGGGAGATCGAAATATAATGTTTTAATCTGATTCCATGTGACACCGGGAAAAAATTCCACGAAAAATGAGTCTAAAATGGGCCAAAATGGTTCCATCGATTCTGATACCCCAAATGAATCCAAGATTCTAATTGAATGAATAAATGCTACAAAATCTTCTGTTGTTTTACATTGATTCAGCCATTCTTCCGGATGATCTTTGACATCCTCAAACCACTTTTCTACAAATATTGTATTTGTTCGAAAGGCTTTCTCTAAACCACATGCATATTTATTAAACAATGTGAATCGGGAGGGATGGCCCATAATTCTTTCATATATACTATTTATATAGTTATTTATAAATTTTTGAGCTTTATCATCGTCAATTACAACTAATCCTCTAAATAAGTCCGGAAAGTCATTTAAATATTCATCTATATTTTTGCTTAGAAATGATTCTACTAGTGTTTTTATATTATTAAAAAGTTTATCTTTTGCATCATAGTTGATTGCGTCCATTTTTTGAAGAATTTTTCCACAGACTACAATGTTTTCTTTATTCGCTTGATTAAGAAATAAATTATAAACATAATTTTCTATGGTGCACGATAAAGTTTGCCATCCATATACTGGATTTGTATAAGGTTTTATTACATTCAAAAGTTTATTTAATTTTTGTAATGTAATGGGATCTTTTATTGTTTTTAGTTTTGTTAATATTAAATCAGAATGCCTTTCAAAAAACCTATCGCTTAAAATATTATCTAATTCTAATTTATCATCAAACCATTCAATTAAAACGGAATATAATTCAATTTTCTCAAATTCTGATACAAGAGTTTCAATTTCTTTCATTTAACTCTCCCTCTGAATTATAATCATTTTATTTACTAAACTAGACAATTACGTTCAAATGATGTTATATAAAATTTAATAGTCATAAAAACAATATTAAATGTAATAGTCATAAAAAAATATTAACTAAAAACTATATATCATTTAATAAATTTAAATTATTTATTAACAATTAAAATTAAATATTAGATGTGATTGAATTTGGCAGATGAAAAAAAAGAAGAGCCCAAAAAAAGTGAGGAAATAGATTACGAGAATTTGGAACAATATACCGTGAAAGAATTAAGAGATATTGCTAAAGATAAAGATATCAGTATTCCATCTGGATCCAGAAAGGATGATATTATTACCACCATTCAAAAAGGGGTTGGAGTGATTGAAGTTCCAGAGGATTTAGTTCATAAGAAAATAAAAGTTGAATACTGGCGAACACGACTTCATGATGAAGAATTAGGCGTTCATCAACAAATGAAATATCAAGCAAAAACTCGAAGATTCAGTAAAAATTTCGATATTGAAGGAAAAGTCTCGATCGATGGAGAAGAAACGCATATTATCGCATTCAATAAAGAAGAATGGGAAGAAGCAGAACAAAATGAGGAAGCTTCTCCATTAACTGTTCGAATCTTTACAATTATGGAAGAAACCATGGATTTAGGAACAGGTGGAAACTTTCATGGTGGAATTGAATTAAGTATTGCTCATTCCTTAGTACAAAGTTATGAAGTTAAAAGACCAGCACCAGTCTTCTTTATGCAGCTTCCTCGAACTTATAACTTAGCAAGAGTTGTTATGGGATGGAGAATACTTGGAACCAGGTGGACTTGGCCATTACTTCCAGAAAAGAAAGAAGATCAATTCCAAATGGTTACTGCGAAGGGAACAATTGGCCCCGGCAGAAATTATAATGTGTATATTGGGGAAAAGAAAATTGCAAGGATTGACGGTCAATTTATCCAAAAAGAATATGAGATTGAAATTTACGATAAAAACTATGCCGAGGATACGGATTTTGAAAAACAAATAATCTTGTTTGCATGTGCATGTAATTTCATGGATGATGTTGAGGATATTATTAAAAAATTATATAAAGAAATGGAAAAAACCGGCACATCGAGTTACCAAATTCCAAAACGTGAGATGGATTTATTCAAGAATCCACGTTTGATGCGAAGATAAATGTTTTT
>SDNL01000024.1 GCA_004524365.1 Promethearchaeota archaeon | reverse complement strand
TTTATTGAACCTGCTATTTTCTTCAATGAATTTGCTGAAGGATGGTCTTGTATCGTGGGGTCTTCATCTAGTAGGATAAGAATCCTTCCCCCAGCCGCAATGGAATTCTGTAATAATGTAAAAAAACTAATCGTACCGATTAGAGGTTCAAAAAATTGAAAAAGATAGAAAATAAATGCTACTAAGGTTCCAATAGTAATAAGGCCATCTCTGATGAAGACTCCTGCTGAAAAGAATAATAAAATCAACCCAAAAGTAATCACGAGCGTTGTAATCCCCGGGATTAAAGCGTTTAGCTTTGCAGTCTTTAACTTTGCCTCTTTTTCTTTTAATGTAGCATTTCTTAATTCCTTATAATTTTCATCCTCAACAGCAAAGGATTTTATAACCTTCATACCCATTATAGATTCGTCCAAAGTAGCGGTTACCACAGATACTCTCTCCCTAAGCTCTTCGAAATATTTTCTGGCAATCTTTAAAATAACTCCGCCGATTAAAAAGAGAACGGGAATAATTAAGAATGAAATAAATGTTAAATGAGGAGATAAAGTAAGCATAAAACCTAAAGCACCAAAAATAAGAAAAAGATTAGCCACAATTGAGAGAAGTCCACTATTGATAAGTTCTTGAATTGTATTAACATCATTTGTGAGATAACTTACTTTCTTTCCTGTAGACTTTTTTGGGCTATCATGATAATCTAATCCAAGATATTGAAATTTAGTAAAAAGTTCCGCTCTTAGATTAAACATGGTAATGGTAGCCAATTTCTGAATAATATATCCTTGAGCAATCTTGCTTAAAACACTAAGAATAGATACCATAAAAAATAAAATTCCCGCTTGAAGTATTATATCAATATTACTTGCCCCTCCACCTCCTCCTAAAGCACTTCCTAAGCCTTGATCGATGAAATATTTAAATATTAGTGGAGAAATCCATGAAAAAATTATATTCAAACTTATGAATAAGAGAAGGGGCAGTAAAATTCTTCTATTTTGTTTACCAACATACTTTATTAATCTTTTTAAAATCAAAAACACACCGAGTTTCGATGTTTTGCCATTATTTTCCTCTGATATATCATTTTTCATCTGATCACCATTCATTTTTTTATCCTCCGTGCCTTTCCTCCACTTTTAGAGTTGAATATAATTTTCGATAAATTCCTTCTTTTTGAGTGATTAATTCCTCATGAGTTCCAAATTGTGAGACTTTTCCATTTTCTAATACCAGAATCTTATCAGCATGTCTCACAGTGCTTAATCTTTGTGTGATAAGAATCGTTGTAATATTTTTTATGAAACTTTTTAGTTTTTTTTGAATTTCATACTCTGTGTCAACATCTACACTGGAAAAACAATCGTCTAATAGCAGTATGCGTGGTTTAATGGCTATAGCACGTGCAATAGCAACTCTTTGTCTCTGTCCTCCAGATAGGGTTACACCCCGTTCTCCCACTTCTGTATCATATCCTTTTGGTAATTCTTTTTCAATAAATTTGTGAATATGTGCGATTTTGGCAGCCTGTTTGACCTCCTCATCCGAAAGATCGTTATTTCCAAATCGAATATTATCTTTTATACTTCGAGAAAAAAGTACTCTTTCTTGAGAAACATAACCTATTTGCTTCCGAAGCGATTCAAATTTATACTTTTTTACATCTTTTCCGTCTATCAAGATCTTTCCTTCTGATACATCATAAAAACGGGGGATTAATTTGATTAATGTTGATTTTCCAGAACCTGTTGGTCCTAATATTGCAATAGTTTCACCCGCATTAATTTTAATATTAATATCTTCCAAAATAAAGTGTTTATCTTGGGGATTATATTTAAAATCCACCTTATCAAAAGAAACATCTCCCTTAATAGTGGAATTCATCACAGGATTAGTGGATTCTTCTAAATCACTTTCAGATGTTAAGATATTTTCTATTCGTGCGCAAGTTTCTCGTACGGTTACTAAAGTGTTTCCCAAAAATCTCGCAACAAAAAAAAGTGGTTCAATAGAGAAGTTCATAACTAATATGAATGAAAATAATTCTCCAAAATTCATTCTACCACCGGAAACTAATAATCCCCCTATGAGTATTACGAGTAAGAATCCTATATTATCTATCAATCGGATAATAGGATCAAATGTAGCTTGTATCTTTATGATATTCATCGAATCTCCATAATATTCATTATTTATTTTCGAAAATTGATGTATTTCATAATCTTCATTTCGAAATGATTTTACGATTTTAATTCCTTGGACATTTTCTTGAATTTCATGAGTTAGATCAGCATAAGTCTCTCTTGATTTTTTAAAAACAGGCCACATTCGCTTTCGAAATTGATAAAGTGTAAAAAACAATGCGGGGCTAACTAATATAATATAAATTGCTAACTCAAAGTTTATAATAAATAAAATTAGGAAACTAAAAAAAAATGTAAAGGATTGGCGAATGAAGTCTTGAAGCCCGTTACTTAGGAAGTTTTGAAGCAAATTAATATCTGAGGTATTTCGAGAAAGTAGGTCTCCCGTTTTATGTCTGCTAAGCCAATAAAAACTCATTAGTTGAATAGTGGAAAATACATCGTTTCGAAGATGATAAATAACATTTGCCCCAATCCATCTGTTAATATATTCCCTAATTCCAAATATAATAGCTACAATAATGATAATGATAATCAATAAGAGAAATAATGGGAAGGTTTTTGTAATAAGTTCAGTAGGGTTTACCAATACGTCCAGAATTACCCCTAAAAATAACGGTAACATTAAAAAAAGAGCTGATTGAATAACACCAAGAACTAAACTTAAAATAAATAGGAATTTATATTCCCCTAAATAAGATAAGATAAAGCGAACGGGTGTTTTATAATGCTTCCTAAGAAAACGGTTCCTTGCTTGAGAAAATTCTGGTCGAGATTCAGTAATCATTATTATACCAAATAAATTCAAATGAAAGGTTAATATTAATTGTAATTAATTTTTTAATTGTAATTAATTTAAATAATTGCTTTGAAGCGTATAATCAAATATTTCTTTCGTTATTTTTTAGGGTATTTAAGACTATTTTTATTTCATAAATTCTCCAATAAAAGAATTCCATTTTCAGCCCAAATAGAAGTTACATTACAATGTCAAGCAAAGTGTAGCTTTTGCTCAATTCCAAAAATTCCAGAATCAATTAAAATAAAAGAAATGACGACCAATGAAATTAAAAGCATCATTAGTCAAATAGCGGAACTCGGTACCCCTTCCCTCTCATTTACAGGTGGAGAACCGACATTAAGAGAAGACCTCCCAGAATTGATTAACTTTTCTGGTGTTCAAAAAAAATTAATAACAGGATTGGCAACCAATGGTCAAGAGTTACCAAAATTATTAAAAGAAAACCATTTAAGAGGATTGGATTATATACTTATTTCACTTGATTTTCCTAGTGCTGAATTGCACGATTCTTTACGGGGGATGCCCTTATTTAATAAAGTAATACAATCAATAAAGATAGCTAAGAAAAAGGGTATTAAAGTTATTATCAGCACAAATGTTATGAAGTCTAATATCTCTTATTTACCAGAAATATGTGAATTGGCTCAAAGATTGGAATGTTCTATAGAACTTTTTCCTTGTGAACATCTTCCCTTTAGTACATCTGGAGGAAATATGATTAATTCATTCAAAGTAAATGATCTTATCCCCAATTTGAAATTATGGGGAAAGACTGTCAGAGCGCTACGTGTCCATTATAATAATATCCTAACCAATTCTTATTGTATTAATCTAATAGAGAATGGAGGTTTTGGAAGGGTTCAGAGAAGAAAAAATATTTTAGAATGCTACGTAGCAGAAACATATCTTTTTGTACGCTCTGATGGGATGGTTAATTTTCCATGCAAAATTCATCCAATTGTGAGCTTTAGCGCCTTAAAAATACCTCTTAAAAAAATTCTTAATTCAAAAAAAGTTGAAGAAATAAGAAAAAAGCATGATGGATTTGAGTTTTGTAAAGATTGTAGGCTTGGTTGTGCCATTACATCAAGCATGACTGCAAAATGGGGAACAATTTATGAGAAATATATCAAAAACTTTCTAAGAGGGAATTTATAAAATCATCCCAGAAAAACCTTCTAATATGAGACCTTAGAAAATCATCGTGTATTTTTTGAAGAACAAATTATATTAAAGATAACATTCATCATCAAAATAAAACAGAGAGAGAAAAAATTTAATTTTTTTACATTCTTTTTAATAATAGTGATTAAGAAATGTCAGATATAATGATAATTTTAATTATTTTGCTAATTTCCTTGGGAATAACTTTATTAGGGCTCCTATTTAATCATTTGTTTGGACTCAGAGGAGATAAGATGAGAGAGTTCCGTGAGAAGGCAAAGAATCTACAAGAGCGTTTAAAAAATGCTCAAGCGATAGGAGATCCCCAGATGATGCGAGAGATTCAAAATGAATCAATGGAAATGACAAAAGAGATGATGAAAAACCAATTTATCCCGCTTTGCGGTAGGTGTATTCTCTTTTTAGGTATCTTTTTTGTTTTGTCAATCATATTTAGTAATTATAGCTCTGGGTTGCTAATTCCAGTAGAAATACCTCTTTTAGGAAGTGGGTGGTTCTTCTGGTACTTTATCTTTTCTATGGGATTTTCGCTATTATTTTGGGGGATAAGAAAAGCTTACAGAAAAATAACAGGAAAAGAAAAACCAGGAAGTGTCACAAAAGAAATGATGGATATGCTATCTCCATCATCTCAGAGAACTTCAAGAGAGCCCATCCAATACGGAAACAAGTTAAATTCCTCTCAATCATCAAATGAAGATGTTAATGACGATTGGAAATCTAAATTGAATGATTAAGGAATTAAATATATTTTTTATTTTAATTTGATTATTGTTCTTAATTAGAGTTTATCTCATAATTTGAAGTATATAATAATAAGTCTATTAATTTTAATTGTATAATAGAAAATTAAAACTATAATTGATATAAAGCATAAAAAGCTCGTGAATCGTGTATGGATCAACAGAAAAATGAAACTCCAATAAATAAGGGTTCTAATATAAAGAAACAGATGATACTATATTTAATTTTTGCCGTTATGATGATTCTCTTAAATTATCTTATCCAAAAGTTGAATCAACTTATATTAGTCCCTCTTATTTGTTTAAATTTTGGAGAAATAGACTTAATTGAGATCTTATATTGTTCTACGACGCCCTATGATATGCCTGAATTAGTAGGATCCATACTAGCTGTTGGAATAACGTATCTTACAAAATATACCCTTGATAAATTTGTCGTATTTAAGCGCAGAGAAATCCAATTGAAAGAAACATCAATCGAATTTTCAAAATATTTTCTATTGAGTATTCTTTTTACTATTGAAAATATTGGAGTACAATTTCTTTTAACTAATTTTCTCGGTATGCCATTAGAAATATCAATGATGATAGCATTATTGACTGGATATACTATAAGGTTTTTTGTGGATCGAAAATATGTGTTTAAAGTCGATTAAATTATATATTTGATTCTATTGTAGTAAAGAATTTAAAAGTAAATAATCTTTTAAATAATAAATTAATCCATTTTTTATAATGTGATAATTACAAATGAGTGAAAATAACGAGAACCCCAAGAAAGATGAAAAAGAGAGCCCAATATCTGATGCATTGACCTCGATGGGTTGGGTTGAAGAGAAAGAGGAGGAAAGTCATGAAACTCAAGAGAAAGAGGAAAGTTCGGAACAAATCATGGCCCAACTTAAATTATTTAAAGAACAAAACGAGGAATTAAATAAAGAAATAAGTGAGATTAAGGAGAATAATAAGGATTTAAGGGAAAAAAATGAAATGTTGGTTAATGAAAAGTCAGAATTCCTCGAAAAAATGGAAGAAAAAAATGAAAAAATAAATAAACTACTTCGTGATCTCAATCAGAAGACAAATCAAGATAATAATTTATTACAAGAAAAAAACGAATATATCAAAGAGTTAGAATCTAAGATTGAGCAGATAGAACAGACCTCAAAAGAAAGTGAAACCTTGAATCAAAAATTAGTCGAAAAAAAAGATACTATTGAAAATTTACGTGAAAGAACTCAAGATCTACAAAATCAGATTCAAGAAGCCAAAACAACTGTAAAAGATAAAGAAGAAAAAATAACAGAATTACAGAGCGAATTAAAAGAATATAGAGAGAAAGGTGATAAACAGCATGTTCTCTCAAAAACACTTCAAGACAAAGTACAGCAAATTCAAGATTTAAAGGAACAACTTGAATATCTAAAGGAAGATAGCGTTCAGAAAGCAAAATATAATAAGTTAAAAGTGTTAGTTTCGAAAAAGGATGAGCTTCTCACCGAAAAAGAAAAGGAGATTTTCGAACTTCAAAGTGAATTAGACGAGTTGAAAAAAGAACGAACAGAATTAAATCAAAAGGTTGAAACTCTTCAATTATTAAAAAAGGAAATGGATGAAAATGAAGAGAAACTGAATCAATTAATTCTAGAGAATGAAAAATTAAAACAGAATATAGCATCTAAACAAGAAGCTATTGAAAGATATGATAATAAACTCGAAACGACTCAACAAAAGTCTGGGGAGCTAAGAGCCAAATTCGAGATTGAATTGGGAAATATGAGGAATATGCTCGAAGAAAGAGAAGCAACTATCAAATCATTGTCTGAAGAAAATGAAAATCTTAACAACAAGTTAAGAGAATCAGAACAAATCGAAGATAAAATATTATCTGATTTACAAGACGTGAAGGATAGGAATTTAAAAACTGAAACCGAACTTGAAAAGAAAGAGAAAGAAATTGTAGATTTAAAAAAGAAAATTAAATTATTAAGAAGAGACCTCTTAAAATCTGAATAAATTAGTATAAGAAATTAAATCTCTTATCAGATTACCTTTTATATCTCTTTCTAAAAGTTCAAAATGATTTTTACCTTTAATCATATTGATATCCTAAACTCTAAATAATAAGCTTATAATATTGTTTTTCCGAAAGCACTAAGAATCAATTCAACTGCTAACTTTCCCGTCTGATTGGCATGATCTAAAATAGGATTAACCTCTACAACATCCATAGAGACCATATTTTTGCTTTCAGCAATATGTTCACATGCGAGATGTGCTTCTCTATAACTTAACCCTCCTCTTTCCGTTGTTCCCGTACCAGGAGCAACTGAAGGTTCAATAGAATCTACATCCAAACTAAAATGAAATTTTCCTTGCGAGGTTTTTTGGGAGATATCATCAATTGCTCGTGTAATTGCTTCAGAAATTCCTATTTCATCAATTTTCTTAATAGTTATTATTGAAATATTGCTCTTTTTAAGATTTTCTCTTTCTAATTTATCAAGTTTTCTTACACCTAATAAATGAACTAAGTTATCTTCGATCATTGGGACTTTCCCAGCAAGATTCTTCAAGGAGGGATGTCCTCTACCAGTAATAGATGCTAAAGACATTCCATGAATATTCCCTGAAGGAGTAGTTTCAGGAGTATTGAAATCTCCATGAGCATCGAGGTAGATAATTCCTAAATCTGGATATTTTGAAACCATCCCAGCAACAACTCCAATCGTAATGGAATGATCACCTCCCAAAATTAGGGGATGGGTTTGCTTTTTTAATAGTTCTTTGATTTTGTCCCTAAGTGATTTACAGTGTTCCACTACATCATCGAGAAATCTAATATGTGGATCTCCCATATTACCCGTCTCATACGATGAACATTCAATATCTCCATTATCTTTAACATTATATCCTAATTCTGATAGTTTTGAATTTAATTGAGCAAACCTAATGGCTGAGGGGCCCATATCTACCCCTCGTCTAGTTTGTCCAAGATCATGTCGCATACCAACTATATCTATATTTTGCATCAATTTTGGATTTGTTTTACAAAATATAAATTTAATTATTATTATATATTTTTATCATATAATCATAGAAAGATAATTAGTAAATCAGAAAAAAATCCATAGATAAGAATATTTTTATAAAACAGAAATGAAATTTAATAAAAGCTAAAATATAGGTAAGGAAAAAATTATGCCAGATAAAGAATTTTATATAATTTGTCCTTTTTGTCAGAGTAAAATAAAGATATCTCCAGATCCAAGGAGGAGATTTGAAACTAAAGATATAGTCTCTATGAGATTAAAAGTACCAATACATGTAGGTGCTGGAACAGTTAAAGAGACAAGTGTAGAGGTTACTGTCTGTAATCATTGCCGTTCTATCTTAGGAAGCGGAAGAAAAATGTAAATTACATTAATTATGATTTATTTCCTTTTTTTTATTTAATCCCGTAAATTTATTTAATTAGAGCTTATAAATTTTTTATCACTATATTAGATGAATTATTACTAATTAGAAAACAATTTTAAATAAGCAAGAAATTAAATTTTGAATTCTTCAGCCTCTTTCATTTCAGAGAAATATCGATTGTTAAATCCCAATTTAGGTCACCCCCTCTTTATAGAAGTGGGTCCTGTTGAGGAAAAAGAATTAGCAGTTAATTGTAGATTACTCTATGTGAGTAGTATTGAAAATGAAGAAAAGCTAAAGGGGATTCTGGAGGGGAAAATTAGCATAATTCCCATTATTGAATATAAATGGAAATTTAAACGCATACTAGAGGAGGAAAGGAAAAAAAAGTTAACCCTTTGGAAGCGAATTAAGAACTTATTTACAAGAAAAAAGTCAAAGGATAAGGAAATTGTCAAGAAATTAGACAAACTAGAGCCAAGAGCATACAGAGGAGATAAAATATATTCAACTATTATTAATGTGGAAAAACAAACTGAATTGGACATTGATAATCCTTTATTTTTAGAGGATCAATATTGTTCCCCTCAACCTTATATGCGAGAATGGAAGATATTCGAAAAATTGAACCATTTTTATTGTGTTGAGATATCTTTTTCCCTATCAAATGAAGCACAAGAATACTTTTCACAGCGACCATTTCTTATGTGTGATATTCTGACCGATCCTCATTCTATAAATTATCATTCGGTCGTTTTAACTAAACGGGATTGGAAAAGCTTTAACTTTTTTCACATCACAGATTTACATCTTGCAGAAAGAAATGATCAAATCTTCGAAATTGTTTCAAAATGGACACCATCCTCTCTAACGAAGAAAACGGGTAATTATATTGAAAAGATGAAGAATAAAATAAAATCATTTTTGAAACAAGAAACTATTGAGAGCGATGGGAAAAAACAAGAGGCGAATATGTTAAAAAAATCCTTAGAAAAAAGGTTTATAAATCCAAATAATCAATTTCGGAAAATTATAAAAATTGCAAATAAGAAAACACTCGCAAATGAATTAGATTTTATAGTATTAACAGGAGATATCGTGGATTATGTGATAAAAAGTAAGTATGCGGGAATGAAGATTAATTCGAAAAATTTAAAGTTTAAACATACGAATTGGAAAATATTTCAAGATATTATTCTCAATAAAAAATCAAAACAGAACTATGATGGAGTGATTGAAAATGGGCAAGAATTGTTATGTCCTATTTTCACGATTGTTGGAAATCATGATTTTCGAACTCATCATTATGATCTGACCTGGGCGAATTTATATAAAAAATTAGGATTGAGATCATCAGAGGCCTCCGCCCTCAATGAATTATATTCTGCATCTCCCATCTCTTCATTACGAGGATCAGAATTGGCATTAAAATATTATTTGAAAGAAGTTAATCCCTCCTTAGATTTTTCTCTTCATTTCGGTAGTATAGAATTGGTTTTTCTAAATAGTGGAGCCGATTCCTTTAAGAACTTAAAAGATCTTTTGGAAGGCCATCCATCATTAACGGGATTAAATACTAAACAAGTTCAATTTTTAAGAAATATTGGTAATATTCAGAAAGGTACTCCAAAAAAAAGAATATTATTAATTCATGGACCTCCAATCAATATTGGAGAATATAAGTATTTTAGACATCGATTACAAGCCCTAGGAAAGTCGAAGGTCCGGAAAAAAATAGACCAATTTAAGGAATCAATCCTTGAAAAATTGGGTAAAGATAAAAGCTCCAGAAGGATTGATACCTCTTTTAATGTAAAACGGGGAACAATCTCCTCAAATTGGGGAACATTAATCCATTTCTGCAAGAATCAAACAATCTTGACTTTATCTGGACATACTCATATCTTAAAGGAATTTAGATTAGAGGAACCTACTAAGAAATCAACCGTATATGATGCACCTCCTTTTATTTTACAAAAAATACGGAACCCCGCCGCAGTCTTCTATGATATTTATTCTGAAAGAGATTATAGCTCTAGAGAAATAGAGCAATATGGACCATTTATAGTCCAGACTCCTGCATTGGGATTAGGAAATTATAAAAAACCTAAAGTAGTCGGAGCATATCGTGAGATTAAAATTAGAATGAATAAACTAAATTCTTTTAGGGTATATTTCTTAGAATAATTTCCTTTTAAAAACTTTAAATGAGAGCTAATAAAAAAGAAAGAAAATAAAAGTTATAATTCTATCGGGTATTCTCCGTACTTTAAGCCCGCCTCAATCATCCATTCTAGATTCTCGACTGAGATCTCTGGGTGAAAGTTGGCAGGTGAAAGCATATATCCTCCCCCATGTGCCATAGCCTTAATGGCATCCTTTACAGCGTCTACAACCTCATTCTTTTCGGCATTAAATAGAATATGCCTTGTATCAATATTTCCAGAAAGACAGATTTTATCTCCAATCTGCTCTTTTACATAATAAGGATCAACAAGCGGTGGTTCTAAGCATTGGAGCCCATCAAAATTACAATCAACAATAAAATCTAACATGTCTGTGACATCACCATCCGTGTGTAAAATATATTTTCCACCCCAAGAATGAATTGCCTCAGCGACTTCTTGATAGCGGGGCTTTAAATACTTCTCAAAATATTTTGGGTTAATCATCGGACCTTGGCTATGGGCAATATCTCCACCTTCCAAGAAAACTTTCGCGCCGCAATCAGCATATGCCTTGAACATTTTAAGGTTATAATCAGTCGTAAATCTGAAGCGTTCTTCAATCAATTCGGGATCATTTCTCAGTGCCCGGGCAAATTGGGCCATCCCCATTCCTTGCCATACCGGAGGAAATATTGAAGTTAATGCGTTTTGGGCAATAATACAAATATCATCTTTAATATCTCGTAATTTCCGTTGTACCCCCTTAAAAAACTTTTTAGCTTTCTGATACTCTTCATCCAAATCAATCGGATGTTTCTCTTTCCATTCTTCCCAGTCCTTTCTGTCTTTAATATAACCCCCATAATAATCGGGGTAAGGATTACCATCGATATCTCTGAGTTTATGACGTTTGCCAAATAGGTCTGTCATTTCCTCTCTACTTTCTAAAATGAATGGAATATATTGAATTCCCACGCCATCCATGCCAATTTCATACCCCGCACGGACACATTTTGCAAACACGGAAATTTCAATCGCATTAAAAATTTCATTTACTCTATCAACCCATGTATCAGGATATTGCTCCGCTAAGTTATCAAATACTTCGAATGTATTGCTTTCCGGTTTCCCTAAAATCTTATCAGCTACATTTCCGTCTATATTAATTGTATGAATGGGCACTCGATCAGGTTCCTCTAAATTCAGAGCTGCCCAAATCCTTTCAAAACTTGAATTTGTCATATATATCAATTAAATATTATTCTTATAAGAATATTTCTGAAGCCTAAGATGTAAAAATTGAATTCTATTCGCTATAAATTGTTACTTGACAAATAAAAAAGAAAAAAATTAAAAAAATAATTACAATGCTTCTTTTAGGATTTTTACTTCTCTCTCCATTCCTGACCGCACTCCCCGCATTTGTACTTCTTTCCGTATACGCGTGGATAATCCATGATTATATTCTCTTTATCGGTGCTTTCATAAATCATATTGGGATTTGAATTTCCACAGTGGGGGCAGACACGGCGTCCTTCCGTTTTCTCTATTGTTAGAATGTCCTGTTTACTTGCTGCTAATGGAGCTTCCTCTTCTAGAGGTGATTCCTCGGTAATTGGGACCTTCTCCCGTGTCTCAGACACATCTTTAATTTCCTCGGCAGGTTCCTCCTCTACATCCACGATTTCATCCGCTGGTTCTTCTTCTACATCCTTTATTTCAGCCTTCGTCTCTGGTTCTATGTGCTGTTCTTCATCATCATCTAGTTCGGACTCTGCTTCTAATTGTACCGCATCGGATTCCTTATAGTCTGGACCTTTATTGATCATCTCAATAAATTGGGCATCATCTCCTTCTTCAAAGATCTCTTCATTTTGAGAGCCGGCCCTATCAGCATCAATTTTTCGTGCCCATTGTCCTGCCTTCACCTTTTCCTTTACATTTGAAGCATTCCCTTGCCAAATATAAACTTTTGTTCCTAAATCTAATACATAACTATCTTCGGAATCTAATGAGTCAGTAGAATATGGAACTTGAATCATCTTCATTGCGTTAATATCTTCGAACTCTTCAGAGCTAACTCGATATAAAACATTTTTATGTTCTGTGAAACCAGCAAAATCACCAGTATAAACATCTTTAAGCATGGTTTTAGCAATGTTCTTTTTTACAATTTTCATAACACCCATATTAGATATAAGCTTAAGGAATTCTTTTGTCTCTTGTCCCTGGTCAACAGTGATTATTTTTGCGCTTCCCCCTCTCTGCTTATCCATCTCCCTAGCTTTCGCTGCCCCAGTTGTTTTCTCATCTACTGTGCACTGGCTCCCAATCCATACATATATCGTATGTCCATCATCAAGAAGATACACGTCACCCGTTGAAAAGATTGGTTTACTAACCTTTTTAAGTTCTCCCTTATCTATTAGGTATAGTTCCATTTTTTTTCTTTCACTATTTTTTTAGATTAATTTTAATAATTATATATAAATATAAAATGATAGTTTAAATAAATTTAGATGCTTTGAAAAATGATTAGTTTTTAAGGGACTATAGAATATTTTCTGGTAATTTTAATTTAGAGGGATAAATTAGTAATACAAATTAAAAAATATCGAAAGTTAGAATCAAAGAAAGGGTTGATGGGAGAGAAAAGGGCCAGAGATAGTCATGTATGGCATGAATTCGATTAAAGATGAGAAATTAGAGAGTTTTTTGGAAAAGCCATGAATTTGGGTGATCAAATATTATGAAAGAAATAAGGGAATTAATACATTATCATTGAAATTTCTATCCTATTATTGAACTACCACGCTCTAAATAAAGGACGGTGCTTTCTTGTATTCTTGTGGTATATAATGAAAGCGAAGTGCTTATTATAAAAATCAATTTAAGGATAATGGTATGGTAAAATAGAACGTTGATCCCTTATTTTTACCCTCTGATTCTGCCCAAATAGCCCCTTGATGTTTTTCTATAATTTCTTTTGAAATAAAGAGTCCTAGTCCCGAGCCTTTAGTATTAATATCTTCATTATAATAATTTCGTTCGATTTTTCCGAATTTATGAAATAACTGTGTCATTTGTTCTTTTGAAATTCCAATTCCCGTATCTTTCACAGCAAATTTAGCATAATCATTTTCCTTCTGAAGAGAAAGAGTGATAGTGCCCTTTTCCGGAGTATTTTTAATCGCATTAGACAATAAATTCATGATGACTTCTTCAATTCGAAGTTGATCCACAAAAACCTGAAGATCTTTCTTAATATCTTTTTCTATGACTAATTTTTTTTTTTCAATCAAATATTTCAACTCAGCAATACAATTATTCATCATAGTACCAAAGAGAATCTTTTCTTTTTTCAGACCAAATTTCGAAGTGCCGATTTTTGACACATGTAAAATATTATTTATTAAACGTTTAAGTCGAGTAGAATTCCGTTTAATTATAGAAATTATTTCCATTTCATTTTCATCTAATTTATTTTTAAGGAATTCATCCATCAACTCGATAGACCCGTGAATACATGACATAGGAGTTCTTAATTCGTGAGAGACTCTATTTATTAAGTTCTCACTCATTTTAGTTAATTTTTTTAATTCTTTGTTTTCTTTTTTAATTAATTCTTCAAATTCCTTTTGTTTTGAGATATCTCTTGAAATACTTACCCCTAAATGTTGATTTTCCTCAGTTTTACATTCGACAGAGACAACATCAAGCCAGATATAACTCCCATCCTTCTTTCTAAACCGAACATCCACCCTATTTCTTCCTGTTTTCCAATTACCATCAAATTCTTTTTTCATATTCTCGAGATCATCAGGATGGATTAATTCCCACATTCTTTTTCCAATCAAATCTTCCTTTTTATAGCCTAAAATTTTTTTATGTGCCTTCTCATTAAGATAGAGGCACCTTAAATTTTCATCGAACATTGTTATCAGATCATTCGCGTTCTCTGTAATTAATTCTAATTTTCTCTGATATTCAATTCGATCGGTAACAATCCTTGATATAAACAAGACTTTAGGGTTATTATTTGCATCTTTAAATTTTTTAGCTCGAATTTCAAGCCATTCCCAATGACCTTTTTTGTGGCGAAATCGTATTAACCCTTCTCCTTCTCCAATTTTGTATTGTTTTTTCAATTCTGTTTTTGCATCATTAAGATCTTTTGGATGAACGAATTCCAAAGCAGACTTACCAATCAAATCTTCTGAAGTATACCCCATTAGCTTAGAAGTGACTTGATCATTTATATATTCAAATTCAAACCTATCATTAGTGAGGGCAACAAAATCGTTTATGTTTTCCAATATCAATTGATATTTTTTAATAAATTCCTTTAAGTCGCTATATTCCTCTCCACCATTCAATTTATCTTTTAAATCCATTATATTGGTTGTAAATGCTTTAGAATTACTTAAGGCCCAAATTTATTTAAGAGCTTGATTTTTTTGGTTTTTACTTCTTATAATTCATTTATAGTGATTTGAATATTTAAACCTTTGTTGCTTTTAGAATGAGAATGATGGGCAAAGATAAATCTAAATCAAGAAAAAATTAATACTATTTCTTATTTGTAGAGTTCTTCTTGAAAAGTATAATGAAAGTTATAATGTGACAATTATATATATTATTCTTGTTTCAATTAGAGTGAGATACCAAATACTATTATAAGCTAAAGTTAGATAGGATTATTTATAAAAGCCATAATTTCTGAAATTAATAGTCCGTAATCAGGAATCCCTAAAATAGGGTGATCTGAATGTTCCAAGAATATACTTTTTTTATTTTTAGAATTGATTTGATTATAAATCGTTTCCATGCTTTCTTTCTTAATTACTGAATCCAAACGGCCTTGGAATAAAAGTATCGGCGTTTTAACATCTCCGAGTGAATCTTTCATCATTGTAATAAGGGTTTTTATTTTAGGTGCAATATTTATTGGAATTTTATCATATCCTACCCATCTTCCGTTTGTTTCTTGCTTAAATTCTTCAGAATCGACAGAGTAATATTTGATAAAATATTTAAAAATAGGCACTAATTTATGAATAAACCCTTGGAGTCCAGTGGGTGCACTAATCGTAAAAATACCTTTTAAATCGTATTTTGAAGCGGATATTAATGTAAGAAGTGCTCCCATTGAATGCCCTCCTACGAATAAGGTATCACACTTTTCTTTTAGGGAGGATATTTCCTCTCCAACAAAAGTAATCCACTCTTCTACAGATGTGGATCTTAAATTCTTGGGAGTCGTCCCATAACCAGGTAAAAGCGGAACTCTAATAGTATATCCCCCTCTGTTATGTAAGTCTTCTGCTAGAGGTTTCAGATCCGCAGCGGTCCCTCCCCCTCCTCCGTGGAGTAATATTACTCCAATTTTATTACCTTCAAAATAAAAGGGTCCTGCTCCTTTCATTACAGATGATTCAGACATAAATTAACCACACTTAAATTAATAGTTAAAAATTAGTCATGATCCTTTATTAGAGTTTCTATAATAAAAGTTAAAAAAAGTTAAAATTTAAAAATCATTGAATGCTTTATGGATTCTATCGACCATTTCAGATATATCATTAATATCTATTGAACAGTAAGCAATCCGAATTCCATTTATGTTAATTTCTGGTTTCTCAATTGGAATTACGCCAACTTTATATTTTTTGAGTAGATGATCGGCAAATTCTGTTGCTTTAATTTTATCATAGTCAAGATTTACAAATAAGAAGAATCCTCCCGAATTGGGATCAATTGAGAATTCTGTATTTTCAATTTTCTTAAGCTCTTTATTAATCAATTCATATCTATTTTTGAGAAGGTTCCGATTTTTCTCTCTTTTTTGGACTATCATCTCAAATCCAATTTCTTCGAACATTTTCAGAGTAACTGCCTGGTAAAAATGGTTTGTATTAGAAATACTACTTCGGTTCAAACCTTCTAATTTATTATTTATTTCTTGCTTTAATTGTTTTAATTCTTCTTCATTTTGAATCCAAGACGGTTTTAACCCAATTGTTACAAACCCTATTCGCCCTCCGTAAGCTAAAAGTTCCTTAGAAATACCATCCAATTTGATCGGAATTATATTTTCATCTAATTCCATTAACTCATAAAAAATTGAATGATCTATTGAGTTATCATTATAAACATAAGGCTCATATGCATCATCAACAAATATAATAATCGGCTTATCAATTGATTTTTGAGTTTCTTTTAATTTTTGGATGATGGCATCTCTCTCCGATTTTAATGGTGTATATCCCGTTGGGTTATTTGGAAAATTTAATATTATGAGTATTTTTTCTTGTTTTTCAGCAACTTCTATGATTGCTTGTTCAAAACCTTCCAGATTGAATTGTTTATTTCTGAAAAAATCAAATGATTTAATTTCGGCATTGAGATTTTTAGAAAATATATTATCATAATTTCCCCATCGTTTATTAGGGGAGATAATAAAGTCACCCTCATTTAAAAAGAGGGAGCCAACCATAAAAAGACCATTTGTAATTCCTTGAGTCACAGTGGGAAGAGTTATATATCGTTCTAATTGTTCAGTTTTCCTCGATTCCTTATTTTTATAGCCTGCTTTATAAATTATCCATTCTTTCCATATATTACGAAGTTCTTGAAGGCCTCCAATAGAGGCATACGGAACAACAGAAGTAATATCAATGTTTGTGTAATTCTTGAAGGAATCTAGGTAAAGAGGGGCCCAATTGTCAAGCCCACCATCGATAAAATCCTTTTCATATCCGTATGCGGTTCCAATAGTTCCAATAATCTCAGCTTCTTTTTTTGCTCTACCAGACCAGTGAAATATCCCATCGGGTAAATATATTCGCTGACCAAGTTCTGAAAAAACATTAAATAATGGCGTGTTATTTTTTAATAATTTAAATTCCATATCATCTTTGAATATTGAACAATTCTATATTAAATTTTGTTTTAGTTGATTAGCTTTCATATTATCTTTTAAATTCTAAAACTATTTCACAATTTTTTAACGGAATTGCGAAAGAAGTCCCCGTCCTTTATTCAGGGAGGGGATGAATTTCGCACGAGATACACTCATTTTAGCTCTTTTGAGATGCGAGAAACCTTAACTC
>SDNL01000023.1 GCA_004524365.1 Promethearchaeota archaeon | reverse complement strand
CGAAGAGATTTTAGAAGGTACCAATGACCATTTTCTATGGGAAAGTGGCTTAAGCTTTCCTTATTCTTATCATAACCGTATTTTTAATTATGTCCCATTTGCAGTAGAAGATACGATAAATGCGTATTATGACGTAGATTTAGTCAATAATTCTTTTATTAAAAATCATCAGAAATTAAAAGAGGCTGAGAAATTAAAAGAGACTGAAGATTCAACAATATGGCAGCTAAAAAATGGAGTCGAATTCGATTTGGATAGAAAAATCTCAAATCAAATTGGTATTGAAAAAATCCCCTTGGGAATATTAAAATTTCCAGAAATTAATCAAATTGAATATATTATCTCAAAATTAGAAGAAGCCCCTTATAGTAGAAGAGCCCAAGCTATTACCTGGCGTCCCTTAATTGATCCTTTCCATGTGGATCCCCCATGTTTGCAAAGAATTTGGATGCGAATAAAAAATGAGCAATTAATAATGCAAACAACATGGAGAAGTCGAGATCTTTTTAGAGCTTGGGAGGCAAATGTTAATGGAATGGTAAGACTTCAAAAGATGGTTGCGGATCGCTTAAATGTGGAGATGGGGTCCTACTTAGACTTCAGTAATTCGCTCCATATTTATGGAAATACTATCACAGAAGTCGAAGATCTCTTAAATAGAATGGAAAAAAAGGGCGAATTACCCGAAAGTATTAAAAGTTTAAGGCCAAAATCAATTAATTAATTAGTTAAAATAATTAAGAGGAACATTAGAAAAGTTTTGGAAATATTTTTTTTGTATTTTTTTCGATTTGCATTTCTAAATCTTTCTTATCGCACTTTTTCATTTTGGCAATTTCCACTAATACATCTTTCACCATTGCTGGAGTTCCAACTTTACCAGAGTATTTTACAGGTCCATCGCTCTCTAAAAGTAGGTGATCTATATTTATCTTTCTAACAACTTTTTTGACAGGTGGAGAATAAAAAATTGCCGGTGTAATTGAAAAAAAGTAACCTCTTTCAATTCCTATTTCTAAAAATTTTTCAGGACCGGAATACCAATGGATATTCACATGTGGAATATCATAGGAGGAAAGAATATCAAAAACTTCTTGTTCAGCGCCTTTTGTGTGCAAGTTAACAGGTAAATGTAATTGTTGAGCTAATTCAAGCATAGATTTAAATATTTTTTCTTGAATGGGATATAAATCGTTTTCTTTAACAAAATGATGATCCAATCCAATCTCTCCTATACCAACGATATCATTTTGATTATTTCTGATGTAATCTTTTACTGAATCTAATTGCTCTTCGATCTTGTCATTCATCTTCACTTCTTCTGGATGGATTCCTAAGGCAGGATAAAGATTATCAAATTTTGCCGAAAGTTCAATTATTCTTTTTAAACTTTTCTGGCTCATTGAAACAGCAATTACTTTTTTAACGTTGTTAGCTTCTGCTTCTTTTAATATATCTTCTAAATTCATATAGAGATTAGCATGACAGTGAATATCTATGAACATTTTTAATTTAACCTAATTTAAATGATGTATAAATAATATATTTTAACGAAGAATTAGAATGGTTTCACAACTTATTGATTTTTTCTCTTATATTTTCGATTTCGCGAACGACTCTAAACTTTTCCTTGCTAGAAGAGACTGATGAGTCAAATGATTTTAACGCATTGTTTAAATTAGATAATTGGGTAAGAAGAATTTTCTTTAACTCTTGTTTGGATACGTCGCCAAGTGCGGTAGGAATAGGTTCAGTTTTATCTAATTTTTTCTCTCTTAACTTGGAAATTGCCTTGGCAAGCTGTGCTTGAATCCCTTGCTTTTCTTCAGATTCTAACTTATCGAGGACATCAAATGACTTTTTTAAACCTTCTATAAAAGATTCTATATCCTTAATGTCTACGGGATCCACCGGGGGTTCATCCATAATCTGAAACTTAATTATTTTAAATTTTATAAGTGTAATTAATAGTATTTACTATTTACTATTTATAATTTTTACTATTTATTTTTTCCAAAATCTCATCAAAAATATGAGGAATATTCGCAACCGATTCAATAATAAAATCGGGTTCATATTCCAGAAATTGGTCTTTTGAGAAAATTCCCGTTAAAACCGCAATAGTTATGGCATCAACATGTTTTCCCATAAGAATGTCGCTATGAAGATCTCCTACCATCACAAACCTTTTTAATGGAATATTCATGATTTTTGACGCTTTATTGATACTTTCGGGATGTGGTTTTAAATTTTGAACATCTGACCTAGTAATTATTTTTCCATCAAATTTCTTATA
This sequence comes from Promethearchaeota archaeon, assembly GCA_004524365.1. Classification (GTDB taxonomy): domain Archaea; phylum Asgardarchaeota; class Lokiarchaeia; order Sigyniarchaeales; family SOKP01; genus TEKIR-8. The sequence continues at coordinate 15,454 of SDNL01000023.1, read as the reverse complement.
GACTTCTGGAAATTTGGATAATCTGCTCTCAACCTCTCCCTCTGATGAGGTTGTGGTTATCGCATAGTCGCAATTATTTTTTTCTAAAAATTCTAATGTATCTCTTACATTATTGTATAATTGTACTTTTTTATTTTCTTCTTTGAAAATTTTAGCTGATATATATAAAGCTCTTAATCTTTGGAAGAAATTAAGTCCTAATTTCTTAAAAATGGCCCACATAAGCTTTCTACCTAAATTTTTCTCATTCTCACCGTGCATTATTTCATATGTGAGCTCATCTATTTCCTTTTCAGTTTGTTCATCAATATCAATATTAAATGTGGAAAAGATTTCTCTCTCTATTTTGTTTCCTATTTCTGTAGAATTAATAAGCGTCCCATCTAAATCGAAACAAAATCCGATTTTATTATCTTCCATAATAAGTAAAATAATTAAAAAGTAAAAAAAATAACGGTCTCATTTGAAATTAAAGCGATTTATCTTCTATTATTCATTAATTTATAATATAAAATATGATGAATTCAATTATTTCGTGGAGTGGAGGGAAAGATTCTGCCCTTGCCCTTTATTATGCCCAGAAAGATCCCAACATAAGAATATTCTCTCTATTAACAACGCTTTCTAAGAAATATGAACGAATAAGCATGCATGGAGTTCGAAAAGAACTGTTAATAAAACAATCGGAACAACTAAGGCTCCCTTTAGAATTAGTTTCTCTCCCCCTTGACTGTTCCAATGAGGTATATTCCTCTATAATGGCAGAAAAAATGGCACAATTATATGAAGAAGGAATTAAAGCAGTAATTTTTGGAGATATCTTTTTAGAAGATATTCGAGCTTATAGAGAGGAAAATTTAGCGAAAGTCGATATGAATGCGTTATTTCCCCTTTGGAATAAACCTACAGATCAATTAGCACGCGATTTTATAGATTTAGGATTTAAAGCAGTAATTACTTGTGTGGATTCAAAATATTTAGATAAAAATTTTATAGGGAGAATTTATAATATTAATTTTTTATCTGATTTGCCAAAAGAAGTTGATCCATGTGGAGAGCATGGAGAATTTCATACCTTTGTATTTGATGGGCCTATTTTTGAAAATATTATCCCCTATAACTTAGGAGAAATAGTATTCCGAGAAGATCAATTTTATTTTATCGATCTATTACCTTAATATTATTAATTAAAAAAAGTGGTTTTTTTACGATTTCTTAAGTTTTTCTAACCATTCTGTGTTAGTTTTTAATCGGTTGTAAATATGAGGATCTCCAAAATCTCCTCTAAATGCTCCTTCATTCATCTTAATAAGTCTTACGTTCCAATCTCGCTCCTTTATTCCGAACGCAATGGCATCTGTTAGTTCTAATTCTCCTCTTTTTGAAGGGGGTATAAGCTTTAATATTTCAAAGATTTCTTTATTTAAAATAAATATACCACAATTATTAAGATTGCTATCATACGTTTGGGGTTTTTCGATCATATTTACACAATAATTACCTTCACAAATCACAGCGCATCCCTTCTTTAAATTCTCTTGATAGTTTGTTACTAAAATAAAATCTTCTTTTTCTCTTTGAAAAGTATCATACACTCGCTTATAAATTTCATACGGAACAAGGATATCGCCCCATGTGAGAAAAAAATGTTTCTTTTCAATTAAATTCTCACATAATAAGACAGCACCACCAGTTCCATTTAATTCTTGTTGTTCAACATATTCGATATTCATATCAAATGGTTTTCCATCTCCAAAATAATCCATAATCTGTTTTTTACGGTATCCCACCACAAAAATAAATTCCTTTAAGCCAGCATATTTGAGACCATCTACGATATACTCTAAAAGCGGTTTACCATGTACAGGAAGCATAACTTTCTGATATTCAGTCGTATATGGTTGCATACGTGTTCCATATCCCGCGCATAATATAATTCCTTTCAAACTTTTTTAACCCCGTTATCTTCATATAATATTTCATCTACTAAAAGTTCTGCTAGAGAATTTAAAACATTTTTTCTCTTATCTCCTTTAAAATCAAGCCTAATCCTCTCAGAAAATTCTATCTGGATTGCTTGACTTTTTTTAATTTCTGATGCGCCATATTTTTGAGTAATAAATCCCCCTTTTAGAATATATTCTCTTCTTCGGGAAAGTTCAGGGGCAACTGGTACATTTAGTTCGCGCATTTTTTCTATTATTTTTCCTCTAATATTTTTATTCCAATTTTTCTTTTTTGGAATCTCATCAGAATAAAGAGATTTTAAATTATTTGTACCTAAGACGATATCTACATCCCGAAATCCATTAGGACGATTATCCGTCTCAAATCCATGTATATCGATTAGAATCGCTTTATCAAATTTCTTAATACTATCCAATACATAGGTTCTGAGTTTTTGATGGTATAAAGAATAAATCTTCTTAGAAATAGAACAATCTTCAACATACGCTTTTGATTTTTTTCTATTGAGATCAATTTTAGCTCTATGAACTTTTGAAATAACGAAATATGGAATACTTAACTCATTACTCATTTTCGAAAGGTGAGAATTAATATTTCTAATTAAATCCTTCCCTAATTTTATCGTAGCTTTATCAATTCCTCTTACACCATTTTCTCTCCTGGGAATACTTTTAATCTTTACAGTTCCCCCATGAGGAATTGAAATAATTAGAGGGATATCTCCTTCTTGGGATAGAATATATTTCTCTATACGGCTCATAATAAAATAAATAAAAAAGAAAAAATAAATAATCTATACTGCCATCATTAAAGCTCGTAAGATAAGGAATACGCAAACCCAAAGTCCTAAGCCAATAAGTCCAAAAAGATAATATGCCCAGACTTTTGATTGAGTTCTAAAGACTAAATGAGCAAAAAGCCAAGAAAAAAGCCCTCCCAGCCCTACAAATATAATATCCGTAATAATATTTGCAATTGAATCAAGCCTGTGTTCAAATTTTATTCCGAGCTCATAAAACAATATATTTTCTATAAATTCCCATGCAATTCCAACAATTACCGTTATTATCCATACAACCCACAGAGGTAAGATAATCTGGCTAGTTCCTTCTTTCTTAGTCATTGGAATGGTATAGAACAGGGAGAAAACTAGAAAGATACCAATACCCATGCATATGTGTCCTATCGAAAAGAAGTCAAACCAAGAAATACCCACTTCATCCACAGATTCTGCAATAAACCAATTTAATAACATTTTAACTCTAAATTTTTAATTTATAATCCTTTATAATGATTGAGATAATTAAAATAAATAATCTTAATAAATAAATTGGTTTTTTCATCTGAATTTGAAAATAGCATTTATAGTATATTATTCTAAAGACACAATTTACAGTCTTAATGCGGTAGTTGGAGCGTTGGAGACAGATAAAGAGACCCAAAAAATTAATATTTCATACTCACTCAATCAAAAACAATTATTTTCTCAAATCGAAACCCAATTAAAATTAAAAAAGAAGGTAGTAATTGGTTTATCAGTATTTACTACTGAAATTTTGGAAATCTCCAGCCTCATTAAGAAAATCAGAAAGAGATTTGGAAAAAGAGTCCTAATTATTGCTGGGGGTCCCCATCCTTCAGGGGCACCTAAAGATATTCTTAAGCGAGGAGTTGATGTAGCATTTATCGGAGAAAGTGAAGATAGTATTGTTAAATTCTTTCGCAAAATCCAGATTAATGAAAACTATGGAGATATAGAGGGAATCGCTTATAATAATAAAAGAAGTAAATTTCATTACAATAAAAAAACTCACTTTATTGACTTAAATAGATTTCCACCATTTCCAGTTAAAAACCCCCGGTTTGGGGCAATAGAAATCACTCGCGGATGTCCTTATTCATGTAATTTTTGCCAAACATCGTTTATGATGGGAATAAAACCACGCTATAGAAGTATTGAAACTATCTCTAAATATGTTAAAATTGTGGAAAATGAGTTTAAACATAAAACAGATATACGATTTATTCTTCCAAATGCCTTTTCTTATGGATCTATTGATGGAAGGTCAGTTAATCTTTCTAAATTGGAGGAATTACTTTCAAGTGTGAAGAAAATAATTGGTTCGGAGGGTAGAATATTTTTTGGCTCGTTTCCCTCGGAAGTTCGACCCGAACATGTTAATAAAGATACATTAGCATTAATACAAAAGTATGCTAATAATGACAATATTATAATTGGAGCTCAATCTGGAAGTCAGCGAATGTTAGATTTTTGTAATAGAGGCCATTCTGTCGAAGATATTTATAATTCTGTAGAGATCTCTTCAAATTTTAATATCTTACCTAATGTGGATTTTATATTTGGATTACCTAGGGAAACAAAGGGAGATAGAATACAAACTATTGAATGTATGAAAGATTTAATTAAAATCGGAGCAAGAATTCACGCTCATTATTTTATACCTTTACCTGGAACCCCATTTAAGAATGCGTCTGTTCAAAGACTTGATAAAGAAACTAAACAATTCCTAAAAAAATATAATTATAGAGGAAAAGTATACGGGAACTGGAGGAAACAAGAAAAACTTGCGAAAAAACTCGATAAAATCTTTGATTAATTTAATCCGCTATAAATATCTCAGTCCCATCTCTTTTCAAAAAGCCTTCTTTCTCGAGTTGTTTTAGTTTCTTTTTGATTCTTTCAGAGGGGAAATCAAGCGTTTCAATTAAATCTTGTTCATTTTGAGGGGATTTTTTAATTAATAATCCTAAAATGTTTCCTCTTAATTGTCTTGATGAGCCTTTAAACTTCTTTTGTTTTCTATAATGTTTTGATCTTTTATTTAATTCAGGATGGGTTTTCTTAAGCATCACACCATAATCCATTAACGCGTAATACCAGTCTCGTGGATTTGATTTATCAATAGTCTGCCTTAAAAGGATCATAATCTCTTTATCATCAACATCATTTCTTCCTGGAAAGAAAAAATAAATATACACTCTGCGGATATTAGTTTCGATAAAATAAGTTGGCTTGTTAAACGCAAATGCAACGATAGAAGATGCTGTATTATGCCCAATTTGCGGAAATTGTTTTAATTTTTCTACTGATTCTGGTAATTCTCCATTATACTTTTCCATAATCAATGAAGCAATCTTATTTAATGCTTTTGCTCTTCGATTATATCCTAAACCTTTCCATTGCTTTAACACTTCTTCTAAAGATGCATCTGCTAAAGCTTTAAAATCAGGAAACACGTCAATAAACTCTAAAAACTTTTTAGAAACTCGGGATGTTTGAGTTTGCTGTAACATGATTTCGGAAACCAATACATAATATGGACTAATCTTTGCTCTAAACGGAAAATCTCTTCTTGCATGATTATAGTACTCATAAATAATCTCTTGGAATTGATGAATTATTTTTTGTGTTAGCCCCTCTTTCTTATATCGTCTATGGAAATCTGAGATAAAAATAAAAAAATCCCTCTCTTCAATGTTTTATATGAATAATAAAATTTAAATAAGAAAGGAATAAAAACTAAAATAAATTTCTCCTAATAAAAGAAAAATAAAAGTCATATTCTACTTATATTGAATAGAATCTTATTTTCGCGCTTTAAACTTTTTCTTAAACTTTTTCATGCGACTTCGGTTTTTTCCCCAATCATAATAACCATTTAGCCGTGTTTGAGATTTAAAATGAATAACTTTATTCTCATTGTCAATTAAAAACTCAGCATCATCAGTCCAGCGAAATAAAAAGGTAGTAAATGAGGCATGAATATAATTTTCTGATTCTTTAATAATTTCACTACGCTTAAAAGAATTAATTACTGATAAAATCTTCTCCTTTACCTCCTCCATTGATGATTCAAAATCTATCGGCTCCATATAGTGCTTTTCATCAGTTGGGGGACTCATTGTAGATACGCATGTATTTGTCTCTGGACACGGATTAAATTTTCCTTCAACTAAACCAACATTTCGAGGTTCCTTTGGCATATCTATACCCTCTTAACTTTCTTAAATTTTTATTATGAATATTAACCTTTAACCATTTAAAACAATTCAGATTCTAAAATATAAAATTCATATATAATTCATCAAGAACTCAATATATAATTAATAAACTTAAAACTTCTTATTTTATCTCATCGAACTTTTTCTTCACTTTCTTCATGCGCCTTTTATTCTTGCCCCAATCATAATCTCCCGCACGAGATTGAGACTTAAAATGAATTACTTTTTCGCTGTCATCAATCAGAAACTCCACGTCGTCCGTGAAATGAAAAACAAACGTGGTAAATGTAGTATGGATATAATTATCTTTCTCATTGATTATTTCGGTACGATTAAATGATTTTACTACTTTCTTAATCTTCTCCTTTGCTTCTTCAAATGAGGAAGAATATGTCATAGGTTCCATATAATGCTTTTTATCGTTTTTAGGGGCCATAGAGGATACACAAACAGGTCTTTCAGGGCAAGGATAAAACTTTCCTTTAGTTAACCCCTCTTTTCGGATTTCTTCTGGCATTTTGATATCTGTTTAATTTAATAACCGTATTATTATGAATTATTAAGTTATACCTATTAAAAACTATTAAGGTTCTAAAATATAAAAAGATGAGACATAATAAATTAAAAGCCATAACTTTAAATCAAATTATGAAAATTTACATATAAAACAATTACAATAAATAAAAAGAATGAGTATAAATGAAAGATAAATTCCAAATGGTTGATGAGGTTATCCAAGAATTCTCATTACCAAATTCACACGGAAAAACGGTCAATATTCGTGATTTAAAAGGGAAAAATGTAGTAGTGATTCTCTTTCGGAGTATCAAATGACCCTATTGTCGCTGGCACGCTGCCCATTTGCGAAAAGGATACGATAAATTTCAAAAATTAAATGCAGAATTATACCCGATTTTAGTTGATAATAAAGATAATGCGATTAAAATGGAAGAAAAGTACGCTCGAAAATATCCAATCTATTATGATGAGAAAAAAACTGTGGCAGATATCTTGAATCAAGAAGTTAAATTATTAAAATTGGGAAGAATGCCCGCATTATTAGTATTGGACAAGGAAAATGTTATTCGCTTTGCTTACTACGGAGAATCAATGAAAGATATTCCTGAAAATGATGAATTATTTGAAGTCTTAGAAGAAATCAATAGCTAAACAAATAAATATATGATTTGGAAAGAATAAAATAAAAAAAACGAGTATTTTATTCTTAAAGTTAGCCATACTTCCCAAATCCCCAAACTTTCTTATCCTTTTTATATTTTTGAATATAAATTAGAACAAAATGTATTTGAAATATCATTAAATTGTTAGAATCTCCATTTTCTTTTAAAAGAATTATTAATTAATTTTTTATATATATAATTTCTACTATTCAGCTAAAAAACTCTATTAATCTCTATTCTTTTTATTGAGAATAATAAAATTTATTATCTTATGTTATAATATAAAGAATAAGAAAACAATTTTAAAACAATATTTATAACAAAATGAAATCACTTAAGCTTGCAAGTGGACTTACATTAACATTTTTATTCGCACTTGTGTATGCGCTGGTCTTTGTTATTTCTGTATGGTTCCTACCATTTGCTTGGTGGTCCTTGCTCATTATGATCGGCTTTACCCTGGGAATTGTCCTTATGCAATATGGCATTTCACCATATATTATTCAATGGGTCTATCAAATCGATTGGATTCCATACGAACAATATAAGCGTCAATATCCACATTTAGCAGAGACATTAGAGAAAGTCGTTGATGTGAATAATATTGACATGCCAAGATTGGGTATCATTCATGATATGAACCCAAATGCCTTCACCTTTGGTCATACCAAAAATAATGCAAGAGTTGTTCTCACAGATGGAATCTTGAACTTTTTAAATGAAGAAGAACAAAAAGCAGTTTTAGCCCACGAATTAGGACACGTGATCCATAGCGATTTTATCCTTATGACGATTGTGTTTGCCATTCCAATGATCTTTCTAACTATTGCTCGCTGGGCTTATTATTCGTCCTTGTTTCGAAGAATCGGTCGAGATGAAGAAGGAGGTTATATGGTCCTTGTAATGATTGCCATTGCTATTTTATCATTTATTTGCTACTATATTGGATATTTTCTCTCTCTTGTCATTAGTCGAATACGTGAATATTATGCCGATGAGCATGCTGCCGAGGTTTTGGAGAATCCGAATGCCCTTTCTACCGGGCTGGTAAAAATTGCTTATGGACTTATTAGCTCACAAAATAAATCAATAGAAGAGCGAAATAAATCGAAAGTGCGGGCAATCAAGGGATTAGGGATTTTTGATCCCAATTCTGCGAGTATGTTCGCCGTCGAAAGTATGGGTAAATCAGGAGGATATTCTAAGGAAGCAATTCAAGCTGCCGCCGCCTGGGATCTATATAATCCTTGGGCTAAATACTACCAATTACATAGTTCTCATCCATTACCTGCCAGACGAATTCAGCGCTTAAATAAACAATGTGAACAATATGGCCTTCAACCTGAAATCGATTTTTCTGATGCTAAGGAACTTAAAAGAAAACAAGCCGGGAGATCAATGATGGGCGAATTTTTAACCGATCTGTTATTTAAAAGCCTTCCAACTCTAATACTTACTGGATTCATTCTCTTTTCCATCATTTGGCTTTTTGACATTGTGGGCTTTTATTCACTCCCCATTGTTAGCAGTTTAGGACTCTCCCAAATGGTTTTCCTCTGGGCAGTCTGCTTTTACTTGATTGCGTTCGGATTTATCGCAAGAACTCTCTTTCGATATAGGAGCGGGTTTAAGCCTTATGAAGTAGTTGATTTGTTAACTAAAGTAAAGGCATCTCCTATTCGATGCATTCCTGCCGTAATTGAAGGGAAAATTATCGGAAAGGGAGTTCCTGGGTATTATATCAGTGATGATTTATACTTTCAAGATGATACGGGAATTTTATATGTGGATTATCGCTTCGGCCTTAGTATCGTAGACTTTTTCTGGGCTATTCGACGAGCAAGTCAAATGGTCGGGCAAAATGTGCGTATAATAGGATGGTATCGACGAGGACCCATGCCATATATTCAAGTTAAGGAGCTTCAAACTATGGGAAAGACGTATAAGAACCATACAAAAGGTCTAAGTTATGTATGGGCAGTACTTGCATTTCTAATCGGTATTGGTATCTTTCTGCTCTGGTTCTTTGTATTCCTTTAAGCTCTAAACTAACTATTTCTATTTATTTTTTTCTCTATTTTAATCTTTACACATTAAAGATTTTTTTCTCTATGTCAATTAAGGGATATTCATTCCCAATTTGATATTGCGTAATTTAAAACATTGAATGCTTCTGAGAGATTAGGAACGATTTGTCTTAAAAGTCTCGCTCCTTTACGCCTTTTGGGAAGATTTAAATCACCATCAAATCCAAAAGGAAATAATTGCTTATATTCTTTCATTTTTAATTTGGCTTTATTAAATTTTTTAGATGCTCTATCTATATATTTAAATTGTGATAATCCACTATATCTCAGAGCTAATCGGTTTGTAAACTCAGAAGCATAGTAAAGGCATTCATAAATACATTCAGAGATAAAACTATTACCATGGTAGGAAATAAACTCTATATCTCCTTCTAATACATTTGCCCATTCATCAAACGCTTTTGGACCTGAAATAAACCCTGAGCCTTTTTGGTGTAGCCTTGAAACCTTTAGAGCATTTCTAATTGCTTTAAAGTCCGCTTTTTTCTTAGCTAAACTTTTTTCAACTTTTTTTTCAAAAAACAAGGCTTGTAATCTACCAGGAGAAACAATTTCATCATATTTTATATTACTATCAGAGCCAAATATCTTTTTTGGATCGGTAGACCTCATCGTGCTTACAATGTATTTATCGCCGGAGTACCCATTGACAATCCCATATTCTGGAATGGGAATACCCCAAAGAATAATGGGTTTATACGTTCTTTTTAATCCTTTTTTTACGCTTTTAAACAATTCTTTTAATAATGTTGGATCTATAGGTAGCTCTGTTGGCTCTCTCGAAAGTGGTTTGAAATACTCATGGATTTTCCATCCGAATATTTTTATCCCTTTATGGAAAACTTCCATTGGTTGAATACAAGTAGGACTGGAAGGATCGGTAATTCCTTCTGCTACATTAAAAAAGAATGCATATCCCGTATAGCCTGCAACATCTACTTTATCTATTCCTTTATTTAATGAGTTGAGAACTCCGGTAACAGAAGAAATATATGAGATCCATCCTGGCACATATTCTGCGGGATTTTCTATAATTAACTTACTATGAGTTAATTCTTTCAATTTTGTTTGGGTTGGTATATATTTATCCCATAAGTGTTTCCTTATTTCTAAGGTATGCTTTTGTGAGTTTCTAAAGCTTTTGACTATTGAAAGAACTAAATTTTTCCCATCATCTGAAATTCTATAGGATCCGCGTTCGATTTTGTCAATTAAACTATTCTCTAATAGAATAGAAAGATGATTTGCTAAAGTAGTTTTACTGATGTCAATCCTTTCTTTTAGTTGATGGAATTTCTGATCTCGCTCCAATAAAAGTGAGAGAATTTTTAAACGATTTTCTTGAGAGACTGCCCATAGTAAATTCGTTAAGCTTTCTATATTTTCTGCAATTATTTTTCTTACTTCATCAGATTCCATTTTCTGATATTTACTCGAAGGCTTTTATTTTTGATACTTATAATTTAAAATACAAAAAAATTGACTTAAAATAATTTTATAACTTCATTGAAGAATACTCATTTTTACACGGTGCTCCATCACATACCTCAATTATACTACTCCCCAATACAGCAATCCAAGACCAGATGGTACTTGTCATCTCTCCCCCATATTCAAAATGATTGCATACTCCTTCCTCATGGTCTGAAAGTATATGTTTTATCATTTCTGTTGATATCATTCCCTGACTTTTAGTGTACCAGTTTACAATTCTATTATATCTTTCCACACTAAGGTCAAATATAAACGTTTGCTTACAATATTTTTTCATTTGAGGTGAGATAGCATGATTCGTCGACACTATGAATCCATTTTCTGGTTCTGTGATTATAATATCTTCCGCAGCGGTTTCAATCCTGGCTAAATCGTTGTTATGATCGGCGATTAAATAGTTATGACCACAGATATGTGGAATTTCTTCAAAAAATCTCAATGCTTCCTTAGTGTTTGTACACATATCAAGGATCCAACGACTAATTATATTCATTCTTATCCCAGGTACCCATTCTGGTTCATATTCTGGTACACCATGTATACTGATCGCCAACCCTTCTTTATTGACACCTCCATAATTGCCAATAGGGTGATCTGTAAAACTTATGTTTGGAATTCCCCCTTCGGGTTCACGATATGTAATCGTAAAGTACGGTGCGAATGATTCCAGCCAATCATAATTCCGACCAAAAAGAGGTCCTCTTTCGGAGGTGTTCTCTTCACAAATAGCAAACGAGGTACACCCAAAATCGATTCCTTGAGCCATCATCTCTTTACTTTCCTCCATCATATCCTTTCCTAGAGCTAAAATGAAACCTTCTAATTTTAAAAGATCTATTCCTAAACCCTCTGCTAATCCTTCAAGCTCTTTTATTATTTCAGGACAATAATTTTCCACTATAGGACTGCATTCTTGGGCAAAATATATAGCTTCTTTTGATATGGGTGGAATTTGAAAAAATGTGCCGATCTTTTTCCCCAATTCAAGTCCCATCTCATAATAAGTTCCACTAAGACGATGTGTTATCATTTTTTTGTATTCCTCTAAAATTATCTTATGAAAAAGAATGATGGTTCCTATTTAAGGCACTAGTGAATAATAGTACTAATCTCACTGAACAAGTGATCTTAAAAACCAATTAATCAATTCTAAAATTGTTAATTAAGATCTATATAAATTTTCATTACTTAGGATCGAGAATATTAATTATTCTTACGTAACAAGATACATTAAGCACAAGTATAAATGTATATCTTTTTCAATCCTCATCTACTCAATATTAACCTAAATTCTAAATTTGAGTGAATAGAGAATAATCAATAAAAAAATAAAAAAAAAATATTAAGTTTTTCTAATCTTTTACGTAAAAGATCAGAGTAAGGTTTGACCTTATTGTGCGTTGATATTTACAAGTTTATGAGATAACTTACATCTCATCAAGCACGTCTTCAAAACCTTCCATGGCTAATTCGATAATCTCTTGGAACGCCATTGCGTCTTGAAGGTTGCCCTCTACTGTAATATCTCCAGCCATGTAAGCACTTGTGGCATCTACTTCACCAAATAACATTCCAAGGCCTACTTCTTTGGTTGCTGAGAATGTAAAGCTTGGATTGTCGGTTTCACCTTCTCCAAATTCAAGATCTCCGCCACCAGCTTTAACCCAAAACTTTTTATCAACATCAGTTAAAATCATTTGGACGGCAATATCCATGTCTTCGAGTTCTTCCTTTAAGTCTTCCATTTCTTCAGCAATTTGAGCGAATAATTCGAAGCATTTAATTGCATCATCTGGGTCGGCCGCAGCTGCGCCAGCATCAAATTTCTCTTCTAGTTCCTTAACTAAGGCTTCATCTACCATTTTTTTTCACTTTTGAAGTTTTTAACAATTATGTTTATTGATTAATGTATAATTGTATGTTTCTTATAATTAAAATTTTTTTTTAAAATTTTTCAAAAAAACATTTTGAACAAATAAAAATAACACATTATAGGTTTTAAATACTTACCTTTTTTCGAGCAAAAATCGTCATTTTATCAAGGATGAATTGATAAAAATATTATATTATCATTGAAGCGATTTGGGATAGTTTTTCATTTCAAAGACCAATTCCTTAACCAAGGCTTCATCTACCATTTATTTTTACTTTGTTCAATATTTCAATTGTAGACGCTCTTAATCCCTATAAAACGAGTACTTTTTATAGTTTCACTTAAAAATAAAGTAATGATTAATGTACAAATTAAAGATAAACACGATTTTTTAGAGAAATTCAAATACCCGCTGTTCGAGTGTTATAAGCAAGGATTTTTATTTTCGAATTTTATAAATGAGAGTCTTATCTATGATCCTGACCAGGTGAAGGGCGCAATTATTGATGATTTTACGTGGTTTTTTGAGAAAAATGGGTCTCAATTGATTTCAAAGCTTAAAGATGGAGAGGACGTGCCTTCCAAAACAGAACTACAACTTACAGACCTAATCCTGGGAGAGGGCGAGGAAAATCAATTGGAGCTGTCTAAACTTGATGAATTATTAGCGACGTGTCCCGCATGTGGGAAAAAGATATATCCAACTGATATAGATCTTAAAAAAATTAATTTTAGTGAAATTACTAACTTTCCTTTTCCATATCTTCACATTCATTCACAGGAAAACTGCATTCCTCATGCGCTTCTGATGTACATCGACAGGCATTTTAAAGTAAGGGGGAGGAAAGTAATAAAGTTCCTCAATGTAGAATAATATTTTTATCTAGGACGCAAAAACATCAAATTAAGAATACTTAAAATTCATTTTTCAAGATTAAGAAAGCGGGTCATTCAAAGGTCCCGATATATTAAGTTTTTGGGCAAATGCTTGCATATATCTTTTTCTATGAGAGTAATTCATATCAATGAGTATGATAACAGGAAGAATCATTAGGGGATAAATGATCGGAAATAATGGCCATATTATGAGAAACATAATAGTAGAGATTTCAGTAAAAATTACCATTTGATTACAAATTTTTTTTTAGAATCTCTCATTTTTAAACCTATAATAAGGGTTTTTTTCTTAGTATCGCTCTATGAATTTACTTTTAAAATCGAGGAAAGAATGAACACGGAACATTCGCATCAGTGGCGTTTTTGGCCTGTAATATTATTATCTATTTTATACCCCATGAACATAAACATGATTGGTTGGGCAATTCCCATCTATTTTTTCCGAAGGGCGGTGGCAACAGAACTTATTGGGCTTTTAACTGCGGGCTCAACCATTACATACACAGTTTCCCCAATTATCTTTAGCAAGATATCAGATAAAATTCCCAGAAAAACAGGAATAATAATAGCAATGGTAGGTACTTTACTAACCCAGCTAATTTTTTACATCACTCTCCAACCAATTCCCTTCCTCATTGCTCGGTTATGTGAAGGATTTATTGTGGGGATCTTTTGGACAAATCTTCAAGCAAGTATATCTGATAATATCTATCATCAGCATCGAAAATTAACTGCATTATATAATTTTTCATGGAATATGGGATTAGTATTGGGATTAATAGTGGGTGCGATTTTAACTTTCTTTATAGAAGATTTAACTATTATATTTTACTCTGCACCAATATTTCTAGTTATTAATGTAGTAATTGCGGTTTTTGGATTTCAAGAACCATATAAAAATACTTTGGCTGAACCTTCTAAGACGAGTCATCATGATATTTCTCAAGAGGATGTATTGAATTCCTCAAGACAGAAAAACGGTTTACTTCTTGAGAATATAGAATTTCCCTATTATTATCCTTTTTTACTGGTTATGTTATATTCATTAACTCGTGGTGTTATAAATTTTATTTTTCCTATCAAGTCAGAAGTCTTGGGGTTTGACACATATACAGTATATATCGCCTCTATCTTTTTTATGCTCACTCAAAGTATTGCTATCATCGGTGCCAGTTCAATTTCGCTCAAACATTTGAAATTCTTTAATGTAGTTATTATTATCCCTTTATTCATTACTACTCTGTTTTTTGGACTAAATACTAATTATCTGATATTTATAATATTATTTCTTATTCTTGGGAGTTGTACAGGTATGCTTTTTGGAATCTCATTGCGTTTAGTTTTGATTTTGAATATTAAGCATAATCGATCCATCTATTCTGCGATCTTAGAAAGTTTCACGGGCATTTTTTATCTCATTGGCCCTATTCTCGCCGGTTATCTGTCCTATATAAATTTAGATTTGTCTTTATATGTCCTTTCTCTGATTTCTGGAGCGATTTGGATAGTATTAATTACTTTGAGTTGGAAACGATTAAAAATTATTAATGATATATAAAAAGAAGTTCAAAATCTCAGTTATTAGATATAAGGAAGGAGGAGTTTAAAGCTCCAACTTTTATTTCACAATCACAAGGGAACTTGATTCGAATTAAATGAAAATACTTCTAAACTAAGCTATTGAATTAGTAAGTATTGAATTTTTTGTAGTTTTTTTAAACTTTAAATATTTATCTAACGCATATTTCTATATTCTAACGTGTTTATTATGAAAGAACAATTACAGAAATATCGCAAATTTGGGAAAGAGTTTAGCGATAACCTAAAATTAACGACCTATCCTATTGCGATTAAGTTAGTAAAGAAGGGGCATAAAATATCCCCAAATGCTCTTAGTCCACGGGCAGTGTTTGGATATGAAATACCCCCTT
>SDNL01000144.1 GCA_004524365.1 Promethearchaeota archaeon | reverse complement strand
TTAATCTTATTGTAGCCAAATTCAAATCTATTCTCTTATAGTAATTTGCAGTAATAACGATATTAACTATTTCTGTTGTGAGCAAATCGATGTTAATTTTATAATCCGTATTATTAGTTATGTCGAGTATTAATTTTTCCATTGCAGTATGAATATGAATAAACTTAAGGAGTCCCGTAATAACTAATCTTCCCGTTTTGAAAAGAATGACAAGAGATTTAGGTTCTGAATAGTGTATGAATAACCCAGGGAAAGTCTTTGCGTTATATTGAACATTCTTGATTCTTTTTGAGATTTGATCCAAATCTATATTTTGTTTTAAACATGATTTTACCACAATGTTTTGAATTATATAGGTCAATTCATTGACATCTTTATTGGAAAGCATTTCTATGGCAGATTCGCAAAGAATTAAAAGAACAAAGTTTCGCTTTATTAAGTATTTATGATATCATCTTATTTAACTCTATAAGATGATGTACAAATTTTTTTAGGAATGGAATATTTCAATGCTTACTCATTTATACCTTTAAATCTCATGTATGATAAAAGATTACTAATAAAAAAGATCCTATTTTGGATTTTATTCAATTTAATTTTAGTTATAATCTATTTTATAGGATATTTTGGTTCGATTTTTTTTCCAGAAGGCTCTTATTTATATTTCTTTATTTTCTTGTGTCTTATTTTTAATTTATTTTTAGTCAAATTATATAAATTTAGACGGGAACTCAAATTTAGTAAAGAATTATTAATTTTTGTTTATTTCACTCTTAATTTGCTTTTCGGGTTTATTATTGGAGTATATCAACCATTTATGGAATCAAATAGTAGAATTTTTTTTCCAATTATTATGCTTCCCATGCTCGTTATATTAAATTATGTAATTTTAAATCGATTTCAATTCTATTTATCTGACTTTAGTTTACATGATAGCCCCTCTCAAAATTCTTCATCTGAAGAAATTAAAAGAAATAAACCTATTATCGAATATGAGGATAATAAATATAGCTTTTCCATTAAATCTTTATTAAGCTTAGCGATAGGCGCACCTATTTCTGCATATCTTATTTATTTATTTTTTGATTTAGAATTAAATTATTGGCTTCACGAAATTGTTGTGAAACAAACAGTATATTTTTTGAATCTCCTCTTTAATATAGGAGTAGAAGCTCAATACAATCCGGGAGGGGTATATCATTGGAGTTTCGTTAATATAGGCAGTTTATCTCCTATAAACTTTCAGACATTTTGTACTGGAGTCCAAGCTATATGTGTTTTTGCCGGAGTCATCATTTTTACTCCACATAGCAGAGATAAACAAACTAACAGAGACATTTTATGGAGAAAAACAAAATCTCTAGTGATTTCATCAGTTATTTTCTATGTTGTAAACATCTTGAGAATGATCATACAAATTTATTTATATTATATCGGATACCCTTGGGATGCAATTCATTATTCAATTAGTGCAGCAAGCTCCTTCATTGCTGCAATAATTGTTCTTTTAATGCATAAATGGATCCCAGAATTCATTATAAGCATTATTTATGCGTTCACGATCATAAAACAAAAAATAAAGAAGAATCCAAAGGCATATTAAAACCCATAGGCATAAAAGATTCAAAAAAAATTTTATATCAAATAATAGTATATGCTGATAATGAAGAGTAATTAAAAAGATAAAAAAATCAATTTATCTCTTAGAATTGAGTAAGTTTTACTATGATAACAAAAAATTTGAAAAATCTCTTAGCTATCGTTTGGAATTTCTTTTTTAACTGATAAATTTCTTTCTTTTTCTATTTTTTGGTTATTAAAATATGCTGATAATCCTTCATAAATTAGAAAGAAAGGAAAAGAGACCAAAAAGATAGCTAGAGAAAGGAATAAAATCCCAAAAAATGCATTATATATTTCAAAAATACCAGAATTTATGAAATATCCATAATATGAACCTTGATAACCTAAGGCACCAACTATATTATTTAGGATAATAGCAAGCCCAATAATTAAAGGAATTAAAATCAGAATATTTTCGAGAATTTTTTTGAACCCTTTATATAAATTATTTTTCTTTAATTTTGGTTTAGAGATATAATATGTAAAAAGAGGAGCGAAGAAAAGAGAAATCGAAAATACAATTACACCTATTCGAACCATATAAATATCTCCTAACAGTATAATCATCAAAATTCCACAAATAGAATAAATTGGGAATAATTGGAGCATTATAAATATTCTGAAGATATTTTTTGTTTTCTCTGAAATCATACCAATTCCTTGAATTAAAAAACCAAAAATTGAACCTATAATTAAGCTAACAATTAAGCTTAAAAATCCGAAAAGAAGAGAATCTTGGAGCCCATATAAAATTAGAGCTAGCATTTGTGATAGAGAGAGATTATAAAATTCTGTAAATGATGTTAAAATATCTTGACGTGAATGTTGTGCGAGAAAAGGAGTTAATATAATAAGAGTTACTAAAATAAATAAAAACAATATTCCGATAAATGATGATGGAATCTTAATAAATGATTTTATTTTTTCTTTTTTTGATAGTTCCAAACGTTTCTCATCGCTATTAAAATTATTAATTATTTCATTTTTCTGAGATTTTTCATTTTTAGCTTCTGAATCTTCAGAATCTATTTTTTTAGAATGTTTAGTGTAAATAAGTAAGAGATTTGAGACAAATATAATAATAGCCTGAGTAATAATAATAATAATAATTAGACTATTTAATGTATAAAAATCATATTCAGCCAACGCTAGAAATAAATAGGAACTATATCCATTATTATAAAAAAAAAAGTTGTTAAGGAAATAAAAAGAAAAAATTAGGTTAAAGGCCAAAAAAATAAAAATAGAATTTGATGATATGTCATTTATTATATCCTTATTTTTTGGTTTATAATATGAAAAAAGAATTATAATTGGAATAAAAATAATTGTCGATGAGATAAAATTTAAGAAATCTCTTGCTAAATAAAGATTTAGATACACAAATGATGCCAAGATAATAAAAGATAACGAAAATACCAGGAATATA
Organism: Promethearchaeota archaeon; assembly: GCA_004524365.1. Classification (GTDB taxonomy): domain Archaea; phylum Asgardarchaeota; class Lokiarchaeia; order Sigyniarchaeales; family SOKP01; genus TEKIR-8. Next base: position 1,534 of record SDNL01000144.1, on the reverse strand, counting down.
ATACTTAGAACTATGTTTTTACTAATTCTAGCTTTAATTTTTCTTAAATATATTTCTATTATCAAACCTAGGCAAATGCTTATAACTAAAGGATTCATCATTCTAAATATTAATCTTGGAATTAAAAGAAATATTACTCCAGACACTTCACCTGTGTTTCCTAAAATAGCTGGACCCCAATTTCCAATTATAATTTTAAAGATATATAACAAAATTTGAAGAAAGAGGGGTTGATCAAGTCCCAATTCTTTTTTTGCGGCTAAATATTCTTCTGCTGTGAAATGATCTGGTAAGATGATAAGGGCGGGATCTCCCGGAATTAAGTAAGTGAGAGTATAAGAGATGGAAATGCCAACTATAAATATTATGAAACTAATTAAAAATGAAAATAATATCCCTTTTTTTACTTTTGATTTCATTTCTTTTAATTTGTCTTTTTTGATATTCTATTAATTTGAATTTAAGAATCTAATCAATTTAAATTTTTTAGATTCTACTTCTAATCTGAATTTTCAAGTTCTTAGCAACTAATCTTATTAATTATGAGAAGATTAATATCTTGGGAACAGGATTTGAATCTAAATTCTATGAAATCAATAAAAATACTAAAATTTTCATAATATTAATAATTTATAAATATAATGAATTCTAATGAAAAGGACACAAAAATCCAAGATTTCTTAGAATTAAGTAAAAAATATTTTGATAAAAATGAATATTCTTTAGCGTTAAAATATCTTTTAAAATATTTAAATAAAAAAAATTTCGCTATCATTGATTCTGATATGGACTTTATCTTAGATTTGACAATCAAATCAATAGAGCTTGATAAATATGATGAACTAATTAAGATATTACGAAAATTGATAAATAATAAAGAATCAATAAAAGGATGGATTCCTGCTATTCAAACTTCCTTAGGAATCGCTTATAGAGATACCAAGAAATATGAAAAAGCGATAAAAATATTTAAAATTTTAACAAAAAAAACTCCTAATAATCCTAATGTTTTTTATTTATTAGGCTCTTGCTATGAGAAAATCGAAGACTTAGAAAACGCTTTAAAACAATATGAAAAAGCATTAGAAATCAATCCAAGATATAGAGATGCATTGCATGCTTCCAGAATAATTTATCAAGAGCTCGAAAATTACAAAGAGCTTGAGAGAATCTGCAATAAAATCTTACAATTCTACCACGAAGATCTTAAAGCTCTTAATTCACTGGCAATTATTGCTATCCACAAGGAAAAATATGAACGTGCTATAAGGATATTGAATAATGTTATTGACAAAAATAATAAATTTTTAGATGCTTGGTATAATCTTGGAATCGCTTATAAAGAATCGGAAAAATATATTTATGCTATTGAAGCGTTTAATATCATCCTCGATATTGACCCGAATTATATTGAAGCATGGAGATTTCTGGCAAACACTTATTTTTTAAATGAACAATATAGAAAGTCGCTAAATATTTATAAGATTTTAATTGAGAAGGATAAAGAAAGGTTCGAGTATTTATTTGGAGTTGG
>SDNL01000143.1 GCA_004524365.1 Promethearchaeota archaeon | reverse complement strand
TACTTCATATTATTCTTCCTCAGATTTGTTTATTATTTTTATTAATTTTCGTAAAATTTACATTTTATAAAGATTCAAGAAGTAAATTGCCTCTAATAATTATCCTCATATATATCATTTTAAGAGTCTTGGAACTTATTTACGATTTGTTATATGATTTAAGATTACCCTTAAAAACTAGTCTTGATATATCTCTAATTCCTATATTTTATAGTTATATTGCTACTATATCTTTACAAATTTCTTTAACGATGTTTTGGTTGGCATATAATGCCCTTATTACATATAATAACCTAAAAAATTATAATATAGAACCATGGATAAAAAAAAGGTACTTGTTTATTGCTATTTCAGCATTATTTTTAGGATTAAGTAGTTTCGCCAACTTTTTCTTCCCTCTAGAAGGAGGGTATGAAGCAGTGCATCCAATCTTATTCATATTTGTGGCATCAGCTTTAATTATTTTCTCATTTGGCAATCTTTTCGCGTGGATTATGCCAAATTTTCTTAAAGGGTTTTTTAATCGCGAATATGAACCAAAAAATGAAGATATATTATCTGAAAGAGAACTTCTGGATAAAATCAAAAAACAAGTTTTAGGAGGCAGGGATAATGGAAATCATTAATATTCTAGGGAATAAATTAGCAGTTATTCTAAACATAAGTCCCCCCGCCGCAAGAGGATTAATTAAGTTATCTATAAAAGATGAATTTGGACCTTTTAAACCGATATCTCAATTAAATTATGAGGATTTTAAGTTGATATTAAATCAATCTCTTAGAAATAGGCTGCAAAATTTAGATGTGGTTAATTATGATAGTATAGTCGAGAATTTATTGGAAGAATTAAAACAAAATCAATCACTTATCACAATAGGAGGTGTATAGTTTGTTAAATTTAATCTTATTCCATATTTTCCTTATTCTTAATGCAATATTTATTATTATTGTCTTTGTAGTAGGTATTTTCCTCCTAATCCGAGGTCTACAAATTAAGATGACAAACATAATTATAGCGTCTATAGGTTTTATTGGTTTACCAATTGGCTTTATTGGTTATTTTGTGTTCAATCTTAGTGAGGTTTTCCAAGAAACATTTGTTTATCTTGCATATTTATCAACCGTAATATTCACAAATTTAACCTTTTATAAAAAAAAAGAGCGTGAATGGATAAATTATACTAATATTGTATTATTTTCAGTTATCATTTTAGGTTTAATTCAAATATTATTACTTTATATCCAGATTTATCTCGGTATTTATGTATATTATTTTCGAGTAGCTTTAGACTTTCTATACACTTTTTTAACGTTTTTTTGGCTTGCATGGGCTGCCTTTCAGTCTTACCAAAGATTGAAGGAGTATAAAATCGCACCATGGATTAAATTGAGATATAGATTATTGTGGATTTTTTCTTTGATAATCAGTTTTAATAATGTTCCTGAGTTTTTCCAACCCCCTGGTGTTCAATGGGGGACTTCAAATAATTTAATTAGCTTAATTGTTTTTGGAACCACGGCAATCTTAGGCGTAATTTTCGCAATTGGATTTTTATTGGCTTGGATCATGCCGAATTGGCTAAAAGTTAAGGTTAAAGGGGATTATACGCCTTCTCAAGATATACAATATTCAGAAGAGGAATTAATGCGATTGATAAAAGAACAACTGAATAATTAAGATTTTTTACAAAATGGAAACTTATTGCTTATTGATTATATAAAAAACATATAAATTCAATAAGAATCATTATATTAAATGAAAAATATAGTTGAACTCAGTTTTTTAAGTCAGAGCAGTGTAATAAAATGGAAGAGAATAATAAAAAATTTGAACAACTTGGAAAAAACAATGGAGATCCAATAGAGAGTGATATTTATAAGGTATTAATGGAAGATTTTCCAGATATTATATTTATTCTTAATGAAGATGGGAAAATTGTGAAAGCATCAAAAAATACCAATTCTTATTTTAATATAAATGATGTGGAGGAATTAATTGGAAAAAAATTCAGCCAATTAGCTATATCTGAATATAGAGATATTATAGAAAAAGATTTAGGTAAACTGCAAGTATCTGAAAGCATTAAAATGGTAGAATACAAATTTAAAGGTAAAAATGACAATCTTTTTATTGGAGAGTTGAGTTTAAGTAAGGTTTCCTCTAAGAACGTGAACCACAAGTATTTTATATGTATTATAAGGGATATTACTAATCAAAAAATTAAAGAAATTCAGTTGAGAGAAAACAAACAAATGTTCCAACTAGTTATCGATAATATCCCACAGTTAATCTCTTGGAAGGATGAGAACTCTATGTATCTGGGTTGTAATAAAAATTTTGCCAGAGTGGCAGGTTTAAGAGATCCTAAAGAGATTGTGGGAAAAACTGATTATGAACTTCCATGGAAAGTTAGCGAAGCTGAATCATTTTATGAAATTGATCAATATGTTATGGATACCGATAAACCAGAATATCATATTATCGAACCACAGCTTCAAGCAGATGGAAAACAAGCATGGTTAGATACAAATAAAATTCCCTTACATAATTCTGAAGGGAAAGTAGTCGGCATCTTATGTACATACGCAGATATAACTGAGCGAGTAAAATCGGAAATTGCGCTGAAAAATTCAGAGAAAAGGTATAAAGAAGCATATAACCGAGCTGAATTTTATAAAGATGTATTTGCTCATGATGTAAGTAATATTTTACAAGGTATTTTAACTTCATCCGAGCTTTGTCGATTTAATATGAAAAATTCTAAAAAAACTATGGATATTCAAAATCTATTTGACATAATAGAAGATCAAGTTAAACGTGGAGCAAATTTAGTTTCAAACATAAGAAAGATTTCATCAATAGATAAGATTAGCAAAAATTTAGAAAAAATTGAGGTTTGTGTGGAATTAAAATTTTCTATTGATAATATCAAGAATAATTTTCCAAAAAGAAAGATCAAAATTTCATTTAAAAGTGATCATGATAAACTATATGCTCAAGCAAATAATTTGATTAGAGATGTATTTACCAATATCATTTATAATGCCGTAAAACATAATTCTAATCCCATAGTAAAAATTGATATAGATATCTCAAAAGAGTATCTTAATGGTGAAAGGCTAATTAAATTTCAATTTAAGGATAATGGAGTAGGCATACAAGATTCTCAAAAGTCAACCATTTTTCATGCAAGCAACATAGAGTCTCAGAGTTTTAATCGTTTAGGCTTAGGGTTATCTCTAGTAAAAAAATTGATACAAAGCTATAATGGTCAGATTTGGGTTGAAGACCGCGTTAAAGGTGATTCTACGCAAGGTAGTAATTTCATTATAAAATTAAAAGAATTCTAAGAATAGTAATTTATATCTTCCCTTTTGTTTATTTCTTTTAAAAAATTCTTAGTTGATCTACAAACCAAAATTTCTAAAATTATACTTACTATCATCCCAAGACATACTAATATTTAAAAATAAGATTTTCTTGAGAAAAGAAAAACAAAAAAATAGAGACTTTATTTAAAAACTAGACTTAATAAGAATTTTTATCTTTTGAAAATAAATAATTTTAAGTATTTTTGGTATTATCTAAATATTAACTATAAACTAAAAAATTCCTATTAATCAAATATGTCAGAAGAAGAAAAAACAAATGTCCAGTATTTTTTGCAATGGATTGAGAATCAGGGATTACCACAATGGATAGAACATTTTCTAAATCAAGGAGATGAGCAAAAGCTTAGAGAGATTAAGCAAATTTATGATCGGATAAAACAGATTTTTGGTTTTTAATCTTACATTTTCTTTTTTCCTTTTCAGATTAACTTATAAGAATAAAAAATTAATTCTCTTGAATTTCCCTTCTAATTAATCTCCAAAACTAATGCATTATAATTAAAATAATGGATAAAATCTTTATTGGATAAAATACTCTATTATCTAAGAAGAAATCATCTTCTCCCTTTTTATAACATGGTAAATATTAAAAGAGATTTTTTTATTGTCTTAGACAGAGAGCGAACTGAAAAGAATGATATATTATATAATGTAAATTTATTTTATCTTAAATCATTAAAAAAAAAGGGGAAGCAATCTTTTTCATATATTAGTAAACCTTTTTTTAAAGGAATAGTCGTTTTAGGATTAGATTTTAAAAATAAAATTCGCCCTTTAAAATTTGATAAAATTCTAAAAGATGGAAATCTAAAACCGATTGATCCAAAAATATTTAGAAAATTTATATTAGCCGATAAAAATAAATATATAGCATTTTCAAGTGGAGCGAGTGAAATTGAGAAACAACCTATAAGACAGTTATTACAAAGTTTTCAAGTGAATGAAGATAAAATCATTTCGCTTACATTTTGTAATAATTGCCTAAATGAAAGGAAATTTAAGATTTTGGAACGGGGACATCAAATAAAATCCTTTAAAAATCAGATTGTATGTCCTAAATGTGCATTAGAGATCGTTTTAAGACATGCAAAAGGGCGCAACCTTATCACATCCGATAGAATCGAACCAAAATTGAAAAATTTTTTTCGGCATTTAATTCTGAAGTTTAAGGATATTAAAAAAGTAATTGAAAGTTTTAAACCAGGAT
>SDNL01000142.1 GCA_004524365.1 Promethearchaeota archaeon | reverse complement strand
TCATAATCCTATTATGTATTTCAAGGGAGTGAGGAATACCAAAAGACATACTTTTAACAGGGATTTGTGGTCTTAGTACGTTGTTCTTTAAGCCACAGATATAAGGGAGAGCCTCCAAGAGAGGGCCTAAGAACTCCCTTGAAATATTCTAAAATTTTAATAAGATTTTTTTCTAGAGATTTAAACTAATAATAAAATTTCCAATCACGGCGTTCAAGTTGATTCCAGAACCTTTTAACGTATTGTTGAGTTGTTTCGTCTTGTTCCATTAATTTTCGGAGATCTAATAAAAGATCATCCTCTCCAAAGGTTATGATAGAAAACAACGCCATTTTCCGTAGCTTATCATCATCCAAATTTGAAAAGTTGGTCAAGCAATGTTGGACTAATTTCGGATGTTTTAGGTCAATTACCACATTTAAAGCAAATTCTTTTTTTTGATAAAATTCAGAATCAGAATCTTTATCAGAACTCTCGTCTTGAAAAGAGGTTAGGATTGAGGAAACCTCGTCATATAAATCATTCCATTCATCCAATTTCTCAGGATAGAGATTCAGGAATTCTCGTACGAATTCTAATTGCCACTTCTCCCCTTGTTTAAGCATTTCTAAAAGAATACTCTTATCTAGAAGATTAGACTCCATTAAATTCATAATTAAGCCCGTGTCCGCAAACTCATATTTCTCTATTTTTTTAATGACAAGTTCTTGACAATTAGGGATCTGATCTTTGATTAAAGAAATTGCTTTTAAAATATCCTTAATAAAACGCTGATTAGTGGTATTTCCCAATTTTTCCATTAGAAGAGACTGAAAAGTTTCATTATTTTTATAATGCTCTGCAACTTGATCAAGAGCGGCAAAAGGACCGTTTAAATTTTCCAAAAATTTCAGAGTTTCAGATTCAAGTTCAAGATCCAAAAGTGCTCCAATCTTGATAAGTTCATGTTCCAACTCCTGTTGATTATTTGATAATTTATTATTTTTAGAACTTTTACGTTTCTGCCATAAATCTTGTAGATATGTTTTAAAGACTTCTGTGACTTGCTCTTTATGGGCTAAATCTGTATTTTCTCCAAAATTTTTGAATCCTTGAAGAATGACGTGTTTCCCTTCAATATCATTGGAATAGATATTTTGAGCATACTCTAATAATAAATCTTCAACTTTAGGATCATTTGCTTTAGAGAGGAGTTCTTCTAAAAGTTCACCAATTACTTTATCCATTTCAGGAGCCTTTGATTTGACATATTCATAAACAGGTTCAAAGACGATATCTGGGTGTAGCCAACTTATTCTTCGCCCGTGATGTGTTCTAATGGAGACGGTAGTTTCGATATCCCCACTATAATAACTAATTTTATCATTATTATCAAGAATATCTACAACAATATTTTCCAACTTCTCTTTGGCTTCCCCATATAAATATTGTTTATTCTCTAAAATTTGATATATACCTAAAAAAGCCCATGCTTTAATGATGGGGTCGTCATATTCATAGAGATCAAAGAAATCATCTAAATCTTTTCTATTTAAGAGAGGTTTAAATGTTTTGTCATATACTTTCATTATTCGAGGTTTCGCATTTTCTCGCTGAGGAGCATATCCCTTACTCAATTCTCGGATGGAATTTTCAATATCTCTCATAATAATTCTAAATTTAATTAGGTCTTATTGATTTTAAAGTTTATTTCTATAAAAAATTGAATTAATCTATCTTAAATCAAAAAACAGAAATCATAAGATTAATAAGAAAAAATTTTGCGTGAATAATGAATCTAAAACTATTGATTATTGAATAATATGAATTTAAACAGAAACATAAAAAATTATTTGTGGAACTTAATTAATATCAAATTTTTTATTTTTTAGGAATATACAGCTTACCCCAAGATACATAACAATCAATATAAAAAGATCGTAAGAAGGAATGTTAAGAGGATTTGAACCTCCTTCAATAGCCCAATTAGTCAAAATTACACTTTTTGAACTTGAGAGATAGCCTTCTTTTTCCACTAAAATTAAAATCTCTTTATGTTTAAAATCTAGGCTAGGTATGATTTCATAAATCCCCTCTTCTTGATTCAGAATTGTTGCATTTATTTCTTCTTCTCGATATAAAATTTTAAAAGAAACATCTTCAACATAAGATCCATTATTGTCAGTAATATTAACTTTTATGCTATTTTCATCTACTTCATGAATTTTTAATTTGAGAAGATTATATAATAATCCTCTTGTTTCAGAATAATTTAGTATTGTATAAAATAATGAATTTGAACTTAGATATGTAAAAATGCTTTCAGTAGAAGTCGAATTTGTAATTCCAAAACTTAGAGTCTGGTTAAGAAAAATTAGCGGTTCACTTGAATTTAAGTGGGTATTAATGATAGTCAAATTCACAGGAAATAATGATAGATTCAAAAATAAAAATTTAGAGAAAAGATTTCCAACAAGAAAGCCTTGATTGAAGTAATTAATGGTTTCGTTATTTATAGGATTAAATCCTAATAAAATTTGGTTAGTATCTAAATCTCTTATTTGTAAATCGATTCTTGCGGTTGGAGGATCAAAAAATTCTGCTATTTGATATAAAAAATCAAGATATTGATTATTACCTAAATTATAATGTACCACATAATCCATATAATAAGTAAAAGCTTTAGAAGCAAATTGTAAATCTGTTAAAGGATTAGCTCCTCCTTGAAGGGCTGCCATACATAATTTATATATCAGTTTAAACGAATCTACACAAAATTTTATTTTGTCAAAACCTTTTCTCATATCGAAAAATGTTTTTGAGGAAATTGAACCCTTGTCAATTATTATCAAACTCATCTCAACATTATATGATTCTATCACCTTTTCTGCGATAAAATAAATCACATCAAATATTTTAAAACCATCTTTTAGTGCTAGCTGAGTTTTATATTGATTCGTTCCTTGATCTCTGCTAAAAAATTTTATCAAAATATCTTTATATTTATCATATATAGGAGTATCAATTACTGTGATTTCGTCTAAACTTTTGAATAAATTAGCTAAATCTGCCAAATCATTTAATGTCAATTCAATATTAGACATGGATGTGAATACTATGCGAGCATAACCATCATAACAATAAAAATTATAAATATAATCCATTATTTCATTTGTAATGATATTTGGAATTTTTGATTGAAGAAAATCAAAAAATTCTGTTAAATTACCTATTTCAAGTAAATAACAGAAAGGGATATCTTGATAATCGTATAGTTCAACACCCCAACTTTCTACAGCTTCTTTAAAAAGGGTACCGTCATTTTCTTTAGGTAAAAGCATCTTCAATCTTATATTTATGTCAATATCCCCTACATCAAACCATTTATTAATCAAGAACACTTTTAAAAATCGAGGATCATCGTCAAAATTATATGGTTTAATGAGATTGTCTAACTCGCTGGAGTTTAGGAGATTATTCTCAATTAACGCATCAAGATATTCCACAATAATGCTTGGATCCATAATCTCCAAAAGACTATCTAACGAGGAAGAATTAAGCAGATCATTCTCCATTAACGTATCCACATATTCCACAATAATACTCGGATCCATGATCTCTAAAAGACTATCTAACGAGGAAGAATTAAGCAGATCATTCTCCATTAATGTATCCACATATTCCACAATAATACTCGGATCCATGATCTCTAAAAGACTATCTAAGGAGGTAGAGTTTATCAGATCAAACTCTACTATTTCATCAGCATCATCAACTACAATATTTTCCTGAGCCTTAACTTGTTTGATAAAATCAAATTGGCTTGTTAGGGTAAATGAAATAACTAAAATTGCTAATAAACTTGCTCTTTTTATTTCTTTTTTCGTTAACACTTTATTCCTCTTTAAAAAATTATTTGAAAACATCTCTCAAATTTTTGGGTACATTCAAAACCTTAATATTTTAATCCAACTCATTTCATATTTTGGGTTAAGGTTCATAATAAACCAAAACAATTGCAGCTCTTCCATATCCCTCACTATCATCTTCCACTATATCTATATTTGTTCCATCCACATCCAAATAATAATGATATGTATATCCAGTGCTTATACTCCCTAATCTGGCATATTCAACTGTAATTGTATGATTCGTGCCCGGACTCAATTCTCCACTAAAGGCGCCATATTTTGTATACTCACCATTTAAACTCCATGAATTTTCATAATAAGTAAATTCAGACGGTAAATACAAAATAAAACTGTCGCTAGTACGATAATAATCTGTTTCCTCAATTAATATCGTGTATTTATTCGCATTCTGATAATTATAGTGATAATAATAAGCATTCGAAACACTTATAGAATAAGCATTAGCCATAGTCTCTAAACCTAATTGTAATTTAGTTTTTTCTAAAATCCCATCAGAATAAAAGTTCCAATCTACAATCTTACTTGTGGCTTCTGTTTTCAAATAATAACAGATGATCCAACCATCTGTATGGACTAAGCAGTGAAGATCGTCAGATTCGGTTAAATTCGGTAATGCGAGTGAACCGACTATATAATCAAGAGTTTCTTTTTCGACAACTTTTAATTCAGATCGGGCAATACTTAGATCAAGAGCTTGTCCAGAATCAAAATAT
>SDNL01000141.1 GCA_004524365.1 Promethearchaeota archaeon | reverse complement strand
GGAAGGTATACCTCTATATAAGACCTTAAGAGACCTACCAGAAATTCCTGATATTTTAGTTATAGCAGTGGGACCAGATGATACATTAGAATATATTAGAGAATGTGCTGAATTAAATATCCCTGCCGCTATAATTATTGGAGGGGGCTTTGCTGAAATCGGGGGAAAAGGTATTAAAAGGCAAGAAGAATTAACCAAAATTGCTCTCGAAAATGATATTGCTGTATTAGGACCTAATTGTATTGGTGTATATTCGCCTCCACTTATTGATACTGTATTTCTCCCGACAGAAAGAATCACACGCCCTCCAAGGGGCTCAGTTGCTTTAATAAGTCAGTCCGGAGGATTTCTTGTCGATCAGTTCTTTGTTAAATTTAAAGAAAGAAATATTGGTGTTTCTACAGCAGTTTCAATTGGAAATAGAGCAGTAGTTGACGAGACAATGTTATTAGAGTATTTCAGTCAAATAGATCCCGACACAAGCAATATCGCCTTTTATTTAGAAGGGTTTCAATCGGGTAAAGCACGCAGGTTTTTAGAATTAGCAAAAATGTCAGAAGACACAGTAATTACATATTTTGGCGGAACTACCGAACAAGGAAAAGTAGCTACTCAATCCCATACAGCAAGCATTGGGGGTAATCAAAGGATACTCTCGGGGGCATTAAAACAATTTTATGTAATGCAACCTCATTCGGAACGGGAATTACTAACCAGCCTTAAAGTATTCGATGTATTATCACATAAAAAGAATCCTTTCGGAACTAATACGATTACATTTGGAAATGTGGCAATTTTGTCCGTATCTGGTGGACATGGTGTTCTTTGTGCAGATATGTTAAAGGATTATGGATTAAAAGCAGTTTCATTTTCAGATGAGGAAAAGAAAGAAATGTATGAATTAATGAATCCAGTTGCCAGAGAAATTGCCTCTTTTAATGATCCAATAGATCTGACAGGTTCGGTTCTTGATAAGGATATTGAAAATGTGATCAGATATCTTTCTGAGGTTGATAGAATTGAATGCATTCTGCTCTTATTATTACCATATCCCCCAAATATCTCGTTCCAAATTGGCAGACGTATCTCAAATGTTGTAGCTGAAAAGGAGAAGCCTATAATTACTTTTATTCCATATGTTGAAAAATATCAAATGATAATTGAGTCATTAGAATTAAATTATATACCAGTGTTCCATAGCATTAAGGAAGTAGTACAAGCTGCCTCATCTCTAAAAGATCGGACACGATTCGAAAATCTAAAAAAAGAAAATATATTTTGGGAAAACCGTGATTCTGCTTAGATATTTCCCATTTGAATAAAGAATATTGAATAATTCAAAAATAAAATAGAAACTATTAATTTAATCTTTCACATTTATAAGTCTATCTAAATTTTTAATTGCTTTATTTATATAATCCTTATTTTCCACTATCAAATCAATCGCATCATTTGGGCATATTTCCACACATCGACCACAACCTCTACATTCTTCTGTAATATGAGCTTTTTTATCTTTTATATAAATTGCATTTACAAAACAAACATTCTCTATACATTTTCCACACCCAATACAATTATCATTTACTATTAGCTTCACACCGGGAATTTTTTTAACTTTTGATCCAATTTTATGATCTAAAATAGGTGCTACTTGCCATAAACAGCAACAAGGACAACAAAAGCAGATTGATAATAACTTTCCCCCATCCCTTACTCCTAACCATTGTTTATCTAGAAGATTTCGGCCAATCATATTAACCAATCCCGCTTCCTTTCCTTTTTGGAGATGTTCGAGTGCTTCTTTTTTACTAACCAACTTTCCCAGCTTTGGATTGATATCTAATACGCCTTTTCCAAGAAAAAGGCACCCATGATTAATAGGATAGTCTTCACATTTCATACTGGCACGACATATACAAAAATCCATAATCCAATGATAATTCGCCTTTTCAATAAAATATTCTAGGATTTTCGATGGAATCGCATAATTTTCAGGTGTTTCTAGACTCTGATTTACCTCTATCACATTATCCTTAGGCAGATAAATAATATCATCTTCTTTGAAGAGTAAGAGATCAAAAATTTTCCCAATCAGGGGAAGATTTGTTAATTTAGCAAGAATCTTAATACTAGGAAATGCTTTCTTTAATAGTAAAACAAACCATATAGGCCTTGTCAAGATCTTTTTTTTCTCCTTTTCATTAATGTATTAAAACATATTAAAATACTTTACCATAAATAAGAAAGATTTAATTAAATGTACATGTTATTCAAAAAAATCGTATAATACTCTTCCTTGTGCATTTTTTGGTCTGGGAATATCTAAAAGGTGTGAAAATGTAGGGGCTAGGTCAATTAGATTAACTGGGTTTTTAAATTCAAATCCATTTTTTAATCCAGGGCCTTTTAATATTATAGGAACACTGTTTGAGTAATTTCCAAATGTTTGTGTCGGCAAATAATAGGCATGTGCTCCAAAACAGTGTTCAGCAGGATACACCAGCGGTTTCGCCATATATTTTGGAGAAATTTTTGATGGATTTAGTTGTTCTAAAACCTCATCATAAATTTGGTATGGAGGATTTAGGAAGTAGACTACATCACCTATTCTCTCTCCATTTAGCCCCAAAACGGCTGCTTCTTCTCTTTTCATTGCAAGTTTAACGATTTTATCTCTTGTATTTGGATCTCTCAATGAATTTAATAATTCGATTACGGAATCCCGCACGGATTCATATTGCGATCTTTTAACAATTCCATAGGGATCTCGCCCCTCTAAATTAATCCAAATAAAGGGAGGTTCATGGTAAGGAAATGCATATGTATTTTTCCAGTCTACGATAAATTGGCTTGAAGATCTATTCCATTTATAACTTAATAACCCGGCTTCCATAAAAGCTAAAGGAAGATTTACTATTTTCCATGCTGGCATTGCTCCGTGATCAGAGACAAAAGCAACGATGGTTTCTTCATCAACAACATAGTCCATAAGATACCCCACCAATCCATCTATTATTTTATAAGCATTTTCAATATTTTCATTAGCAGATTGTTTGTTCTCCTCTGAATATATTGGAGAGTCGTTCATTGTATATGCTAATTCTTTATGGTTCACGCTATCAAGGAGATGGATATGGAAATAACATATCCCCCAGTTCATAGTCTCCTTTATATATCGAATGGATTTTCCAATTGTATTAGTTTCTCTCTGAGCATATTCAAGATAAGAAGCTACATCATCTGAAATCTTATATTCGATCTCCTCTTCCTGAACTGAAAAATCATAACTAAGTACATTTTTTACTAATTGTTCTCCTAAGCTTTCAGGAGTAGTCCAGCCTTTAGTATTATAGATAGGAGTAAGCTCTAATTTTAAATTATGACCATTACGTTTTAATTCAATTATCCTAGCTTTAAAAAGGCATTGTAATTTGCCATCATCGGTTTCCATTTCCACTGGGATCCAATCACTCCAACCATCATTTTCTATAATATATAGCGATTCTTTCACATTACTTTGAATTTTTAGAGAATCATACTCTTTGTTTTCAGAATCAACGATATAGGAATTTAAAGAAACGGGATTTTTGAGAGAAGCAAAGTTAAATTGTAAGTTAAATTTCAAAGGAATTCTCTCACTTTTTAATTCTCCAATTTCTCCAGATGATTCAATAATTCTTTTTTCCTTTTTTTCCGCATCAAAAGAATACGTCTTAATAGATTTTGGATGTAATGTTCGCGGAAGCGCGCCGGGAATGGGCCAAGCTAAAACTGCCATTGCCCCCTCATTAAAGTGTGCTGGCCATCCGCTTGGATAGTTGATTACCAAAGGTTTCATTCCAGCTTTATCGGCAACATCCCAAATATATTCTGCATTACAAAATTTAGAAAGTTGAGATCTTGACCTCTTTTCTAAACCTTCCTCAAAAGATTCCCCCGGGATATGCACATAAAAACTTGTTTGTCCGTGAGTTGCGGCTGTTGCTCCAGTGGCAATAGTAGTCCAGTTAGTTGGTGTGTCGCAAGGTGGACAACAATATGCTTTCCCACTTACTCCTTCTTGTACCAATTTACCAATATTGGGTATTTTATTTTCCGAAAGATATTTATCAAGAAGGTATGGTATGGACTGGTCTATTCCAATTAATAAAAATTTTCTTTTCATACTTATCACATTTTGAAAGAATTTAGTTCATTTTTAATTTTATTATTCTCTTTTTCATTTTTCCTTTCTATAACTTTTAAAGCCACTCAAATATGTAAGTGAGGACTTTAAGGACTTATTTATGGTTTAAATAAATCTTCTATATAGTATATTCTTTAAAGCCTTTAGATTTATTCAAAATATATTAATCTTGACATTTTTATTTAAATCTAACTAGAAGTTTCCATTTATTTTCAGATTAGAATTCCAAATTAAAAATTTAGACCAATTTTTTAACACTTCTTGTCATGATTAATATTTTTAGAATAAATTCAAAATAGAAAAAATAAAATATTAATATTATAATCAAAACTATACAAATTAAAGCACTCATTTATGATTTTAAGTAGTATATTCTTCTTTTTGGGATTTTATTTACCTAAATTTTTAGAAGAAAGATTATTACCGGACTTATGAACCTTTATTAAAAAAATAAATCCATAAGATGTAATTATCATATTTTCTCCATTTTTTTATTTTTTTATCAAAGTATATTTAATTTCATAAAAATTATTTAATCTTAAAGTAGATAAAAGTATAAAT
>SDNL01000140.1 GCA_004524365.1 Promethearchaeota archaeon | reverse complement strand
TCTAATGAATATATAAAATATTGAATATAATTAAAAATTTAAAATAATTCATTTTTTTGGTATAATTTGATCATACATAAATACATTATCAAATTCTTCATTGTTTTTAAGTATAAATAAAAAAATTCTGTGTCTCTCTCTTTTTATAAAAGTATTTTTATTTTTATAACTTGCAATCTTTACTATAAATCCAAAAAAAAATACTCAATTAAAAAAATAAAATTATTTATGACAAATACTCATGATCAGAGCTTTTTTGGACAGAATGTAGCGGTTTTCGTTCAGAGTACTTCGAAATATGAGGATTTCATCTTTCTTAAATGTATTAAGCGTAAAGTAGATAATTTATGGGAAAAACCCTCCCAAGGAGAGGGAAAGTATGTTAAGATGTCTCTTGGTGAAATGGTAATGATTTTAAAAGTCCTTAAAGCTGAAATAGAATCATGGTCGACCTATCACAGTTTTAAGGATGAAGGGACAAATATTTCATTTAATTGGAGTCATGATATACTCTGGATTAACATTGGTGATTATTCAAAGAAATTAAAATCACCCCAAATTGAGATATTTACATTATTATTAGATCATTTACTCAAAGAAAAAATCGAGTTTGCAACGGGTTCAAAGAAAAAAGAAAACGTATCAAAGCCAGTTAAGACTGATACTGAGACATCGAATAAAGCGACTTCTGTGCCCCGTCATTTAGAATCAAGTGATAATAAAAATTTGAAATCTATTAAACATTCAGGTTTCAATCTTTCAAACCAAAATGATTCTGAAAACCAATATGACCCGTTAAATAAAAAAAATGTATATGTGAAAGAAGAAATTGTTCGATCTAAAAGACCTTCAATTAAAAACTCCAAATCATACGGTAAATTCGCTAATGAAAAGGATTCAGAAGCTAGAAATGTTAGAGGAGAGATACGCCGGGCTACAAAAAAAGCACTTTTAATACAATTTCAAGATGGACTTGAAGCATGGATACCTAAATCTACAGTTCATAATGATTTTTCAACAGAAACAGACCATCTTCAATCATTTTTGATCGACAAATGGGTTTTAGAAAAAAATCAAGTTATTAGTTAAAACAAATCAATCTTATATTTTCCTTAACTCCTCTTAATAATCTTAACTTTTAATAAAAAAAATATATATTTGGGAAAGCTTTTTTAAATAAATCTCTATGTTAAGCTTCCTTTTTAATTCTCTTGTAATCCGCCACTCCATAATGCCAAATTGCTTCGATTAAAAAGAAAATGGCAAGAAATCCAAATACTGCCGACCACCATTCTAAACGAAAAAATGACCACACTAAAATTAAGATCATTCCTGTAATTAATAAAACAGAACTATGTATTTCTAATTTTGTTATATCATTCATATTAAGCCCTCACTATTTTTATTGAATAATAATCCTAAGAAATTTTAATCTTTAATAAGATTTTCATTATTCTTCAAAAAAAAACAATAATAAGATTAAAAAATAGAAGTAGAAGGAAAGATAAAACTAAACAATAAATACTGCGGCAGCTAACACAGTTGCCCATTCTTCCTCCTCTCTGACTGTGGCTGAAGAGGTAATACTTTTTGTTTCAATAATCTTTCCATTCATGTGAAAGGTTTCCTTTTTTTCATCATAATCCGCTTCAGGATTAAAGGGGACTCCCAGAGTAGTTGCTAACATTTCAGCAGCTAAATCTTCTGCTATATCCCCCGCTTTCTCAGGTTTTACACCAAAAGTATGATGCTCACTTAAATAGCCATATTGAACTTTGTTTGCCGGTTTTGCAACTCCAATTGAGGCACAAATCAAGCGGTTATATTCATTTGAACTCGCTTTTGCTAAGACTGTATATACAATTTGTCCGGGTCTCAATTCTCTTAATCCAAATTCTTTATCCACTTCAATACATAAGGGAGGAAATATGGATGAGACTTGTACCAAATTAAATCTCTCAATCTCAGCGTCTCTAAGTGCTTCTTCAAAAGAAGCGAGCTTAGATTTGTGAAATCCTTTACCTTTCACAAAAAATACCTTTTTCGGGACAGATGACATAATATAAACACTTATTCTAAAAATTTATAGATAATAATATAGTTATGTTTCTAAATATTTAAATTTAACCAATCGCTCATAAATATCAATTATCCAAAATTAAAATATTTATCTCTAAATGATTAAAATAATAAATCCATTTCAATTAATTCCATTCAATCAATTTCCTTTACAAATTACAAATAAATTAAAGCTTTTATAAAATATATCGCTATGCTTGTTTATTAAGAAAGATTCTTAGATCTATTATCGATATATTTAAATCTTAGAAATATTTCTACCTCAAATAAGAAATATAAAAATTATTTAAGAAAAATGTATAATCAAAATCAGAGAGATTATCTCAGCAAAAAGATAATCCCATTTAACCCAAAAAAGATTGTTAAAATTGACGATTTTTTAATTAAGCTTCAAAATTGTGGATTTCAAGGCAGAAACTTGGGAAAAGCATTAGAAGTTCTGTATAAAATGGTTTCTAATGAGGATATTCTAACAGTTATGACTTTGAGTGGCGCTATGATACCAGCCGGAATGGGAGAATTGATTTGCACTCTTTTAGAACATAAGCTTATTGATGTGTTAGTGTCGACAGGAGCAAATATCATCCACGATTTAGTAGATGTTTTCTCTAACGTCGGTCATTTTATTGGGAGTGCAAATGTGGATGATGAAGATCTGTTTGAAAATAGAATTAATAGAATATATGATGTTTTTCTTCCCGAAGATAATTATCAAAAAGCAGAACAAGGAATTTTAAATATAATTCGAAATCTTTTCCCCCAGAAAAGCGTTAAGATTACACCTTCACAATTGTTTTATCAATTAGGTAAGAAAATTGATAAAAGATGCATACTCTCTCTCGCAGCAAAAAATAATATTCCAATTTTTACACCTGCTTTTTCTGACTCTGAATTCGCACTTAATTTGATTAAGTATTCAGCAAGGGAAGGTTTTGAGTTTCAGTTAGATATCCTTGAAGATGTCCTTAATTTTGCAGACATTATTCGTCACTCAAAGGAATATGGAACATTTATAATTGGCGGAGGTGTACCTCGTAATTGGGCTCAACAAGTATTTCCCCTTTTAGACCAATTAGATAAAATTGAAACTATGGGATATAATTATTCGGTTAGAATCCATACAGGGGTAGAATATGATGGAGGATTATCTGGATGTACGATTTCTGAGTCAAAATCTTGGGGTAAATATTCTTTAGACTCAAGATATATAAGTGTCTGGTGTGATGCGACCATCGCCCTCCCCTTACTAGTTACGGGTTTACTCCAACGTTTAGCTTTGGTTTAAGGGTTTTTATTAAATATCTTAAACTTTTTCAAACTCAGATTTCCTCCTTTGCTCTATAAAGATGTTTAAGGATTTAATATTCTCATTTAACTCCCTTATTTATGTAATTGTTGATTGGTTCTTATAATATATACGGTAGATTTCAACATTTCTAAGATTTGATTTTCTATTCACATCTCTAACAGAAAGACTTATATTGATAACTATAATCTTAATATTTGTTTAAAGTCCAAATAAAAATCTTAGTCTATAACAAGGTGAAAAAAAATGGCATTTATAATGGTTACAGCAACTTACCCTCCGTGGAAGCTCCCCGAACTTATTGAAGTGTATACTAAAGGAAATGCTCCCGATTATCCTCCATTTTTACATACTGTCCACCATTTTGTAGTTCAAGATGGCGATTATAAAAATTATGGGATCTATGAATGCGATGATGACAAAATAAAGGAAGGGATCGAAGCTATTACTAAGCGTTTCTATCGATATTCTTTGATTGAAGGTTATAAATACAAGATTGAACCGTTATTAGATTCAAAAGAAGCGATGAAGTTATTAGGCTTTATATAAATTAAATTTATTTCCTATTTTCTTTTTTTTAATATATATAGGACAATTAGCGGATTTTGATATCTTTCATTAAAAACTTTAAGTAAAGTAAAAAAAAAGAATATAGTTTAATTGTTTCCGAAGTCTTTTTTTATCAATTTTACCTATTGCTGTGAGTGGAATATTTTCTATAAATTGAATCTCTTGAGGTCCCTCATAGGGAGCTAAGATCTCTCTCGCATAATCAGTTATGACTTTTTCAAGAGCTTCCACACTTTTATATTCATAATCAGGGTGGATTTATATATATGCTTTTCCAATCTCAGAACCAAGAAGATCGGGTTGAGCAATTCCTATAAGTGCCATTATATCTAACTTTAAATACCTTGATAGCAAGTATTCTCTAAGTAGAATTTTCAAAAAAGTTCTACATAATTTTTAAAATATTGTTAAATTATAACACCTAATATATTAACTGATTCGATAATAAAAAATTCGAACGAATATAGACTTAAATGTGAAAAAATCTAAGAAAATATTGGTGATAGAAAAGTGTCTTCAGATGATATGAACGTATATATAGGAAAGAAGAGGTCCATGAGTTATGTTATGTCTGCTCTTTCTAATCTTAACGAGGGAAAGCGTGCCAAACTTTTAGCACGAGGAAGGGCGATCTCCCGTGCAGTTGATGTGGGAGAACTTCTCGTACGAAAATTTGCTAAAGGCGCAACTTATGGAGATATAAAAATAGAAACCGAGAAGCTGACTAATAAAGATGGTACCGAAAGTAATGTGTCGGCGATAGAAATAGAAATAGTACCCGGAGACTAAAAACTTAGAAGAAACGTA
>SDNL01000139.1 GCA_004524365.1 Promethearchaeota archaeon | reverse complement strand
TATCGCTGGTTCTTTTTTTAAAAGTAGCATATCTGTCAATATTACGGTCACAATCAATAGGATAAATGAGAAGATCCAATAATTCTGAATGAAATAAAGCGTGTCTAAACCAAATTCACTAGAGATAATAATGTTCTCCCCCGAAGAGAATGGGGTAATAATAGAACCGATATTAATACATATCGTCATACCCATTAAATATGTACCCGCTCTTATCTTTAAAAAATGGCATAAGCGAATTACTACTGGTCCAATGATTAATACGACTACAACATCGGTGATAATTGCTGCCAAAAGGGTGGTTATTATACACAAAAGATAGAAGAAGATCCTTCTGTTTCCATTAGAGATTTTAAATAATTTCACCGCGAGGTATTCAAGAATATTGGAATTCTCTGCAATTTTAGTAATAATTGACATACTCAATATGATAATTATTGCATCCCAAGCGATGTAATCGACAAAAGTTCCAATACCAATCCCTAAGGTTAATCCCGCAATAGTGGCTGCCACAAATCCACATAGTAAAGAGATGGCTACAAAATCAGCATTTTTTATCGAATAGCTAATTATTATGATGGCAAAAGTTATTAAACTAATGATAAGAATTGTGGGGTGAATCATTTGCAGTTAAACTATAGGTTAATTCTGACTATGAAAAATTAATAAATAACTTCTAATAAACATAATGAATGCTTGGATAGACACACAATTTGTTCAAGCTTTACAAGAAATTAAAAATTTTTAATACTTTATGGATTTCATGAATCTCTTTTTAATTTTTATAGCGTTAAGTGGAATATTTTTCAATTTTTTATTTCCAAGTTTAGCTTCAATTAAGATGAAATGGCACCCATCCATAAGATCAGAAAAGAATGGTTTAATCTGTTGTCTCTTTTCTAGTCTATGAACAGATTGAAATCCACAACCTTTTGCTATTTCATCTAGCCTTGTTTTATATTTGGTGTGGGTTTCTTGATTTCCGGTAGAACCATATGCATGATTATCAATTAGGATCATAGTTAAGTTTTGAGGATTTTCCTTAGCGATGGTACTTAGACTCCCAAGATTCATAAGAAGCGCTCCATCACCTTCAATACACCAAATCTTTTTTTCTGGTTTAGCCAGTGCAAGACCGAGTGAAATTGATGATGCTAACCCCATTGAACCAAGCATATAGAAATTCTCATTTCTGTCTCTAATATCATATAATTCTTTGGAAGGGATTCCAATATTGCAAATCACTAATTTATTATCTAAAAATGGCGCAATCTCTTGTAGTACATCATAACGTTTCATTTTGAAGTCCTCCACAAGCTTCTTTCAAGAACGATAGCAACTGATTCATTTAATTTTCTATGTTGGAGTATAAACTCTGAGATAAGATCAACTTTTTGAACAGAATCAATCATCAAAAAGTTCATTCCTATACATTTTAGCAAAGGAAATGTTATTTCACCCATTGGAATTTGAGCGCTTATTTTCTCGCCTTCTGCCCCACGATGACTCATAAAAAGTACAAGCGGTATCTCATAGATTTCGAGGAGGGATTTTATAGCATTAATTGAATTCCCTATTCCAGAGTTCTGCATAAGAATGGCAGTATTTATTCCCCCCAAAAATGCGCCTGCAGCAATTCCAATTCCTTCTTCTTCTCTCGTTATGGGAATATGCCTTATTTCATTCTTTAAATTAATCAAATTTATTAATCCCTCCAGCATTTTACAAGGAACTGATAATATCAAATCAATATTTGAATGTTTAATAGCATCATATAACTTATTATCGCTTTCCATCCTAAGAGAACCTTTTACCAATAAAATGTTTATTAAATAATCATTAAAATATCTTTATTGAATATTTAAATTGCTAATTTCTATTATAATTTGATATTAATAAAATGTAAGGAATTGAGTAAATTATTTTAAGTTGGAGCCCTCTAAAAAATCAAAAAGAATTAAAGAGAAAAAATTTGTTATATAAAAAAAGAAACTTAAAGGATTAAAGTCTTCCTCTTAATTTCATCGCTTCAATTACTCTATCAATAGATATAAGATATGCTCCTGTTCTATGATCAACATTGTGTTGATCAGCACTTTCTTTAGTAGAATTGTATGCATTAGTCATAACTCTATCTAATGCTTCAAAGATTTCTCTCTCAGTCCAAAAATAACGATAATATCCTTGTACCATTTCAAAATACGAAACAGTTACACCACCTGCATTACATAGGAAGTCAGGAATTACGTGTATTCCATTTTTGAATAAGATCTTATCTGCTCTAGGAGTAGTAGGACCGTTTGCTAATTCTGCAACAATCTTGGCTTTTATATTTTGAGCATTTTTTTCCGTTATAACGTTTTCTAAAGCGGCCGGAACTAATACATCACATTCTAATTCTAGAATTTCTTCGTTAGTGATATCTTCAGTTCCTTTCATTCCTATGACTGAGCGAGTCTCCACTTTATGTTCGAAGGCTTTGTGAGGATTTAGACCATTTTTATTATATATACCTCCTTTACTATCTGATACAGCAATTATTTTACATCCGTATTCATCGTGTAGCAATCTCGCAGCCCAAGAACCAGCATTACCATACCCTTGTACAGCAACTGTTGCTCCATTAAGGTTTAAATCCATATCTTTAGCAGCTTCTCGAATGCAGTAATTACCGCCTTTGGATGTCGATACAAAACGTCCAGCGCTCCCTCCTAATGGTAATGGCTTTCCTGTGATTACAGATGGTGAATGTTTTCTAAAAATTGTCTCATACTCATCCATCATCCACGCCATTATTTGCGGATTTGTATAAACATCAGGCGCGGGTACATCTATTTGTGGGCCTATAAAGTCTGCAATCTTGCGAATATAATCTCTTGCGAGTTTTTCTTGCTCAGTATTACTTAATTCTTTCGGGTTACAAATTATACCTCCCTTTGCTCCTCCTAATGGGATATCAACGCAAGCAGTTTTCCAAGTCATCCATGCAGATAAAGCTTTAACTAAAGATTCGCTTTCTTCGGGATGCCATCTAATTCCTCCCTTCATTGGTCCACGAGCTGAATTATATTGACTTCTGAATCCTGTGAAAGTTTTTAGAGCTCCATTATCCATTTTAAGGGTGATTCTTATACGAACGAATCTTTCTGGTTCTGCAAGAGCATTAAATACTTCATTACTTATGTCTTTTATTTTACACGCATTAGCTAGCTGTTCTTGTGCAATTTTAAAGGGATCAAGTGACATTTTTCTTTTTCCTCAAAGTATTATTTAATCTTTAATATTAAATAAAATATTTTGGGAAAATATAATATTTTTGATATTATAAATACAAATAGATTTACTAAATTAATAATGGGAAACATTTGGGATTTAAATATAGATTTTTATTAAAAACGCAACATTTTAAGCTTTAAATTTTCAAATCTAACTAAGAAGTTGTAATTTTTCAATAAAACTTATTAAAACTAAAGGTTTAATTTTTCTTTTTATTTAGGATTCTCGATTTCCTAAAGTTCAAAACATGTTTTTTGTTCCATAAATTGTGTTATTTTTATTATAACCTCTTAAAAGTTCAGAATATGTTCTCTTGGCACTCCAGAGAAATTATGAATGATTCTTTTGTAAGTATTGATGAATAGCTTTAGCAGATTTTCTTCCCGCGCCCATCGCACTGATTACTGTCGCAGATCCCGTTACTATATCTCCTCCCGCAAAAACATCATTTATATTAGTTCTTCCATATTCATCTGTCTCGATATAACCCCATTTATTTAATTTTAGATTGGGGATTGATTTAGTTAATAGGGAATTTGCTTGTGTTCCTATTGCTAATATCACCATATCTGTATCAATCATATGTTCAGAGCCTTTGATGGGTCTTGGTTTTCTTCTTCCAGATTCATCTGGTTCTCCAAGTTCCATATTTATGACCTCCATTTTTTCAACGTTTCCTTCATAATCACCAATTAATCTTACTGGATTTGTAAGAAAATAAAATTGAATTCCTTCTTCTTTTCCATGGTGATATTCTGCTTTTCTAGCTGGCATCTCTACTTCACTTCGGCGATAAACAATAATCACTTTTTCTGCCCCTAATCGAAGAGCAACACGTGCAGAATCCATAGCAACATTTCCACCCCCCACGACCGTTACAACTTTTCCCACATTAATGGGGGTATCGTACTCTGGGAATTTATAGGCTTTCATTAGATTTATTCTAGTAAGAAATTCGTTTGATGTTAATACACTTTTTAGTTCGATACCAGGGATGTTCAAAATAATTGGTGAACCTGCTCCAACACCAAGAAAAAATGCTTTAAATCCTTTTTCTCTTAAATCTTTTAAATTAAAGAGCTTTCCAATTACTGAATTATATTGAATTTTTACATCTAGCATTTTCAAGGTTTCAACTTCATCCATTACTATTTCTTTTGGTAATCGAAATTCTGGTATTCCATAAGTTAAGACACCTCCAGGAGCATGAAAAGCTTCAAAGATGGTTATGTCATAACCTAATCTTGCTAAATCCGCAGCACACGTTAATCCCGCTGGACCAGAACCTATAATAGCGACTTTTATATTATTTGGTGGTTTGCAGTCTGGACATGATTTTAACATGTTTTCACGTTCCCAATCAGCCACAAATCTTTCTAATGAACCGATTGCTATGGGATCTCCTTTTTTACCTAGAACACATGAACTTTCACATTGAATTTCTTGAGGACAAACTCGACCACAAATAGAAGGTAAAATATTTTTATCTTTTATAGAATCAATGGCTTCTCGGAACTTTTTTTCTC